>JAJEBG010000053.1 GCA_022824005.1 Paracoccaceae bacterium
TGACCTGCCTCCCGAGGCTCCCTCATTCATAATTCCCCCGTTCCACAGTGAAGTGCAACACTTGATGCATGTTTGATCATGTGTTTTGGACGCATGATGTTGCGTGGTGGCCAAGTAACGGCGACAGTTCCTATATGAAAAAAAGGGAACGTTTGTCATGCCCAAAGGCTACCGTCACTTGACCTACGAAGAAAGATGCCAGATTGAAGCGCTAAAGAAAACCGGGTTTTCACAAGGTGCGATTGCTCGGCAGTTGGGCCGAGACCGGTCAACAGTTTACCGGGAGATCAAGCGCAACACCGGGGGACGGGGTTACCGTCACAAGCAGGCGCAGAGGATGGCAGAAACGTGCCGTAGGGCGGTCTCGTCTGTTTCATGGCGCTTAACGCCTCAGCTATGGGCTGAAGTTCAGAAACAGCTGCAGGAGGGTTGGAGCCCCGAGCAGATCAGTGGCCGATTCCGACTGATGGGGCGCCCGGTGGGTCGGCAAC
The DNA here is from genome assembly GCA_022824005.1 of Paracoccaceae bacterium. Lineage (GTDB taxonomy): Bacteria > Pseudomonadota > Alphaproteobacteria > Rhodobacterales > Rhodobacteraceae > JAPOXR01. Next base: position 492 of record JAJEBG010000053.1, read on the forward strand.
GGATCTATGATCGCATTCATGAAGATCGCAGAGCCGGCGGTGACTTGTGGAAGAACCTTCGACGGCGCGGCAAGAAGCCGAACTGGAAGGGTGGCAACCATTCCGGGCGGGGTTATATCCTTGGCCGAGTGGACATTTCCGAGCGCCCTGAGGTCGTTGAGGCAAAGGAGCGGCTCGGCGACTGGGAGGCCGATACCATCATCGGCAAAGCTCACAGTGGGGCAATCGTATCGCTGGTTGATCGTGCCGCGAAATACACCTTGCTGGGGCGAGTAGACAAAAAGACCGCAGATCTGGTCGGCTCGACTATGATCAGAAAGTTGAACTATGTTGCGGCTGTGGTTCACACAATCACGGCAGACAACGGCAAGGAGTTTGCGGACCACAGCCATGTGGCCGAAGGACTTGATGCGGATTTCTTCTTTGCCAAGCCATTCCATTCATGGGAGCGTGGTCTGAACGAGCATACCAAAGGTTTGGTGCGCGAGTATTTCCCAAAGGGTACAGACTTTCGCAAGATATGTGACGAAGAGGTTCAGAAGGTACAGGATCGTCTCAACGGGCGGCCAAGGAAAGTCCTGGGATATCCGACGCCAACAGCGGTAATGTTCGGCCGTGAAGTGAAACCGCCCTGACCATTTGCACCACGTTCAGACGCCGCAACGTGTAGCAAATTCTATGCTGCGCCACGATTACCTGTGGCTTGAATCCGACAGCAGCGTTGCATAAACTTGATTTCGATAGAACTGAAGCTGTTTTCGAGCGGGATCAGAGGAGAGAATGCTCTCAAACCGTCCCTCATTCTCCGTTCGGGCTACGCCCTCACTGCGATGAGGGACGAGCGTTGCACTTCACTGCGGAAGTGGGGACGGAATAAGTGGTCAGGTAAGGATCGGTTCACAAAATGATCTCGCCTTTCTTGACCAAGTGGTTTCAGAAATGGGGGGCGAGATTGATATTGTTCTGGATGATGGCAGCAATAGGATGAAAGATATCAAGGTGACCCTAGAACACCTCTTTCCACAAGTGAGCCGAAGCGGTATATATACGGTTGGAGACCTTCACACCGCGTATTGGAGAACGTTTGGTGGTGGTTATTGGAAGAGGGGCAATTTCTTCAACTATGTCCGATTTTTGATTGACGATCTTCATCGCTGGTATCATATCCATCAAGCGAAATGTGCTGCGATTTCCGATACATGCTCGGCCATTCACATTCATGATTCAATATGTGTCTTTGAGAAAGGGCCGGTGACACGGCCCACACATTCACTAGTTCAAGTGCCGCCACAATCCAACGCTCAGTGAACCAAAGGGGGCAAGATGTTGTGCTGTCAGGCAATTGATTGGAACTGAATTGTCTGTAAGGATAAGAAAATGAAACTCTTGGTAACTGGAGGATGTGGATTTATCGGCTCTGCTGTCATTCGCCAAATTCTCGGCGATGGATTGACAGGATCAGACAAGAGAGTTTTTGAATGCCAAAATGGAAGAGATCAGCCTCTACATATCGTCAATGTCGATGCACTGACCATGATTCCTGCTGAATTGGCTCGGGCCGCCGTCCCATCACGATCCAAGAATTACACCTTCATACAAGCGGACATCCGTGATGCCGTTGGAATAGACTCAATTTTTAATACCCACCGTCCTGATGCCGTTATGCATCTCGCGGCTGAAACCCATGTTGATCATTCAATTCAACATCCAAAAGGCTTTATTGAGACAAATATTCTTGGAACCTTTAACCTGCTGAATGCTGCCTTAGCGTATTGGCAAGGCAATGGTCAACCTGCAGGCTTTCGCTTTCACCATGTATCAACAGACGAAGTTTATGGTCGACTTGGAGACCATGGCCGGTTTTCTGAGGAATCGTGCTACAACCCCTGCAACCCCTACTCGGCGACCAAAGCGAGCAGCGACCATTTGGTTAGGGCTTGGTTTGAAACGTATGGCCTGCCGGTTGTCATGTCCAATTGCAGCAACAATTTCGGTCCTTTTCAGTTGCCTGAAAAACTGATTCCAAAGATCATTACCTGCGCCTTGGATGGAAAAGACATCCCCATTTACGGCGAAGGAAAGCAGTGCCGTGATTGGATTCATGTCAGTGATCATGCCATAGCACTGATAAAAGTCTTGCTACAGGGCCAGATCGGGCGGAGCTACAATATCGGGGCAGAGAACGAAATGAACAATATGGAATTGACGCGGCAGGTCTGCAACATCCTCGACCAACTGCGGCCACAAAATAGCTCGTATTCCGAACTGATTAGAATGGTTGAGGACCGACCCGGTCATGACTTTCGCTACGCGATTGATCCGAGCAGGATACAAAAGGAGCTCGATTGGCAGCCAAAAATTACCATGGACATAGGCCTCAAAGATACCGTCAAATGGTATCTTGAAAATCGCGATTGGTGGAATCCGCTTGTTGACAAACAAAGTGGCTAGGCTTGATTTGTGCGATGCTTACTGACCACGACAATGTCTGACGACATCACATCATTTGCTATCCATAATTTCTGCCCGCCGAATGCGAGATAGACAAATTGATTATAGATGATGATCACCTGACCTCGGCTAAAGAAGGAAACCCGAAAGATGAACAAGACTCGCAAAGGGATCATATTAGCCGGAGGAACGGGAACCCGCCTTTATCCCATCACTTTGGGAGTCTCCAAACAGCTCCTACCTATTTACGACAAGCCGATGATTTACTATCCCCTGTCGGTGGCAATGATCGCGGGTATTCGACAATTGGTCGTTATAACGACTGTCACCGACCAAAACCAATACCGCCGTCTCATCGGTGATGGTTCCCAATGGGGATGTTCAATCGAATATATTGAACAGCCAAGCCCCGATGGTTTGGCACAGGCCTATCTGCTCGCTGAGAGTTTTTTGGACGGATGCCCAAGTGCAATGATGCTCGGAGATAATCTCTTCTTTGGTCATGGCTTGCCTGAAACATTAGCGGAGGCTGACATGAAGAGTTTGGGCGCAACAGCGTTTGCATATCAGGTTGCGGATCCAACTCAATATGGGGTTGTTGAATTTGATGGTGATGACCAGCCAATATCCATCGTCGAAAAACCGGCCGTTCCTAAATCTAGTTACGCCCTGTGTGGAATGTATTTTATGGACGGCACCGCCTCCAAAAGAGCGGCAGAATTGACACCTTCAAAAAGAGGTGAGTTGGAAATCACCTCACTCCTCAAGTCATATCTTCGTGATGGACAGTTCAGTGTCACCAAGCTAGGTCGGGGGTACGCATGGCTCGATGTGGGCACACATGGACATCTACTGGATGCTTCGAATTTCGTTCGGACACTGTCAGAACGACAAGGGCTTCAAATTGGCAGCCCTGACGAAATTGCCTTTAAAAATGGCTGGATCACTCACGATAATCTTAAGAAGCGGGCTCAATATTTTGGCAACAGTAAATATGGTCAATATCTCCGCCAAATATGTTCGTGAATTCACATGCCTAAATCCGCGAAAATATCTTCTCCACGGCAGGCTATTTCAATTGTCACCGTCACCTTCAACACCGGATTTTCGAAGATTTTTGACTGTCGCAAATTTAAAGCCCAAAATTCGGTTGTGGTAGCGGAAAAGGATTGGTTGAGAATACCCTGAGGGATGTTGAAGGGAGAGCCATTAAGTCTACTTGATGGGCCTCCAAGAACCCGTGATCTGCATATCAGTCAATGCGCTCCTAAAAGTTTTAGAAATTTTTATTCTTGGGACTTGATCTCCGTGAGCGTTGAGCAAGAGTCAATTGCAGATAAATCCACGAGGTCGGCCCCATTCAAAAAGCCGGAAACTGTCATCTTCAGAACTTTAATGGGTCAAAGTCTGCTGGTTTCTTCAAGTGCGCCAACTGATTTTCAAGGCAGCTCTTGGTGCTCTTGCCTGCTAAGGAGACGCCTGGGTTGCACCCGGTTAAGTCAAACACCTTGCAGACAAATACCGAGTTAGGGCATCCTGCCAAGGCGGTATGTCCCCAACGGTGGAGCAAAATTGTTGATTGTCTAATGCGCTGAATTTTGGCCTTTTGGCCGGTGTCGCAAATTCCGTGCTCGCGCAGGGTTTGATCAAATCGGGTAATTTCGCCTGCCGAAGAATCTCTTGGGCAAAGCCGAATTTTGTTGTGAGACCAGAATTTACAAGATGGTAAATGCCGGACACTGAATCATAACGCATCAAAGCTAGAATGGCAGAGGCCACATCCTCGGCACTCGTTGGTGACGCCGTTTGGTCATCGACAACTCGGAATTCACGCCCCTCGCCCGCTTGGGCGAGAACCGCTTCCACAAAGTTTGACTGGGTTTGGGACATACCTCCCAACCCAAAGAGCGACGCCACACGTAAAATGACAATATTTTGATGCGTGCATGAAGCGAGACGCTCTCCCAAAAACTTTGTGGTTCCATAGGCATTCACAGGAACCACGGGATCGGTTTCAGTGAGTGGCGTTGAGTTTGATTCATCGCCGCCAAAGACAAAATCTGTGCTGATATGAATCATCCGAGCCTTTTGACGGGCGCAGGCCCGTGCCAATTCTTGCACCGCGTAGGCGTTAACCCTGAAACCCAATTCTGGCTCCAATTCGACTCTGTCGACGTCGTGAAAGCCTGTGCAGTTGATGAGAATGTCGAATGAGACATTTTTCAAGTCTGATGAAATCTCATCAATCCGAACGAGATCAAGTTTCTGCCGGCTCGGAGTCAATATGTCATGATGTGCCGGGGATAGGGCGTTCGTTCGCAGAATACTGCGTCCCAATTGTCCCGTTGACCCCAAGAGAAGAATTTTCATGATACAAATTTTCTCAATGTATGCCTGCTGCTTTACTGACTGACATCGCTCAAAGACTCCTTGTTTAGACTTTCTTCATTAATGTCTCTATGCATCTGACAGGTTTTCATTTTCAAAGCCCGATTTAATCCAAAATGAATTGAATTTCTCTCATTCTTTATGACGCCAACGACGCAGTTTTTTAAGAGGATAAATTAATTATTTGACTGACCGCTATCAAGAGAATGGATTCTCAAACTCGCTCAGAGACGGCAGGAGTTGGTCTTTTTCTGATAGGATTGGGTTGGCGCTTGAAAGCGGCCATTCAATGCCCAAATCTGGGTCATTCCACAAAAGTCCTCCGTCAAGAGCGGGCGCGTAATGGCTGCTGACCTTGTAGGCCACAACCGTGCGAGGCTCCAAAGTCATAAATCCGTGAGCAAATCCCACCGGCACAAACAATTGCTGCCCGTTGTCCGCCGAGAGCGTGACACCGACATGAGTACCGAATGTCGGTGAGCCTTGACGTAGGTCAACGGCAACATCGTAGATGGCACCGTATTGAACACGCACAAGTTTTGCTTGGGCAAAAGGCGGGCACTGAAAGTGTAGACCCCGAACGGTCGGGGCTTTTGTGGAGAACGAGAGGTTGTCTTGCACGAATTCGACATCAATGCCCAATTGAGATAACCGTTTTTGATTGTAAGTCTCGTAAAAATACCCTCGTTCATCCTCATGCCGTTTGGTGTGTAGGAGTTTAACCTGCGGTATCGCGAGTTCTTCAATTTGCATTCTGCTATTTTTTTCCCTTATCACTGTCGCGCGTTCTTCTCAGATAGAATTCCAAGGTTGTTTTGTTACCCGCAAATCTCACCAGATCCAAGATTGCATCGCCGCGCGTTGAATCTGGCGGCGTTTTTGGGCTTTCGACGGGGATTGCGTGGATCGGTGCCCCGCCGACAGCATTTTGGGGACCCGCGAACGGCCAGCCGGGAGAACAAAACCGAATCATCTGCGGGCGGCCGGTCCACAGCTTCACGACGCTTCTTTCCGACCTCGGCACGCTGACGGTGAACCACGCCTCCCTTCCCGGACGGCCCGACAGCCGATTCCTTCTGGCCTCGGAGCCGACCCAACTACAGGCACGGGCGTTCGAACTGCTCGGCATGGACCCGGATCGCGATGCTTACATAAACGAGACAGCCTGATTCCGGCCGAAACCCCTGTCGCGCATGGGCAAAACCATCTTCCAGTCAGTGAATATCCGTTTAGTGTCAATTTTTGCGCGTACGGAGACCGATCTCAGCGAACGGCAATCGTCGTGAATTGGCCGTCAGCCGTCTTCCAGCTCGTTGATCTGGCTTTGAATGTCGTGAGCCAGTTTTTGGGAAAGCTGCACCATTCCATTCAGATTATCCAGTCTATTCTGAAGTTCCTTTTTTTACTCCTTCACCGAATCATTCGAATTTTTATTTTGCCTCTCGATCTCGTATACGAATCTCACAATCGGCAACTCATGAGCGTCAGTATCCGCAGCTAACTCAAGCAACTCCCGAGACTCACCTGACGTCTCGGCCATGACCCGATCAAGGCACATGCGAATTAGTAGTCTGGCGCAATAGTCAATGCCCCTTGACAGCTTCAGCCATTCCTTTGCAGATTCAGGCAGTTCCGACTTGTCTGCTAGGTCATGTGCCTGTCTTTGGTAAAAAAAAATCTTGTTCATTTGGGTCCAGTGCTCGTATCGTTTCTATAATTGCTTCTAAATCACGAAACGGGCGACAATCTGGTGGAAGCGAATGAACGTGTTCCTACACTTCAAGAATTGCTGCCCGACACTGCCTTCGCCGTTCTGACTGTTCGGATGGAGTGCCTTGTTCGGCCAACTTAATCAGCTCAGCTATGTCATGAGCCATCCAACGACTTAGAGTGTCACAGCTTTGCTTCAGCTCCAGTTCATGAACAATCCTTTTCCCGAGTTCGATCGTGCGATTAGATTGTTTCGATTGTGCCATCATATGCAACTTTCGCGACTAGGTAATAAGGCGGAACGTAGCCTTCCGGTGACGCCTCTTGGTAGCGGTACGAGTCTCGCCTGAACTTTCTTCGCATCTGGATTTGCATGATCAAGTCCATTTTCAGCTCAGTCAAACAGTGCAAGAGTGCATCCTTAGGCATCTCTAAGCGCGCGCCACGTTCCGGAGTTTGATATTCGCGTTCGGCTTCCCGCCGACCCCAAGCCATAGAGTTGAAATGCACGCCCGCAGGGTCATTGGAACTTTGCCAAGTTCGACCTTCTGGGTCCGATGACAGTTGGAACCGGTCGCAGATCCACAGATCTGGGCGCAAAGCCGGAAAGCTTATGACGCCTGCCCACGGGTCGTATTCGTCGATTCCCAAGATTGTGGCACGGGCAGAAATCCAACCTCGCAGTTCAAATGCTCCTGCCTTGATTTCCGTATCGTCATCTGCTGACGGTATCCGACACTCCATTGGATTTGGCGCGGTTTGCATGGCCCTGAGCAATGCCATGGCCTTTGCCCGTGATACCAGAGCTGACGAAATGCGTATAGACTGCTCACGATGCCCCGACACTTCTGTCCAGTCACCCCAAACGGGGATCCGATCCTGGTCGCTGATCTGGCCAAGGAGGTCACTCTTGTTGACTGAAAACGGCCAATTTTCAACCTCTTCAGCATCCTTCCAGGCCGGCCAATTGGGTGGTTTGGGATCACGACGATCTGCCAGCCACCTGCCATCGGCGCGCGTGATCCAGTGACGCTGCATCCAGTCTTCAAGCCGATCATCGTAATCAGGATTTTCAATTGCTGGCGTAGTGTCGATCAAATCGCCTGCGACCTCCATCATCGCGTTGCTAGCATGATAGAAGTTCAAGCTCCAGGTGTGGGGATAGAAGCCTTGCGAATGGTAAGCATCCATTCCCTCGTATAGGCTCTTTTTTGCCCGTGGGTCTTCAATCCATGCTCCAGTGTCGACTTCTTGCCACTTATTGCGAATTACTTTCAGGGCGCGGCGCTCAAGTTCCTTTGAGGAGATTCCAAAAACCCGACCGAGTGGGCTAAACCAGTATTGTGACAAGTCCCAACCAAAGTAATAGCGATCGTCCCCGTCGTCAGATTCGTGCTCGTTGGGCGGTGCTAGGTCGGGCGCACCATTTTGCACCGGTGGAAAACCTGATAAGTTGACATTGCCTAGCCGGTTTTGCTCGCTCTCATCGAGTTCAATGGTTCCTCTTTCCGACAAGATCAGCGCACACTCTGCAGCTATGCCACGTATGATCATGTGTTTGGCCTTTGGCCTAGAGTTCTCCCGTATGAAGCTGACAATCTCATCTGGTACACTGCGGCCGTCACTTAGTGCTCGTCGGACGGCGAGAAGCAACCATTGCTTGGCGGCATACTCATAAAAGGGCAATGATGTATCGCAGAAGACATTAGGTTCCGTGCCATTAGCCAATTGACCAAGGGCTGACAGGACATCCGTTTCGGCAAAACTGGACAACAGGCCTACTACGTGAGCCGCTTGCCACCTCTGCGAAACTTCCGGTGCCGCCAAGCAAGACCAAGTGTATCCAGCTAAAGCGGTTACTGCGTTGACCGGAGGCAGTAGTTCTTGTCTCCACGGCCCATCACCGTCACGGTCGTCCATCTCTTCTTCAAGCAGTGCGAGACCGAACTGCAATGAGTCTTGCGCTGCTTGCGGGGAAATTTGGTCTGCAACTAGCCCCACAAGAGTCAGCAATCTTTGTGATCCGAATAGCTCGGTCTGCTCCGAGCTCTCATCAACGACGATCCGAAAGATCTCGCTTTCTGATATTCCAGTGAGCTCTGTAATGAGCTCGAATGGCAAGGGTTGGTAGTATCGGCTCTTTGAAATTTCATGGAAATTCGTCCGACATATTTTCTTAACAGCTTCTTTCAATGCACGCTTTGTGCTCTGCAGATGCTTCCAGCCGTTCGGGAGAGACTCCAAGATATACCGGACGTCAAATAGGCTGGTATCCTTCACCGAAAACAGCGACCTTAGCGCTGGGGCTTCCATTCCAGTTGGCACGCGCTCAAAGAATCGGGTGACAAACTCTGAAAAATATGGTGGTTCGCCTTCCCGCGATCGCTTGTAGCAAGCACTAACTGACTCCTGAGATTCAGGGTTTAATCCCGAAAAGGTGGCATCCCAGTCTTTCTTCTTCTTTGTCGTCGAAGAACCTGTCCTTTGCGAATGCACCTCGTTCTGATCTGCCTTGGCTTCGCGATGCACCAATACAGCCCGATGAGCACCAAGCAGGTCGACCGACCAGTTACGCGACGCGCCGATCTTCTCTAGCTTGCGCAGTTGAGAGGCGGAGGATCCCGAAATTAACGAATATCGAACGGTATCGGAGAACATTCTTTGCTTCAGCGCTTGGTCCTCGCTCGCATTGATCGAGGCCTCGAGCATTTCCGCTGCCTGACCGTGAATGCCAAACCCCTGCATCGCTAGGTGGCTTTTTGCACCTATTTCTTTCAGATCGACTAGCTTGGACAGAGCCAATGAAAGATTGCGGCTCTGCTGGCCAAACTTGCGATCCCGCCATCGGCTCAGAACCGCCAGCGACGATGCGGGGCAGAGACACGTGATCGCCTCAACCGTTCCTTCCCAATCGAAATACTTGTCGCGGGCGACGTAATCGTAAACCACTTCAGCGGCTCGTGACACTCGGTAAGCCAAATCTGGCTGGGGTTTGCCAGCGACGGCAGCCTTCTCGGAGAGTTCAAGAATGGCTTTCCAATAGTCCAAGTGTTCCTGTCCGATGCGGCCCGCGACGTCGACAGCCAAATCGAAATAGCAGTTTGCTTCTTCCCGATTTAGAACAAAAATGGACCGTGCGATCTCGCAAAATCCTTCGACTTTCTGCTCGGCTTCCATCCGTTCGTTTCCAATGATTTCGACCGCTTCCTTTGCAAAGACGATCGCGAACTTGTTCAGTGATGGAAAATTCGAGCACGTCCTCGCCAGAAAACTCAGATCCCGGGTGAACAGTTGCCACTTGAGGTGTTCTTTCCACTCGAAAAACCGACCCATATAGGGATCAGGGTCGTCAAGCTTTGCTATGATATGCAGCCACAGGCGCGCGACTTCACCAGTAATATGGCGACGATCACTCTCTCGATACATGCGGTTCTTGCCGTATTCACTCAAGCAGCGACTGATCTCGTCAGCAGGGCAATCTGTCTTGAATTCTCCAAGTTGAACTCGTACCCACAGCATATACCAGTCGAACACGGGGCCAACTTCATCCAGAAAGTCGCGTGCCTCACGCCCATGGGCCCGCCCACCCTTGGTCAGCTCTTCTCGGACTTCAGATCTGGCCAAGTCCTTCAAAGTGATCTCTTCATCAGCCAATCGGGCTCGCAGGCAATTGGCTGAAATGATGGTTGATTTCGGCTCTGCCGAGAATCTGCTGAAGTGCGAATTGGCCGGATCAGGCATGTACTTCGCGAGGGTGGCCGCAATTTCGCTTCGCGGTGCCACATTGTAGTGTGCTGCGGCCAAGGTGACGTCAACGACCACCGACAGCAGAGCTTCCCGATATTCATTTTCACTCACATATTTCTTCAACCGTTTTGGTGACGACGCCATACCGTAGTAGGCTCGCAGAACCGCTTCCTTTGGCGGGAACCTCAGCACTTCAGATTGGGCTTGCGTGATCGCCAGCAAGATGCATAAGTTGTCCATTGAGGCCGCACAGATTTCGTCCAGCAAATTGCAGCGATCGAGGTCGACAAGTTTTCTTGCCACGATGAGTCCCGCGCGATAGGCAACACTCTTGGGCGTCCATTTCTCTAAATCAGCTACAAACGCATCGGGTCCAGATACCTGCAATGACGCAAAGGCCAATTCAGCCACGTCCCTGTCGGTGACTTCCGCTTCTCGGCGTGATTCGGAATCGAGTTGAGCCCAGTTTTCCAGCCATCGTTTGGCGACGCGCAGGGTGTTTCGAGCTTCCGGGACTGTACCGGCATTGCCAGCTAGCAGGCTTGCTTCATATGCCCGATGACCTCCATGCCACGCGGTTGAAAACTCGTTGCTTGCGACGGTTTCACGCACTTGATCGTCAGACAGGAATTGCGCCACCAGATCTGTATTGTCCTGAAACAATTGCTGCTGGCGGTCATCACCTGCGGTTTCTACTCCGGCCTTGAGTGAGAGCTTTGCAGCGTCGGACAATCGCTTGCGTCGAAGCGCCGCCTTTAGTGCAAACTGCACGCGACTCAGTGATACTTGACGCCGTTCTGCCGGATTAGCCTCTGGAAGCGCTTCATTAGCCAACACCATTTCTACGAGATGATCGTACATCCCGGCTTCAAGCATCAATTGCGGCAGGGCAGACGCCACGTAGCTGCTCTTCGACGCCAGCGGCATTACATTCTCAACAAACGACGACAAATCATGGCTGCTTGGCTTGTAGGTTTCTCGGAACCAGGTTTCTGATGGTTCATCAAAGAATTGTATGGCTTCTGACCTGATTAGCAGCGGCCTTCCGATGTCGACTACAAAACTTCTGATGGCTTCTGCCGGAAGTCCCGATGCCTGCGACAATACTTGAATGGGGACGAACGGCCTCAACGCCGCTAGTGCTTCGCAAAACAACTGAATCTGCGTGCCTTCGGCATCAGGTGATTTGTCCTTCAGCGAAGAAATGGAACGTTCAAAGAGCTGACGAATTGTATCTTCCACGGTGGTGGTCGTGGGCCCGAGAGCTTCCAGTGTCTCGGGCAGGGAAGAATTGTTAGCAAGTGCCGTCGCTTGCACTCTTGGGTTTTGCGAGCTCAGTCGATGAAATTCACGAACATCTTGTTCGGAGGCATCAGGGTAGCTCTTGCTAAGGAGAAGCTTTGTCTCAGCCTCTGAGAAGGGGGCTAGTTCCAAGTCTGTAAAGTCCAGTGGTGGAGCAAGATACTTCTTCACTCGGTGTGAGCGGCTCAAGCACACTAGGATCACGCCATCCGGCAAATCCTGTCTCAATAGATCACGCGGAAAGCTGGCCTGTTCACCCCGTTCCTCCGCCGCCATTTGGGCATTGTCTGCCGCGTCGATTATGATGACAATTTTGGCGCGCGGATTGCCGGCTGAGAGGACTCTAATGCCTTGACGCAGGCGGCGATCAAGCGCCTTTAGGTAATCCGATGGTGTTGCAAGACGCGAATGGATAAGTGGGTGACACAGACCTCCGGCGGCCAGTTCATTAGCTATCTGGCAACACCCTACGTCATGCCGATGCCGAGGGCTTATGGTGCTGCGATATCCACCATTTCCGAAGCAGTCATAGAGTACAACTGTCGCATCGCCTTGAAGCTTTTTTGACATTGTCCGAGCAAGCGCGCTTTTGCCAATACCACCGCCGGCATGAATTACGATCGGATGCTCAGTCTCGCTTAGTATGGCATCGACAAAGTCATCTTCTTGCTCCCGAGAGATTAGCCCGTCTGCTTCTTCAATGAGACATGGTGCAGGATATAGGTGCTCCTCGTCAGTCTTGAGCACACGGAGAACATCCTCCTTTCGAATTGATGGGTTGTTTGCGCTTGTTGGCAGCGCCTTGTTTGTAACCAGTAGCAGCAGCTGGTCGGCAGCGTCTTGGTCCGGGTCAGGCAGATAGCCGGACAGTTCTTGGATCAGAATATTACGTTGTTCCCAATAGTCGTCGGCAGTTTCGGTTATCTTAAATCGCTCTAGAAATGCGTAAATCTCCTCGTCACTGGTCGAAAGATATCGCCTTATCTCCGCCCACTTTTTGGCATCGTCAGGCAGGAGGCCTCTCTTCCTGGCACGACCCAGCAACTTGTGAACCCAGTCCGCCACCGGGCGGTTCGTGAGAAACTCGAACTTGACCTTCTGCTGATCTGGGTCATTTATGCCGGACAAAAATTCTTTGTGTCTGCTATGGAATCCTGCAAGCGTTTTTTTGAGATCGCTCAGCACCCAATGTTTTTTGGTGTTCACGGTTGAGTGCCTGAGCTGGAGATAAGTGACTTTGTCGCACTTGGAGAGAGATTCGCTCCCATAATATTCCGCAACGTCAATGACCTCTTCTCCCCCCCCTGCGTTTGAGCTTGAGGCCTCGGAGACCGAAACGCCCTCGATGCTTACAGCCACAAGTTTGGAATTGGGCGAGAGCAGATGCAGGCAGCGTCTCGCTGCCCAACGGTAGTGAAACTGGTCACCCGCCCTGCTTGGACGAACTGAGTCTACCCGCATGTTCATTGACTCCGCATAATGGATTCATGAATACCAGAATCACTATATAGTGTCTGCCAGAAAACCCATTTATTCCACGATTCCCGGCTTCGGTTTCCGCAGCGCCTGTGCATCCGCCAGCGGCTCCGATGCCGTGGCCCGGCCTGATAGCGCAATCAGGCCACAGGATCGCGGCTTCGGGACAGGAATTCGCGCGCCCTGGCGACGCCGGCGACCGGGCCGTGTTGAAGAGCTTTCGAACCGACTTCAGCAGATGCTTCCACTGGTGCCTGCCGGGAACGTCGTTCTCCGTCGCCGCACGGCCCGTCACGCGGATCAGGCAGCGCATCGCGTCCCACAGGAGACTGACGTCCGTGGGAAAGTGGACGTCGGTCTCGGCCACGAAGAAGTCAACGCGCCCGCGCAAGGGCGCGCCAGGCTTCTTTCTGCAACCGCGTGGCCGCTCTCCACGATCAGCCTGTTGACCTCGACCAGGAGCCCGGGTTCAGGAGGCTCACGTTGTCCTCCAGCGTCTGGTGCTTGTAGCGGTGCTCGTCCCACACATTCGCATGTCCAAGGAACCGGCGCAGCGTCTTGTGCTCGTTTGCCAGCTCGTGGATGCGGTCAAAGCCGCAGCCCAGCCCCTGCTTGATCACGCCCAGCACGAGAATCCGCCACATCTCTATGCCCGGTTGCCCGACCGTCCGGTCCACGCCGGGAAGCACGTGCTCCTCCATGAGCGCGAACAGCCGCTCGCGGAAGGTCTCGTCGGAATACAGGTGCTGGAGCCCGATGAGTAGTGCGAGGAGGTCGTCTCTAGACCTGAGGTCCAGCTCAATACTCTCAATGCCGACCTGGCCGAGTCCCGGTTGCGGATCGTGCGTCTTTCTCATGCTTGCCTAGCGAAGGATTGCGGAATTCGGCCCGAATCACGCCCGAACGGCTCGAAACCGGCCCTTCTTGTTGGATTTTCGGCTCCAGAATAGTCCGATTCATCCAGTGTAGTCAATGGGTTGCATGATTTTCGGGCGAACACTATCTATGGACGCGGACGAACGGCAAGGTCTCGTGGTCTCGCTGTCTAGTCTCCTGAATCATAAGTTCGTATCAAACCTTTTTGCTTTCGCCGAGCGCGTTCGCCTTGAGGCAGAATCTCCTGACGGATATGAAGATTTCGTCGGCGGACCTGACCCACTTGTAGGGCTTCGGCTTCTCGTTGTGCGCGTCGATGAAGGACATGCAACGGTCGGACAGCGACTTCGGCGCCTTGTGCATTCGGACATGCGTCTCGAGAAACCTGCGCTCCTCGTCGCTCAGCATCACTTCCACCGCCTTGCCTCTCAACGAACCGCCTCCTGCGGGTGTCATCCGCAGACTTGATGGCAACAATTGTTACAGGAGACCAGGACCATGACAGCCGGCTAGGAACGGGTGTTGACTGATTGATGACCGGCATGATC
>JAJEBG010000057.1 GCA_022824005.1 Paracoccaceae bacterium
GTCATTTTGCAATGGCACCTTTTCCTCAAGACCCCAAGAGCGAAACCTTTATTGAGATCCACAGTTACTATTTTCCCATAACAAAAATTCGCCGACATGATCTCTCCGACAGATAGCCATTTTGGGTTTTCAATGAAGGGCTGTCAGTCTATGAATAAATCGGCCTCGACGACAATATTTCCCATTCGTTTTGGCGCGGCTCAGTAAAAAATCCAACCGGTGACTTCTAAAATTAAAAATGGCCACAACAACCCATCAAAAATTATTGATCATCGATTTCGGCAGTCAAGTCAGCCAATTGATCGCTCGGCGGCTTCGAGAAGCCCAGATTTATTGTGAAATCCATCCCTACCATCAGGTGACCGAGGACTTTATCCGTCTAGATTTCCAACCCCAAGCGATTATTCTCTCGGGTGGCCCCGAGAGTGTTACTCAGCCTGATTGTCCTCTTCCACCTCCCGCCATCTATGAGATGAATATCCCCATTCTGGGTATTTGTTATGGACAGCAAGTGATGATGCAACAATTGGGCGGTCGGGTGGAACAAGGTCATCCCCGTGAGTTTGGACGGGCGATCCTCACCCCGGCTGACAGACATAAAGCCAATCATGATCCGCTATTGACCGGTTTGTTTGAAGAAAGTGAAGAAATTGTCTGGATGTCGCATGGCGATCGCGTGACACAACTCGCTGATGGCTTTGAAGTGGTGGCTCAATCTTGTCACGCCCCGATGGCCGCCGTCGCAGATCCCGTCAAGAAATTCTATGGACTGCAATTTCATCCCGAAGTCCATCATACCGTCAATGGCGCGCAGATCATCGCCAATTTTGGTCGACTAGCGGGATTCCGAGGCGATTGGACAATGAGTTCTTTTCATGATCGCGCGCGGGTCAAATTGCGACGTGAGATTGGCGATGCCCATGTCATCTGTGGATTATCGGGGGGTGTCGACTCGGTGGTCACCGCGGCTCTCATTCATCGCGCCCTCCCCGGCCAGTTGACCTGTGTGTTTGTTGATCACGGTCTTCTGCGTGAGAATGAAGTGCGTGATGTGGCGTCTCTCTACCAAAAACACTTCAATATTCCTCTTGAGGTTGTTGACGCATCACAGCGTTTCCTCAACGCCCTTCAAGGTGTCAAGGAGCCTGAGGCGAAACGGAAGATTATCGGCAAACATTTCATTGATATTTTCAAGCAACAAGCGGCCAAGATCACAGGAGCGACTCACCTCGCACAAGGCACGCTCTATCCCGATGTCATTGAGTCCGTGAGTCCAAGTGGCGGTCCCTCGGCCACCATCAAATCGCATCATAATGTGGGCGGCTTGCCCGAGCAATTGGGTCTCCAATTGGTTGAGCCATTGCGGGAGTTGTTCAAAGATGAAGTTCGCAAACTCGGCCGCGAACTCGGTTTGCCCCGTCAATTCTTGCAACGCCATCCCTTCCCCGGGCCCGGCCTTGCGATCCGATGTCCTGGCGAGGTCACTCAAGAAAAAATGGATATCCTCAGGAAAGCGGATACTATTTTTATTGATCAGATTCGGAAACATGGTCTCTATGACGATATCTGGCAAGCCTTTGCCACCTTGCTTCCTGTGAAATCGGTCGGCGTGATGGGTGATGACCGAACTTATGAATTCGTCTGTGCCCTTCGTGCTGTCACAAGCATTGATGGAATGACCGCTGACTCATTTGCCTTCAGTCACGCTTTCCTTTCCGAGACGGCCTCTAAAATTGTCAACGAAGTGAGGGGGATAAATCGGGTTCTTTACGACATTACATCAAAACCCCCAGGGACGATTGAGTGGGAGTAGTATAAATATACTAAATTATTGATTTTATTTATAAACCATAAATGCCCGGTGGTAAAATCGAACGAGCCATCCAGAAGATCATAGAGCGCTGAAAATAATAGCAGGATGACACCTACTCGGATGGCACGATCCTGCCAGAATTGGGTGAGACCTTTTCGTTGAACCACCAACATTGTGAAAAAACCTGATAGTAGGAAAAACAGGGGCATGCGCCAGTTTGTGATGAGGTTAATGGTGATCGAAACCCAAAGAGCAGCAGAATCCATGTTTCTAATGCCAAATTGGATCGCAAAACTTGGATAGTAAAATATAATTGCGCATGAAGCGCCGCCGCCATCATCATCGTAAAGGCTCAAAGAAAATCCAAGTTATGGTATCGTCGCGCTTTGGTCCTCTAACCCGCACGGCACAACTCGTGAGAGTACTCATTACTGAGCCGATTGGACCCTTTCTCGTCTTCCAACTTGAAGACTGGGCCCAAGTTCAGCATTTTTGACCTATACGGTCTCGTAACCTGTTGATTCAAATTGATATTATTTTCGGAAAGCGCCGATATTGGCACTACCTTTTGTGAATTGGAAGCCGAGCCGAAGTGGCGTGAGCCGCTACGGGTTTGGTAGTTTTCGGATACGTTTCTGCGGCGTGTAGGGCGTCCCTGCCGCCTTCGCAATTGCGGCGGCCGCCGGACCCGGGCAACCAGATCATGTGGCACGGCCAGACGCGGCTGACGAGCGCCGCGCTGGGCCATGAAATCGGTCGCGAGACCGGGTTCCAGGACGGCCAGCGGCACGCCCTGCGATCCGGAACGTAGCCCGTTGTCATGCGGAGTTGTGTAGACTCGGTAGGGCTAGCAAATGATACGGCAATCATCTCTAGGATCGTTCCAAAGTTGGCGCTCAAATTGTTTGGAAATGGCATCACATACCCCTCGCGAGAGGTCAAATTTGCGGGTCGATCCGCAATCAAGCTATGTGGTCTCGTTCTTTTTGGAGGTGATGTAGGTGATGTAGAAGTCAATTTCGGCTCTCTTTGAAAGTCTAACGTAGCAGTTTCTAGAGGTAGGTATCGCAATTTTCTTGCATGTAACTACATTTGTTGTTACAATTAGATATGGAATTTGAGTGGGATGATGCGAAAAACGAAGCGAATTTGAAAAAGCACAAGCTTCGCTTCGAAACCGCTATCGCCATATTCAATGACATTGTGCTCACTCGTACCGATGACCGTGAAGATTATGGTGAAGTGCGAGAGATCAGCGTCGGCATGATCGAAGGAACGGTTGTGATTGTCGTCGTTCATACAGACCGAGACGGTACATTGCGGATTATTTCTGCTCGTCCGGCCAACCGTTCGGAAAGGAAGCTTTACTATGACTACCGTGCGAAAATCACTCAGTAGTGCCAAGGTCGATAAAGCCGAACTTGAGCGTTTGAAAGCGATCAGAGATGAGGATATTGATCATAGCGATATCCCAGAGCTTGATGCATCCTTTTTTGAAGAAGCAGAAGTACGCCTGCCAACGGGCAAGAAACAACTCACTATACGCTTTGATGAAGATATCGTGGAGTGGTTTAAGTCTCAAGGTAAAGGCTATCAGAGCCGCATGAATACGGTTTTGCGGGCATATTACGAAGCCAATCACGCGAGAGAGTCTCGCTAGTGAAAACGGCCTGTGGACAGACAGGTCACAAATTACTGCATCCTGAGAGCGCCATTGATAAACTGCCGCAATGGTAAAAACAGAGCAGCCACGAGAAATCATAATCATAAGGCGGGTGCTAAATCTGTTTGGAGAGGACGCACAGAAGCTATCGAATGCCGTTTATGAAAAGACCGGACTTTCGCTCGAGCCTAGAAAGATTAGTGCGCTCGCCAATCGCTCCAATACTCAACTCACCGAAGACCATAAGGCACTGGCAAATGCTCTGCTTGAACTGCCCCATATCAAGCAAGTCATTGGCGAGGCTCTGAGACCAAAAGCCAAACGACACAAATTACTCCTAACCGATAAACATATTGATGCGCTTAAAGCTGAGCTGACACGCACGCAGCTCTCTCCGCGGGTCATATCCTTGTCAATTCCCGAGGCCCAATGCGCGGCGTGTGACATTTATCGATGGGTCAATGGCAAGGTGAAAAGTGCGAACCGCAACAGCTGGAATGCCGTGATGACGTTCTTACTTTCGAGGCCGACGCGAGTTCACCGTACGGCGAAGTCAAACGCACATATCAATCAAAGCGAGCGCATAGCATTCAGTGATGAAATGCATAAGGAATTAAAGAGCCAAATGAAGCGGGCCGGACTTACACCTACTGGGATAGAAACGCAGCTGCCCTCCATTCGCTTTTCTGCAAACGAAATCCAATGATGGATCAGAAAAGAGGTCAAAACTGTTCCTACGAAAACCTGGGATGCGGTTATCAAATTGATCTACAAAAAACAGTTCACCCAAGTTCAGCACTTTTTTGCTGAAATCGTCTGATTTGGCTGATTTTGGGTGCGTAAGTGGTTGATTTTATTGGGTTGGATTTTTGGTTTTCCAATGTAGTGCCATAAAGCGTATTTGATGGGGTTTTTGGGGTTCCCAGCGAGGCCAGAGACCTTTAAACTGATGCCATGTTCATTCGAGAAACGCTGACCCGCCGCACGTCTGACAGAAGCTATCGATCCGTACGATTGGTGGAAGCCCGCAGATCCGGAACCAAAGTGCGGCAAAAGACGCTGCTCAATCTTGGCGCAAACTTTCCCATCCCCAAAGACCAATGGCCCGAACTGGTCCAGATCATCGAGGCGGAGCTTGCCGGGAATAAATTTCTCTTCGAGCCCACTCCGGAACTGGTGGAGACCGCAGAGACCATCGTGCAGAGACTACGCAGCCGCGCTCTGGTCACGTCGTCGGCCGAAGCCCTTGATGGCGGCACCGCAAATGTTCGCCTCGACAGCGTGGAAATTGACAACGCGCGGTCGGTGGGCTGTGAGCGCCTTGCCCTGGCTTCTCTGGAGGCTCTGGGCTTTCGAGACGTTCTCAAGGATGTTGGCCTGTCGGACCGGGACGCCCGAGCTGCCATGGCGCTGGTGATCGCGCGCAT
>JAJEBG010000020.1 GCA_022824005.1 Paracoccaceae bacterium
GTTTGAACCCCAAATGAAGATCCGACTAAGAGTGGGGAATGGCTAAATTGCCGTATGAAAAGATTGAGGGTCTCTTTTTTCTAGGTCAGCGGTCGTTTGGTTCACCATGCCAACCGCTTGATACTGAATATCACCACGAAACCCTATCTAAAGGAGGCATGGGAGCGACTGGATCGTCTTGAACCGGCCCCTCCATAACGCCCCTTTACCCAAGCACCAGATTAAATGATGAAGACCCGATGGCGGGGATCGGAGAAGGTGTATCCTTAATAGCGGCTGGAAATAAAGTCAGGCCGTTTTGACCATTTAGGTCGCGGTTTTGGTGTCCAAAATTGGTGAAAAATCATTTTTTTGATGGTCTTTTTCGAATCAGCAATCAAGATTTAAATAAATCTGTATATTGGGCAATTAGTTCAAATTAGTTCGCCGATTATGGCAAGGGTTGCCAAAATCGAAACAGCACCATTGCTTTTGAGACGCCTCATCGTGATTCCCTCCGACCGGGTTGTGAAAAGGTCATCATCATTCATGGTAATATTATGATGGAAACGTTGGTTTTAAATTTGTTGATGAGCTGTTTGGGTCAAACCCAACTAGTTTCAAACTTGAAATTCAGTTGTCTTTAATGCACACCCCATAAACATGATTCAGAGTTCAGAAATTTATGACTCATTCGTTCGAGCATACGACCACGGTATTGGTGAATTGCCGTGACAATCTCCGATGGAGACGATTTCAAACGCTCAACTATCCCGTGATTTAGGGGCACATGCTAGATGATTCATTATTTGGCCATCGCATAGTCTAGGAATATCTTGAATGCTGATATCCTTGCGATGATGTGCCTTGGTGCGTTCTTTTTCATGACTATCACCTTGCTTCTACTAGAGAGGACAGGACGGTGCCGGAGAATCGCAAACACTTTTCGGCACTATCGTATATAATTCCCGAAAATTAGATCTGCGGCATAATTCTCTTTGGAAATTTCACGAAGGGCGGTTTGACTACGCCAATCTTGGAATTTCGTAGGTCTTACATGACGCACAAGACACTCATCGTTGCCGCCCTTCTCATCCTAATTTCAGCTCACGTCTCGCAAGCCGATTGGATTGACGATTCCATCAGCCCTCATTGCAGTGAAACAGCGCGGCAACGTCTCGCTGATGGCACAAGGCAGCAAATTGAATCATCGGTGCGACGCGCCGAAGCCGCCATTGAACCCCCCGCGGCGACAGGCGATTTGAGTTGCCTTGACGGCCTCATGGCATTGCCACTTGACTCATTTGCCCCGAGCAGTGGGTTGAATGGCCTGTTCACAGGATCACTTGACGGCATCATTGGCCAAGGAAGCCAGTCCCGCCCCATTTGCCGTTTCGCAGAACAGAAGTGGCGGGAGGTGACGCGCCCGATAACCACTCCGTTGGAGACTCTGAGGAGAGGCCTGCCGCCAAATCTCTTGAATGGTTTTGACATCATCCAGCAGAGGGAACAATCGGGCCGAATATCATTAACTCCTCCACTCCAACAGCGAGACCCACAGAAATACCAACCACGGCAGACTGAGTCAGGCGCACCCTCTAAGTCATCTCGTGGCATGCTCGAGGAGCTTTGGAAGACATTCTACTCAACAGGAGGATCAAAATGACACAACAGAAAACACGCCTCTATTTACTTGAGGCGTTGCCAATCGTGTGCCTCCTCGCTTCGTCCCTATGGTGGACTCCCACAAGTTCTTGGGCCCAACTTGCCGGATGCAATTGTGGCACTGTTCGTCTGATGCACAAAGACACCCAATCACACATGACACAAGAGACAACGCAAGCGGCGCAGCAAGTCATTGATGCTTTGCGTGCCCATTCGCAACAGAACAGTCGCTATCTTGATCGACAAGTTGAGGCGGCGGAAAGAATTTCTGATGCTGCTTCACAAAATGATGCGCTGCTCGCTCGCTCAAAGGCCCGTGCTGAGGCGGAAAGCGGCAAATTTGACCCGAACCCTGACTTCTGCCTTCTGGTAGATACCGCTATTGAGGCAGAATTGCCTTCCAACATGGATATCCCCTCGGCGGCGGCGGTCGCCGACAGAGCCGCTTCTTGGTCGCGGGGAGAAGCCGAGCCCATCGCCGTCAATGGTCTGACATTGGCCGCCTTTCTTGCCCGTGAGCGCGATGAAATCCGCTCGGCGGGAGGGGCCAAGGATGCCACCACGGAATGGCAGATGACATTTGCAAAACCGACGCTAGATTTGACCGATAAACGAATTCGCCAAGCTTTGCCTCGGTTGATTGCCAACACAATTGATCCCTTCCCTCCCATCCCTCTCTCGGATGACGATCTGCGCACACCAGCCGGTCTCTCAGAAGCCGTGCTGCGCCGTGCCACAGAAGCACGCAATCAAGCCGCCATCTCATCCATTGAATACTCTCTGCAATTGCTCAGCCCTTCGATTCCCTCAAAGCCATACAAGACGATCGCCGAACGCAGCCGCTATGATCGCGAAATTCCCGATCTCATCAGCGAGCAGCAGGCCTTGGCCATTCGGCATTCAGCCTACTATATGCCCAACGCCGAAACCTTGGAAATCCGACACACAAAGACGGAACGCGCCCTTCTCCAAGATGTGCTTGACCTGCTTTCCATTCAAACACGGATTGCCCATTTGCGGCTCGAACAGGAAAGCCGTGCCGCTATCGTTCAAGCCGCTCTCTTGGGTTTGTTAACCGATGGAAGCACATCCAATCTCAGACGGCCTTGATGGCCTCTTCGCATCACTCTTCACCATTCAAGTCCATTTGATTGTCACGGAGTGAGACGAGTTTGACCTCCGAAAACGAGACATCGAAACTATCGCCACTGGTCAATTTTGTGACACATCCAGATAGTTTTACCGTCCTGATGCTATTGGCCATCCTTGTCATGCCACTCATACCGGGGGCTTGGCTGCTCTCTCTGCCCATCACAATTACGCTCTGCACGATTATGCTGAGGATCAAAGTGGGCCTGCCCTATCGTTTACCTCTCTCGTGGAAAGGCCCCGATTATAATTCGCCCATGCCTGGCGGTCATGGGAAATTTCGCTCGGGTGAAGGTTTGCTATTCTTGGGAAATGACTTTGACTCGCAGGAAGAGATTTGGATCTCGAATCGTGACGCCCGACGTCACGCTTTGGTTTTGGCGACCACAGGGGCTGGAAAGGCGCTGCCCAATGATACGCTCATCCTGACACCCACAGGTTGGCGGCAAAATGGCACACTCACAGTTGGCGAACGGGTGATGCATCCATCGGGTCAATCAGTCAAAATTCTCTCTGTTCACCCGCAAGGCCCACTACCGGTGGTTCAACTTCAATTCGCTGATGGACGGAAAATGGCCTGCTCGAGAGGCCATTTGTGGCGCGTGAAGCTCAAGGGACCAAAAGCCACAGAGTTCAAATCATCAACAGGATTATGGTCAGCTTCAGATATTGGCATCGCGCTCACACTCGGCGCGCTTGTGGGTGAAAAACACCTTCAAATCTATATCCCCCTGCCCCGACCGATGCCCGGCCATCCAAATGTGCCGAAACTTTCAACTGAAGCCCTCCACGTGGCCACCAATGAGGGTCTTGACCAACTTCCTTTCATGCCGTCATTGTCGGGAAGTCCAAAAAGCCGATTATCTTGGCTGCAGGCGCTCATTGAACGCCGAGCGCAAGAGGGGCTTAAGACGCTGACGATCGGTCATTGGCTCGAAATCCCTGCCCGCAACGACCAAGATGGATTCTTGCTGCGCCAGATGATTTGGTCACTTGGCGGAATGGCCATTCAATGGCAACGTCCCTCGGGTACCATTGTGCGGTTTTGCTTGCCCGGCCAAGAGAGTTTGAGCGACCGTTTTCCGATCTGTGATCCGAAACTTCAGACAGATGGTCTTGAGATCATCCACGTGGATGGCGCTTGCTCCGGTGAAGAGGCGAGGGACATGCTGAGTCATAACCGTCACCTTTTTCAAAGCGGCAAATTGACTTCTTATGAAGCGGGATACATTCCCCATCGATGGCCTGTTGATGAAGTCTTGATGACCTGCATTCGCACCGACGCGGCCGATGGTATGTTTATCGCTGAGAATTATCTTCCCACGCACAATACGGAATTGTTGCTCGGCATGGCCTCACAATCATTGATGTGGTCCTCCGGATTTCTTTTCATTGACGGCAAAGGCACGACAGAATTTCATGCCAAAGCGTGGTCCATCGTATCCAAATTTGGCCGCCAGGATGACTACCGCGTGCTCAATTTTACTGATGCCGGTGATCATAATACAATGGCCGGCGGACCCGATATCCAGTCAAACACATTAAATCCCTTTGCCCACGGCAGTGCCGATCAATTGATGAATCTCATTGTCTCGCTGATGGGCGAGTCGGGCGGCAACGGAGAGATGTGGCGTCACCGTGCCATGGCACTGATCACATCGACCATGAAAGCTTTAGTCGAAATGCGGGACGCAGGGGATATCATGTTGGATGTGCAAACCATCCGTGACTTTCTCCCCTTGGGCTTCGGAGTGAAATCGCAATATGTCGTCAACCAAGACATCACCGATATCGCACAACTCCCTGATGAGGCATGGGACGAGATGCGCCGCCGTGGGGGATTGATTGAACTTTATCTCCGCGCCCTCAACGGCGAGTTTTCAGAAAAATCACGCCTAGCGCTAAAGGGTTTTTTTGACTCCCTGCCCGGCTTCAATCTTGAGCGCGCCATGAACGGCCAACCTCAAGAAGGCAAAGCGGCTGAGCAATATGGTTTTTTGTCGATGCAATTGACCAAGCCACTTGGCTCTCTCGCTGATGACTTTGGTCATATTTTCCAGACTCCGATCGGTGAGGTTGATATGGATGATATCGTACTCAACCGTCGAATTCTTGTGGTCTTGTTGCCCGCCCTTCAGAAAGCACCCGAGGAGATGCGCAATTGCGGGCGTATTGTGGTCTCGATGCTGAAGATGATGATGGGACGTGCCGCCGGCTCCAATCTTGAGGGGTCCAAACAAGACCTTATTGACCGCCAAGTCACCCGCTCTCCGTCGCCATTTATCGCCGTGCTTGATGAGGCCGGATATTACATGGTCAAGGGAATCGATACGATGATGGCGCAGGCGCGTTCACTCGGTTTTATGATTGTGATCGCTGGACAGGATATGGCGTCCATGCAATCCATCTCGCCGCAGATTGCTGAAACCGCGGCCGCCAATGCGCGTCTCACGGTTGCCGGTGCCACCGAAGATGCCAATCGCACATGGCAGTTTCTTCGCAGCAAATTCTCCCGCCATCGGGTCGCTATGGCTTCCGGCCAAGTTTCAAAAACAGGTCTCCTCTCGAGCCGATGGGTCAACCGGCCGGACCGGCATTTTGTCGAAACGGAGCGGGTGCCAATTGGCGAATTGCAAAAATTGCGGGAAGGCGAGTTCTACTTCTTAATGGAATCAAAACTGGTGAAAGCCCGCGCCTTTCATATTGGAGAATGCTGGACGCCATGGATCGCCATCAACAAATTCCTCTGCGTTCGTGGACCTTATGATCCGGTCATCAAGGGTCAAAGAAGCAAAGAAGGTCAACTCCTCGATAGTATTGCCGCGATTGGGCATGTTCTGCTCCACGATGAGGAAGAACTCACCCGTCGTGAAAATCTCTATTCCCACGATCCCCATGATCATCTGCATAGAAGACTGCGCTATACCGAGGCCTTATTGAAGGGCGAAGAATACTCGGTTAACGACGCCGGCCTTCTCGGTCTGGTGTTTGGCTCTCCTCCAGCCTAGGCG
>JAJEBG010000033.1 GCA_022824005.1 Paracoccaceae bacterium
TTTTGACCATTTAGGTCGCGGTTTTGGTGTCCAAAATTGGTGAAAAAATCATTTTTTGGTGGTCTTTTTCGAATCAGCAATCAAGATTTAAATAAATCTGTATATTGGGCAATTAGTTCAAATTAGTTCGCCGATTATGGCTCTTGTCACTGGCTTGACGCACAAGTCAAGACTTGCTAATTTTATTTGATGGGTGCGTTCGGGAGTCAAATGGGGGTCACGAAACCGCTCACATTTCTATTGAGAAAGGACAGTGAATAATGCTCAAAACTATTTTGTTAGCTTCTGCCAGCGTGGTCGTCGCCTCTAGCTCGATGGCGATGGACCACAAGAAAGTCTCTTTTGGCACCAATTGGGTCGCGCAAGCCGAGCATGGTGGTTTCTATCAATCAGTCGCCGACGGAACCTATGCCGAATGCGGTCTTGATGTCACCATCGTCCCGGGGGGCCCGCAAGTGAATAACCGTGCGCTCATGATGGCCGGCAAAATGGATTTTCACATGGGTGGAGATCTCTTGCAAGCCTTCAACTCGGTCAAAGAAGGCATCCCCGTCGTGTCAGTGGCGGCCATGTTCCAGAAACATCCGCAAGTCATTCTGGCCCATCCAGGAAAAGCCAGCAGTTTTGAAGACCTCAAAAACTTGACTCTTTTGATTGGTGACAATGGTTTTCAATCTTTTTATCGTTGGATGGTGGCCGAGTATGGCTTTACCGAAGAACAGCGGCGGCCTTACACGTTTAATCCGGCTCCATTCCTCGCCGACGAGGATTTAGGGATGCAGGGTTATCTCTCGTCCGAACCCTACTTGGTTCAAAAGGAAGGTGGTTTTACGCCCGAAGTCTTCCTGATTGCTGACGCTGGATATTCAACCTACGCCACCACTATTGAGGCCATGGCCGATACCATTGCCAATGATCCCGAGAGTGTGGCCTGTTTTGTCGACGGCTCCATCAAAGGTTGGTACAACTATCTTTATGGTGATCCATCTGCGGCCAATGCGCTGATTCGCAAGGATAATCCTCAGATGACTGACGATAAGATTGCCTACGCTATTGACCGTATGTTGGCCGTTGGAATCGTTGATTCCGGCGACGCCCTCGATCACGGCATTGGCGCGATGACGGCGGAAAAAGTCGAAGACTTTTATAACAAGGTCAGGTCAGCCGGTGTCTTTGAAGATGATATTGATTGGCAAAAGGCCTTTACAACCCAATTCGTCAATAAACGTGTGGGAATGGACCTGAAATAAGGCCCACGAAACAGATTTAACAAAGTTGGAGTGGACGACCCTCTTGTTGTCCACTCTCGTTTGTCGGTTTTGCCGTTGTCATTAAGCCTATCTTCAATTGATGGAACTCCCACCTTGGTAGATACACATAATCAAGAAAAATTGCTGGCGGTCAATTCCGTTGGAAAGGTCTTTAGCAAGGGTGTCGTCGCATTGGAGGACATGCAACTGACGATCAATGAAGGTGACTTTCTCAGTCTTCTTGGCCCGTCCGGTTGTGGCAAATCAACGATTTTGCGAATGATTGCCGGCCTTATGGAGCCAACGACGGGACGAATTGAATGGGAAGGTGGCGTCGAACAGAGCAACGGTTCAATAGGTGTTGTTTTTCAGGAACCCACCCTGATGCCTTGGGCGACGGTCGAAAAGAATGTGTGGCTGCCGTTTCGTCTGCAAGGAAAAACCATGCGGTCAATGCGCAACGAAATCGACGAAGCCCTTCATTTGGTGGGACTTGACGGCTTTGCCGGCAGCTACCCTCGCGCCTTGTCGGGGGGAATGAAAATGCGGGTCGCCATCGCCCGTGCTTTGGCCACCAGTCCACGTGTCATTTTGATGGATGAACCCTTTGCCGCTCTTGATGAAATTACGCGTTTCAAACTCAACAATGACCTGCTTGAACTCAAAGCCAAGATTGGTTGTACCATTCTTTTCGTGACTCATTCGGTTTTTGAGAGTGTGTTTTTGTCGGACCGGATCGCTGTTATGACGTCACGGCCGGGCCGCGTTCATTCAGAAATCGCGGTAAATGAACCTTACCCGAGAAATGAAACGTTCCGCACATCGGCGAGCTACTCCTCGTATTGCAGAACAACTTCAGAGGCGCTTGAAAACTCGATTTCAGAGGCCGTCTAAAGACACAGAATGACGAACGATTGGGGCGCAGAATGACTTTTGTTCAAACGAGAATGAGCGGCGGCATCGACGACGCTTCACTGGCTGCGGTGAATGAAGAGCGCAAACGATTGATGCGCCGTCGCTTCGAAAAAATTGGCAAATGGCTGCTCCCCGCATTGGTGTTGCTCTTGTCCTTGTGGTTCTGGGATCGCATCGTCGTGTGGAATGAAATCCCCCATTATATTTTACCCGGGCCCGGTAAGGTGTGGACGACGCTCGTCACGGATTGGGGCTTGCTTTATGATGCCCTCAAAATCACCTTCAGAATCACTATGCTGGCTTTACTCGTCGCGGTGATCGGAGGGGCGGGTCTGGCGATTCTCTTTACCCAGTCACGGCTGTTTGAAATGTCACTTTTTCCGTACGCGGTGGTGCTGCAAGTGACGCCGATCATTTCAATCGCGCCGTTGATTTTTATTTATGTGGAAAACAAACTCGCAGGACTCTTGATCTGTGCGTGGATCGTGGCCTTTTTTCCTATTCTTTCAAATACCACTTTGGGATTAAACTCGACTGATCACAATTTGCGTGATTTATTTCGCATTTATGGCGCGACCCGTTGGCAGCGACTGGTTCACCTGCAACTTCCGACCGCCCTTCCCTATTTCCTTGGCGGACTTCGAATCGCTGGGGGTCTGTCACTGATTGGCGCGGTCGTGGCCGAATATGTCGCTGGCACCGGCGGCATCGGCTCGGGTCTCGCATTTACCATCCTTGAAGCGGGATACCGGTTGAATATCCCGCGTATGTTTGCTGCTCTCCTCATCATCGCGGGCACCGGCGTCTTTATTTTCCTGACGCTCTCAATCATCAGCCATCTTCTCCTACGAAAATGGCATGAAAGTGCCTTGAAACAAGAGCAATGACAGCATTTCTGCCGATTTCCGATGCCATGGATTCATTTGGCATCCGTCACGTCACGCTGGCTTCCAATTCGCGCCCATCGGCCATGGGAAAACACCAAATCTTCGTCAAGGATGGGCGAATCGCAGAACCTTCTGTTGACGTCCCGGTCATCGATGCGCAAGGGGCTATGCTTTTGCCAAGCTTCGTCGATATGCACACGCATCTCGACAAAGGGCATATATGGCCTCGAGCCGCCAACCCAGATGGCACCTTTATGGGCGCGCTTCTCACGGTTCATAATGATCGACAAGCGCATTGGAGTGAGGCCGACGTCCGTCAAAGAATGGAGTTTGCCCTAAAATGCGCTTACGCTCACGGGACACGCGCTATTCGTACCCATCTCGATTCGTTGCCCCCACAACATCAAATCACTTGGGCTGTTTTCGATGAAGTCCGCCAAGAGTGGCAAGATAAGATCGAGTTGCAGGCGGTGACAATCCTCGGCATTGACCTCATTGAGGATAATCCACAAGCTTTCCAAGATGTGGCCGACACGGCGGCCAATTTCGGTGGCGTTTTGGGCTGCGTGACCTATCCAATGGCTCGCTTGGACGATCATTTAGATGTTTTTTTTCAAACCGCGGCAGAGCGGGGCATGGATGCAGATTTTCACGTTGATGAAACCCACGATCCGAAGGCCAATACCCTGCTTTCTATTGCTCAGGCGGCTGAACGGGTGAATTTTTCGGGAACCATCGTCGTGGGCCATTGCTGTTCTCTCGCTCGGCAAAGTGAGAAGGAATCAAAACACACACTTGATCGCGTCGCAAAAGCCAAAATCAATGTGGTTTCACTCCCCATGTGCAACCTGTATTTGCAAGACCGTAAGGACGAAAAAACGCCGTTGTGGCGGGGAGTGACTCTTGTCCACGAAATGCGCCAACGGGGAATCCGCGTCGCCTTCGCGTCTGACAACACGCGCGACCCTTTTTACGCTTATGGTGATTTGGACATGGTTGAGGTGATGCGTGAAGCGACACGAATTTGTCACCTTGATCATTCAAAACTCGAATGGTTTAACGCATTCTCTGCATTGCCTGCTGAAATCTGTGGATTCTCCCCCTCCCACCTTCAAGTGGGGGATGCTGCCGATTTCATTGTCACTCGGGCGCGAAATTGGTCTGAATTTTTTTCCCGACCCCAATCTGACCGAATCGTTGTGAGGCACGGGCGCGTGATTGACCGTCAACTGCCCGACTATCGAGAACTTGATAACTTATTTATGGTGAAGTGATGACACAAAATTATGAACCTCTCATCAATGAACTCAGCCACTTGGATATTGACACCAACCCCGTGTCAGTTCGATCCAAGAGTCGTGACTTCTTCTGGTATTCGCCCGTCTTGAAATCACATTTAGACCATATCACCGCGGCTTTTGCGATCTCACCTCGCTCAGAGGCCGAAGTCATCGAAATTCTGACCGCGTGCTATAAGCATGATGTGCCCGTGACCACGCGCGGCGCCGGTACCGGCAATTACGGGCAAGCGATGCCGCTCGCGGGTGGATGTGTGATGCATATGCGGCATATGGCGGAGGTCAAGGATATTAAGCCGGGGCGCGTGAGCGTCCAGCCCGGCTGCCTTCTCAAGGATTTGGACGCCGCCTGTCGCGCTCATTCAGGCCAAGAAATCCGTATGTTCTCATCCACTTGGGCCACCGCCTCCATTGGAGGATTCATCGCCGGGGGGTCAGGCGGTGTCGGCTCTTGCACCTGGGGTCAATTGCGCGATTTTGGCAACATTATCCGATTGCGCGTCGTGACAATGGAAGAAAAACCCCGCGTTCTTGAATTTACCGGCGATGAATTGCCACGCGTTTCACATGCCTATGGCACCAACGGCATCATCACCGAAATTGAGATGCCATTGGCTCCGGCTTATGACTGGGTGGGCTTATTCGTGGCCTTTGACGAATTTCTTGACTCGGCCAGATTTGCCGCTGATGTGGCCAATGAGGATGGCATATTGATCAAACTCGCGACGCCGTTTGAGGCCCCGATCGCCTACGATTACTTTCCCCGCGTCAAGCCCCATATCAATCGCGAAGACAATCTTGTGGCGCTGATGGTCGCGCCGCACTCCATTGATGGCTTCATGACCTTTTGTAAGACCTATGAGGCAAAGGGGGGCGTCCGTATCATTTACCGTTCAGATAATAATGACTGGTCGCGTGATCCCGGACCTTTATTTGAGTATGGCTGGAACCACACCACGCTCCGTGCTTTGCGGGTTGATCCGAGTGTGACCTACCTTCAGGTTCGTTACGGCTATCCTCATCATCTCGAGTTGGTGGCCAAGATTCGAGAGACCTTTAGCCCAGAGGTGCTGCAACATCTTGAAGTCATCCGCGAAAATGGCAAAGTTATGTTTGCTGGACTCCCCATTGTGAAATATTCGACCGAGGAGCGACTTGATGAAATCGTTCGTCTCCACGAAGAAATGGGGTGTATGATATTTAATCCCCATCGCTACACATTGGAGGAGGGCGGACGACAACATGTTGATGAGCGGCAACTGAATTTCAAGCGCGAAGCCGATCCCAAAGGTTTGCTCAATCCCGGCAAAATGATTGCATGGGATGACCCTGACTGGGATTACCAGAGAAAATATGCTTATCCGGGTGTGATGGCTGCTGAATAATGCGTGCGCTGGTGCTATTCGCTCATCCTGTTGAGGATAGTTTTTCGGCCGCGTTGCACGATCTTGTTGTTCGTCAATTGAATCTGCGGGGTTGGGATGTTGATGATTGCGACCTCTATAAGGAGAAATTCTCGCCCGTTGTGACCGCGCATGAGCGACGAATTTACCATGACGAATCGGCTAATGTGGCCCCCGTTCAAGACTATGTCGATAGGCTGCGGGCGGCCTCGGCTTTGATTCTTATTTTTCCGGTGTGGATTTTTGGTTTTCCGGCCATCCTCAAGGGATTCTTTGATCGTGTCTGCGTCCCCGGTGTGGCGTTCAAACTAGAGAATGGCAAACTCAGCCCCAACTTGACGCAAATCAACAAAATCGCCGCCGTCACCACGTATGGAGGTCACCGCTTTCGTGCTTTAGCCGCCGGCGACCCGCCGCGTAAAATTGTGACCCGCACGATCGGCTTTTATTGCCAACCCAAAAAAATCCGTTATCTGGCACTTTATGATATGAACCGCACAACGATCCAAAAACGTGAGGCCTTCCTTCGGCGCGTGAGTGATGAAATGGATCGATTTTGATGCGGGTTCTTGTCGTCTATTGTCACCCCAATCCAGAGAGCTTCAATGCCGCGGTTCTCGACGTGGTGGAACAGAAACTCGCCACCGCTGGCGTTGAAACACGTGTTGAAAATCTCTACGCGGATGGATTTGAGCCCGTTCTTAGTCAGCAGGGATTGGCCGACTATCACTCTATCCCAAAGAATCGGGAAGCCGTTCAGCGGCATATCGAAAATATCGAATGGTGCAATAGTTTGATCTTCATCTATCCAACCTGGTGGTACGGTGTTCCGGCTATGCTCAAGGGTTGGTTAGATCGCACACTGGTGCCGGGTTCAGCCTTTCATCTGCCCATGCATGGTGCCAAATCGATTGAGCCGGGACTGCAACATATCAC
Organism: Paracoccaceae bacterium; assembly: GCA_022824005.1. Lineage (GTDB taxonomy): Bacteria > Pseudomonadota > Alphaproteobacteria > Rhodobacterales > Rhodobacteraceae > JAPOXR01. The sequence continues at coordinate 6,690 of JAJEBG010000033.1, forward strand.
GCGGTTGGCGGCCTTCACGACATGTGGTGCAAGTTGGCGATGGACGCAACTTATGGGCGCACCCGGAAAACGAACCTTATTGCGAGGTGTTCGGTCAATTTGTGCCTTGCGAGTTCGCACCATTTTTGCGGCGCATTATTCCATTGACTCGTCAACCGAGTTGAGCCGAAGTCGGCATTTGCTGAAGGTAGAACGGCAGATGGATAAGTTCTTGGCCGCATAACCTGATGGGAATGAGGATGTCATGAAAAAAACCGATTGGGACGCGTTCAAGGCCGGCGACTTTAAATCCATTGATGCCAATCGCACGATCGCTGTTTTGCCGACCGCCGCCATTGAGCAACATGGCCCTCACCTTCCTGTCGGTACAGATACACGGATCGCTTGCGGGATGCTCAATAAAGTGAGACATTCTCTTCCCTCTGATCTTGATATTCGAATCCTGCCTATCCAATCGGTTGGGAAGTCAAATGAGCATCTCTGGGCCCGCGGCACATTGACCCTGACGGCCGAGACGGCACTCCGTGTGTGGACTGAGATAGGAATCTCGGTCGCACGGACGGGGGTGCGTAAAATAGTGATTGTCAACTCGCATGGTGGCAACCTTGATCTTGTGTCGATTCTGGCCCGTGAATTGCGGGTACAAGCCGGAATGCTGGCGGTCAAATGCCAATGGATGAGTTTCGGCCTCCCTGATGGGCTGTTCTCGGAGCGCGAACAAAAAATCGGCATCCACGGCGGCGATGTCGAAACATCACTGATGCTCCATTTTCACCCAGAACTCGTCGATATGTCGCGAGCTCAAGATTTTCCATCAACCGCAGAAACTGATCAAATTCCCCCTGTCGGTGCGATCAATTATGGTTGGGTCGCGCGCGATCTAAGCCCCCACGGAGTCGTTGGAAATGCAGCCGCGGCCACCGCGGCCAAGGGAGAGGCCGTCGCTCATTATCAGGCACAAGAATTTATTAATCTTCTTCGCCGCGTTGAGACAACAAAACTGGATCGATTCTCGCCGGCCGATTCTCAACCTAATTGAGATGAAGCCCTCAATGCGGCATAATTCATTGTTCGAGGCGGGCTAAATAGTCAGCGATCGCCTCATGATCCTCTAAAGGCACATGATGGGAGTAAGAGAGGGTCACAAGATACATTGAACTTCTCTCATCAATGGCTCCCGACCATTCGCTCAAAGCATTCAAAATTTTATCAGCGTCAAGGCCGGCGATGCGAGGGGCCGCTTTCTCTCCGTCCTTCAACGCTTTAGCCCCCATGAATGGCCGCGATTTATCTTCAACAAAAAAAACATCGCGCGGCGTGTGGCAAACCCCACAATGCCCAATACCGTTGACAATATATTGGCCTCGCTCCCATCCTTCTGATGAATCATCAATTCGATTATCGGGGACGTCTCGCTGTGCCAACACTTTCCAGAAAGCGAGCGCCGGTCGAATGTTAAAGGGAAAAAACAATTGATGCTCCGGTGCCCTCCCATGAGCCGCCGGCAGAGTTTCAAGATACGCTTTAAGGTGAAGCAAGTCAGTGAGTGAAACCTGAGCATAGGAGAGGTAAGGGAAGGACGGATAGTAATGCTGGCCCTCGGGACTGATCCCCTCGCGCATGGCATTGACAAAATCGGCATCGGACCAAGCGCCAATTCCCGTCTCCTTGTCAGGCGAGATATTGGGCGCGTAGAATGTTCCAAAATCTGTCTCGAGCCCCTTGCCCCCGATGAGAATCGTCTTGTTGTCGGAATGGCTATGGCAATGGGCGCAACCACCCATATGGAAGATCAATTCGCCGCGCGAGACCTCTTTAACAAACCTTTCGGGAAGGGCCGCTTTGAGCTCGGCGTCAGATAATCCGGCCATTGAAGACAGGTAAAGGAATCCGCCGCCAGAGAGACAGACAATGGCGGCAAGATATGCGAGCCCTTTGACCAAGGCAGGATCATCCAATCAGTTGCGATATTGGCTGTGGCAGGATTTGCACGTGGCCGCAAGGCTAGAAAACGCCCGTTGAAATTGTTCCGACGATTGTGCTTGCTGAACCAACTCGCCAGCCATTCTCAATTCAGCGGCCTTTTCGGCAAACCCTTTTGGATCGTCGAAAATTAGCGGTGCCGCTTGTGTCCGCCCCCCACTCTTTGTCCCGGGCGGGAAAAGGAGGGGATAGCTACTCGCCATAACAGCTAATGATTGACCTGAAAGTTGCACGATATCGGCGTTGAAATCAACGCGGCCTTGCGCCATGGGGCCGAGCCGACGCATCTCGCCACCGACAAATTTCATTATCTGTTTTCGTGCTTCAATATAGGCGAGTGAATCTTGTGCTAGGGCACCGCTTGCCACGCCATTTGTGATCAACAATACTAGAGTCAATAGAAGTCTCATCACCACTCCTCCCGTTAAAAACTATCCCTATCCAAGTCCCTTAACGACACGAGACCATCCGTTAAGTCTCATCTCAAGACACGGTGAGACGAATCTCACAAATCTCAACAAACCGGTTTATTGATGGCTCAATGTCTTCACCATTTCTGTAGGTTTTACAAATTCTTTGCCACCTCCACCACGCCGTATTCTGCCTTACACCAAAGTCTCGATTCCGTCTCATGCTCCGCACCCCTTCAACGATGTCACATATACCCATTGGCGATCGGGACGGCGCAATTTTGTCATCACTGTACCCAATGTGCACTCAAATATTGGTGACAATCGCGGCAGGCATCGGATGTAATTTTTTCCAATTGCTCTCAGTGATACGAGAACTCCCAAGATGCAAACAATGGCGGCATGGTGGTCAGACATACCCCTTAAACCTTTGCCGTGTTGATTTTTTAGTCGAGAACATCTCCATCAGTTCAATGATTGTCAGACCATTTTCTGAAGGTGATGGGCAGATTCAGATTTCCATAATGATGAAGCATGAGGGATGGGTACATGTATATATCGAGAAAAATCTACTCAAGCCTTCCCGCCCGGTCAATGAGTTCAAGAACCATCGGGCCTATCGCATCCACGATCAGGCCGACACCTGCCGCGTTGGGATGGAGGCCATCATCTTGAAAATAGGTCTCACGAACAAAACGAGGGGAGCCAGTGGATTCGAGTGGCGAAAAGAATTCTTTGAAAAATAGGGTGCCGTATTCTGCCGCCAGATCAGGAAAGATCGATTCAAAACTCTCTTGATAACTTGGACCATAATTTTGGGGAGCGATCTGCCCAATGAGGAGAGTGGGAATGTTGGCCTCGGACACTTGGCGCAAAATATCCGCTAGATAACGTCGGCTTTGTTCGGGATTAAGACCCCGCAAGACATCGTTGCCACCAAGAGCAAGAATAAAGGCATCCGGCTCGGTCTCTAAAGTCCAAGCAATTCTCGCCAATCCGCCTTGAGTCGTCTCGCCAGAGACGCCCGCATTGACAATCCTCGCCTCGACCTTGTTGCTCCGAAGCCAACGGTTCAGTTGCGGAACAAAACCATCATCGGGGGGTAAGCCAAACCCATGAATGAGACTGTCGCCAAAGGCGGTAATCTTCATCTCTTTGGCAAGCGAGGGTTGAGTCAAAACGACAATTGACAGACATATTACAGCAAAAAACTTGCAGATTCGCCTGTAATCACCATATCTATTGAATGGCCGCGTTCGATGATTTTGGAAAATATGCATGGCTGATTCCGTACTCTCGCTTGATGGCGTATCACTGACATTAAAAGGGAATGCTGGTGATATTGAAATCCTTAAAGACATTTCATTGTCCGTTCGCAAGGGCGAAACCGTTGGTTTGACAGGGCCATCCGGCTCGGGAAAATCGTCCCTTTTAATGTTGATGGGAGGTCTCGAAAAGGCTTCGTCGGGTCGCATCAAAGCATTGGGCCATGAATTAACGCTCTTGAACGAAGATCAACTTGCACGATTCCGTATGCGCCATGTGGGTGTCGTCTTCCAGTCATTCCATTTGATTCCCACGATGACAGCTCTCGAGAATGTCGCCACACCACTGGAATTGGCAGGTCGAAAAGATGCCTTTGATCGCGCCCTCAGCGAATTGGAAAATGTCGGTCTTCAAGATCGAGTTGATCATTATCCATCACAATTGTCGGGAGGAGAGCAACAACGAGTCGCTCTCGCCCGGGCATCGGCCCCCTCGCCCGATCTCTTATTAGCCGATGAGCCGACGGGAAATTTGGATACGGCCAATGGGGCGGCGATCATGGAACAAATGTTCGGTCTGCGCGATCGGAAGGGCAGCACACTGGTTCTTGTTACTCATGATAGTGAGATCGCCCGACTTTGTGATACGACGTTGAGTTTGCATGACGGTCGTTTGGAAACGTTGAAAGCGACCGCGTTATGAGCCAATGGCCGGTGGCGGTCGCCTTGGCGCGGCGCGAGTTGCGCAGTGGAATCAGAGGTTTCTGGGTTTTGCTTGCTTGTCTTGCGCTGGGTGTGGCCTCAATCGCCGCTGTCGGTACGGTGCGATCAAATATCGAAAAGGGTCTAATCGACCAAGGGGCCAACTTGCTCGGTGGTGACGCCGAAATTGAACTCAGTTATCGGTTTGCCACCGGTGAAGAGCACCAATGGATGCAGGACAACTCGTTATCTGTCTCGGAAATCGTTGAATTCAGATCAATGGTCGTGACTGATGCCGATGCTGAAATGGGTCAGGCGCTGACGCAATTGAAAGCGGTTGATGACCGCTATCCTTTGATTGGCGAAGTGAGACTGGATCCCCCCATCACGCTCACCCAAGCACTAGCAGAAAATGATGGTGTGTATGGCGCGGTGATGCATGGCGATCTTATCAACCGACTCCAGATCAACATTGGCGACTCTTTTTCCTTGGGCAAAAACCTTTACCGCCTCAATGCGCGCCTCGCCTATGAGCCGGATAGTGTCAATGTCGGTTTCGCCTTGGGGCCCCGCACCCTCGTTCATGCCAATAGTCTGAAAGATTCGGGGCTATTGGGACCCGGCACTTTGTATTCGACCAAATATAAGTTGAAACTTCCTCGGGATTTGGACCTTGAGGCTTACAAAAAAGACGCGCAATCGGCGCTTGCCGATTCAGGTCTTCAATGGACGGACCGACGCAATGGCAATCCTTCAGCACAAGCCTTTGTTCAGCGAGTGGGCGCATTTCTGGTTTTGGTCGGCCTTGCTGGCATCGCGGTTGGAGGTGTAGGCGTCGCCTCAGCGGTGCGAGTATATTTGGAATCAAAAACTCAAACCATCGCCACACTCAAAACACTCGGGGCCACGCGGCGGACAATCTTTATCGCTTACCTTCTTCAAATTGGCGTGATGATTACGCTTGGTGTGGGGATTGGCGTTATACTCGGGGCTCTGTTGCCGTGGCTGTTTGAACCCTTGCTCGCCGAACAACTGCCTATTCCGATCAAGCGATCAGTGCCCATTCTCCCCCTTTTGGAAGCGGCGCTTTATGGGACTTTGGCGGGTTTGGCCTTTTCCCTATGGTCATTGGCCAGGACAGGTGAAATCAAAGCGGCAGAACTCTACCGCATTGGTTCGAGCCGATTAAGGCGGTTTCCGCCACCGATAGCGCTGTTATCGGTGGTCATTATTGGCGGACTCTTGGTCACCGCCGCCACGCTCTTGTCAGGAGCCCCAAAAATCGCCCTGTGGGCGACAACGGGGATGGTCACAACATTGATGGCTCTTGGGCTCGCCGCGAGCGCAATCCGTCTGATATCACGCGCCCTCGCGCGAGGCCGGATTGTTCGTGGACGAACAGGATTGCGCTTGGCCATCGGGTCAATCGGTGGGCCCAATAGTGATGCCGAGTCAATCATTCTGGCCCTCGGCTTGGGTCTCACGGTCATTGCAACCATCGGGCAAATCTCCGCCAACCTCAACAAAGCGATTATAGATGATATCCCCCAACAGGCGCCCACCTATTTCGTTATTGATATCCAAAATCACCAATTTGATCCATTTATTGAAGCCACCGCTTCATTTGCAAACCTCACTAAAGTGGACACCGCCCCCATGCTACGCGGCATCATTTCCAAAATTAACGGCGTGAACGCCATTGAGGCCGCCGGAACACATTGGACTCTTCGTGGCGACCGAGGAATTTCCTATGCCCAAACCCCACCCCAAGACACGATCATAACTGAAGGCGAATGGTGGCCAGATCAATATTCTGAAAATCCGTTGGTGAGTTTCGCTGACGAAGAGGGGCGCGAGTTGGGACTCAAAATTGGCGATGTTTTAACGCTCAATATTTTGGGCCGTGACATTGATGCCACCATCGCCAATTTTCGTGAGGTCCAATTTGAAACGATTGGGATCGGATTCATTATGCTTATGAATCCTTCGGCCATCGCTAGTGCGCCGCACACACATATTGCGACACTTTATACCGAGGGTGATCAAGAACAAGATATTTTCCGTGCCATCACTTCGAAATTCCCCAATGTCACGGTCATTTCGGTTAAGGAAGGGATTGAAAGATTCGCTGAAATTCTCAACGGTCTAGCCGCCGCTATAACGTATGGCTCTGGTGCTACCCTGGCCACCGGATTGATTGTCTTGATTGGCGCGGCGGCGGCTGGCGAGAGGCGTCGGGTCTATGAGTCGTCAATATTGAAGACTTTGGGCGCCTCGCGTCGCCGAATTCTCATCTCCTTGGCTCTACGTGCGACGATTTTAGGAACCGGCGCTGGAATTGTCGCCATCGCCGCCGGTGGCACCGCCGGATGGGCTGTGATGACCTTTGCCATGCAGGCAAATTATCACTTTGAGTTCCTCTCAGCCATCGCCATAGTCGTCGCCGGTGGGCTGGTGTCTCTCATTGCAGGCCTGTTATTTGCCCTCGCTCCGCTCAACGCGAGTCCATCAAGAGTTCTCAGATCGCCTGACTAATCGATTCGCTCCACACAAAAACTCTGCTCAAATTGATGAATATCTAAATTGTTGGCTTCGCCAACATAATCCACCACGGCAAACAATCCCTGACCACTCAATGGCGTGAGCACGCCGTGCCAAACGCCACGGCGGATATTGATCCCTTGGAAAGGACGCGATTCAAAAGCCATTGGTTGGCCAGGCTGACCACCATTATCGGCGGCAACAATGACAAGAAGTGTGTCTCCCCCCATGGGCAAAAAAGCCTGCGAGCCCAAAGGATGGCGTTCCATTAAACTGAACTCATAAGGCAAAGTACGTATTTCAGCATCAAAGAGACTGATTCCGATTTGCCCCGACGTTTCAAAATTCAATCGGGCGAGGTCATGATGCCGCTGACACATTCCCTCATTGATGGTCATCGGAGACTCGCCGACTTCAATCACATCACCAAACTCCGAGAAGCCGTCGCCTGTCAGTTTTGTGCAAAAAATGGTGTGTTTCATGACCGATTTCAACAACATCCTTCCCTACCAGACCAGAGTTTGGCATGGCGGTTGACATCTTTGTAGAGAAGGTAGCGAAATGGAGATGGGCCGGCGGCATAGCAAGCCTGCGGGCAAAAGGCTCTGAGCCACATATAATCTCCCGCCTCAACCTCTACCCAATCCTGATTCAAACGGTAAACTCCCTTGCCTTGCAACACGTAGAGGCCATGCTCCATCACATGAGTCTCGAGGAAGTTCATCGCCGCGCCCGGCGCAAAATTAACAATATTGACATGCATATCGTGGCGAAGATCGTCTGGATCGACAAATCGGGTGGTCGACCAACGGTCACCATATTCGGGCATGGGTGTGGGCGTGATGTCGGCTTCGTTCAGAAAAATCGCGTTTGGAGGATCCAAATCGGGGATCACCTCAAAACGTTTGCGAATCCAATGAAAAACGCAGTCCCCCTCTCCTTCGGCGCGCAAGGCCCAGCGACGGCCGGGCGGAATGAAGGCAAAGCCACCGGGTTGAAGTCGGTTTGAGATTCCCTCCACCTCAAGGTCGCACTCACCATGAGTAACAAAAAGAACACTTTCGGCACGCGCGTCAGGCTCTGGGTCAGAACTTCCCCCACCTGCTTGAACTTCCATAATGTAATGCGAAAAGGTTTCGGCAAATCCGCTGAGCGGTCGTGCGAGAACCCACAAACGCGTGGCCGCCCAATGAGGCAATCGACTGGCGACAATATCGCGCATCACTTCACGGGGCATCACCATATGGAAATCGCTGCAAACTGAACGTCCACTTAGCAGTTGTTTTTCTTTCGGATGTCCTCCCGGGGGCCGGGCGTAGCTGCGAGTCATTTCTCTGGCTCTTTCTCAAAAATCGCCACCAAGCGATACCACGCGATGCGCTCGACTTGTCGGCATGCTTCGTTGAATTCCTCTTCTTCATTATTGTCGACCCTGCGGCGAAATGAATCAAGGATTGTCTGGCGCGTATGGTCGCGCACCGCAATGATAAAGGGAAAATGAAAGCGTCGACGATAGCGGTTGTTCAACGCCTCAAATTCTGATCTCTCTTCATCCGTTAAGGCATCAAGCCCGGCCGAGGCCTGCTCACTCGCTGACTCAGAGGTCAGACGTTTGGCTTGGGCCAATTTCCCCGCGAGTTCCGGATGGGCCATCAATACATCCATTTTCTCGTCATCTGAGGCTTGACGAAAGGCTTGGCACAGCAAGCTATGTATCCCCTCTGCACAATCATGGGCAGGTCCAAATTCAAGATCAAAACTTCGCGACGCGACCCACGGTGAATGCTCAAAGACGGCACCATACTGCTTGATAAACATCTCTTTGGTCACCTTTGAATTCCACCATGGCAGCTGTTTTGGTGGCGGATAATGTTTTGCAAAATGACGGGCAATATCAATCCGTCGGGCAAACCAAACGCCACTCTTTTCTTGGGCATATTTAATGAACCGTCTCACGGCCATGGCGCGGCCTGGCCGACCGGCCAATCGACAATGGAGACCAATGGACATCATTTTTGGTGTCCCCGCTTGACCTTCTTCATACAAAAGATCGAACGAGTCTTTGAGATAATCAAAGAACTGACTTCCGGAATTAAATCCCTGAACGGTGGCAAATCTCATATCATTGACGTCAAGAGTGTAGGGAATAACCAATTGATCACGTCCATCAACCCGCACCCAATAAGGGAGATCATCGGCATAGGAGTCGGAGATATAGGCAAAGTGCCCTCTCTTGGCCGCCAACTCAAAGGTGTGCATGGAGCAGCGGCCAGTATACCATCCTTGCGGAAGCTCCCCGGTGACATCTTGATGAAGTCGCACCGCCGCTTCCATGTATTCAGATTCCTCGGCTTTGGAAAAGTCCTTGTATTCAATCCACTTCAGCCCATGGCTCGCCATCTCCCAACCTGAATCCTGCATGGCTTTAGTTTGTGATGGCGACCGCGCCAGTGCGGTCGCTACGGCAAAAACCGTGGCGGGAACACCTCTGTCATCCAAAATACGCCGCAAACGCCAGAAGCCCGCCCGCGCCCCATACTCATAAAGGGACTCCATATTCCAATGGCGCTGGCTCGGCCAGGCATCGGCGCCCACGATCTCAGACAGGAACGCTTCCGATGCTTCATCGCCGTGCAGGAGACATCTCTCACCGCCCTCTTCGTAATTGACCACAATCTGCACGGCCAGACAGGCTTCATTCGGCCAAACGATCTTGGGAGGCGTGGAGCCATATCCTCGCATGTCGCGTGGATACCAGTTTTTCTCTGTCATGTTTCTGTCCATCCGTATCTTGCCATCTTCGAGTCCGACAAAGATCGCTCAATTGTCAAGGCCTTGGCCGCAAAGATCTTTCGCTTGCGCGAGATGACTCTGGGTTCTCGATCGCCCGCTGGTCGGTTGACCACGACTCATTCAACTTTGGAAGAGGCGAGACCGCCTTTGAGTTGAATAAATTCTGCCACCTCTCGAACGCCCTCTCCAGCACGCAGATTGGTGAACAGAAACGGCCTCTCGCCACGCATCATTACCGAATCCCGTTCCATAACGGCAAGACTAGCCCCCACATGGGGGGCGAGATCAATCTTGTTGATCACCAAAAGATCCGACCGGGTAATGCCCGGGCCCCCTTTACGAGGAATTTTGTCGCCAGCAGAGACATCAATCACATAAATCGTTAAATCGGCCAATTCGGGGCTGAATGTGGCGGCTAAATTATCCCCCCCTGACTCGATAATGATGAGGTCAAGAGCAGGAAAGAGGTTTTGCATTTGGCGAATCGCCGCAAGATTGGCCGAGGCATCTTCTCGGATCGCTGTGTGTGGGCAACCGCCGGTCTCAACCCCAGCGATTCGCTGACTCTCCAAAGCGTGAGAGCGGGTTAAGAATTGGGCGTCTTCCTTGGTATAAATGTCATTGGTAATGACCGCGATCTCAAACTCTTCGCGGAAAGTCTTGCATAGTCTGTCCAGTAAAGCCGTCTTGCCGCTCCCCACAGGGCCGCCGACCCCGACTCGCAAAGGGCCGTTATAGTCTTCATTCATGAGCGAAATAGCCTCGTATATTGAGTTTCGTGATGCATCGAGTCGATATCGATAAGAGGTGCAGAGGAGCCGATCTCATCAAGCGTGAGGGTTTGAGCTTGTCGACAGGCCCGAGAAGTGATCTCGGAAAATGACGCCAAGACTTGCAAGCCTTGTGTTTGACCCAACGGAATGAGACGAACCCCCGCCGAGACCAGCGATGTGGCGAGGGAATGGTACCAACTGGTCAATGATGCGTTGAGAGGAATCCTTTGCAGGGCGCAGGCAATGGCGACAGCGACAGGATAGGTCTGAATCTGGTCAAAGAAATCCACTTGCTCTGACCCCATCTGTTGCACCGCTTTTATAAAAGCCTCGCCCTGTGTGCGGCTCTCAAGAGCCAATTCCTCTGTCGGCAATAGGGCATTGGATAGATCATCAATATCCCCGAGTCGAACGCGCGCTCCCTCAATCGTCGCTTTGTAAGCTTCACAAAAGATCACTCCTTCAGAACGTCCACTGCCGTGCATCAGAACCGTCTCCAACCAAGATTTGAGGTGAGAAGAGTCAGTGACCGCTCCCTTCTCGACGGCCATTTCCAACCCGTGCGAATAAGCAAATGACCCCACGGGAAAAGATGGAGAAAACCACATCAATAGCATCTGCAACTGATCTTGGCTCAACTCGTCTCTCCCACCTTGAACCTCAACCGAGCCATCACGAATTGACGATAGCATCAGGTCATCTTTCTTCATGGTGGTTCGTCAATTGATGGTGATACGCCCCCCTCTCGGGGTTGAAGGCTGCCTGTACGGGCTCGGGCGCACATCCCTGTCCTTTCAGCATGGTCTCAATCACCGAGTCATGACGGACACGAATCCGGTCAGCGGTAATATCAGCTGGACAATGGTGGTTACCAAGATGCCATGCCACAGACATAAAATGTTGAGGGTCAGACAATCGAATTTCGAGCAGCGGTTCAGGTGCTGACAGCACCTGCAGCCAGTGTCCATCGTTGAGTTTAAGACCATCGCCATCCGCCAAGATGACCGCCTGCGGTAAGTCAAGGAGAACCGGGCCGATGCCGGTGTCATCGAGTCTCACCCGTCGCCGGTAGCGGGACTCATAGTCAAGCTTCACCGCCCCAATGGCATCTTCCGCCGGCCAATCACCGCAACGTGCCATGGCAATTGCACGGCGCATCAATAAAGAAAATACCGTTGCGCCATGGGTAGTTTTTCAGCGGGCTTGCAGGCCAGCAATTCCCCATCGGCGCGCACCTCATAGGTCTCCGGGTCAACCTCAATATTTGGCGTCGCGGTATTGAGTATCATCGACGACTTGCCGATGCCGGATCGGGTGTTCTTGACGGGCAACACCTGCCGTGACAAGCCAAGTCTATCTCCGATGACTCGCTCGTGCGCCGCTTGACTAACGAAGGTGGCCGCTAAAGGCCCTAGCGCTTTGCCAAATGCGGCAAACATGGGTCGATAATGAACCGGCTGTGGTGTCGGTATCGACGCGTTGGGATCGCCCATTGGGGCCGCCACAATCATTCCGGACTTCAACACGAGGTTCGGTTTGGCACCAAAGAAGGCCGGATCCCAAACCACTAGGTCGGCTAATTTTCCGACTTCAACGGACCCAACATAGGGGCTGACCCCTTGCGCGATGGCAGGATTGATACCGTATTTGGCGATATAACGGCGCACACGGAAATTGTCATTATTGCCCGTCTCCTCACTCAAGGCCCCGCGCTGGCGTTTCATCTTGTCGGCGGTTTGCCAAGTGCGAATAATCACTTCCCCTACCCGACCCATGGCCTGACTGTCTGAAGCCATAATCGACATCGCCCCCATATCGTGAAGAATATCCTCGGCGGCGATCGTTTCAGGACGAATGCGACTGTCTGCAAAGGCCAAGTCTTCGGGAATTCGCGAATCGAGATGATGACAGACCATCAGCATATCGAGATGTTCTGCCAAGGTGTTGACTGTAAAGGGGCGGGTCGGATTGGTTGATGATGGGAGAATATGGCTCTCGCCGCACAGGCGGATAATATCAGGAGAATGACCACCTCCCGCGCCTTCGGTATGAAAAGCGTGGATGACACGATGACCAATCGCTTTCATGCTGACTTCAACAAAACCCGATTCATTCAGTGTATCGGTGTGGATCATCACTTGGACATCCATCTCATCGGCGATATTGAGACAAGTATCAATGGCCGAGGGTGTCGTGCCCCAATCTTCATGGAGTTTGAGTCCGCAGGCCCCCGCCTCAATCTGTTCCATGAGGGGTTCGGTTCGTGAGGCGTTGCCCTTTCCGAAAAAACCGAGATTGACCGGGAAAGCTTCGGCGGCTTGCAACATTCGGCTCATGTGCCAACTGCCGGGTGTGCATGTGGTGGCGTTGGTACCGGTGGCGGGCCCCGTTCCTCCCCCCATCATGGTCGTGATACCGCTGTAGAGAGAATCTTCGATCTGTTGAGGACAAATAAAATGGATATGCACATCAAGGCCACCCGTCGTGACAATTTTGCCCTCTGCGGCGATGGCTTCGGTGCCGGGCCCTATGACGATGTCCACCCCCGGTTGGATATCGGGATTTCCGGCCTTGCCGATCGCCGCAATCCGTCCATCTCTAATACCTATATCAGCCTTGATGATTCCCCAATGATCGACAATCACCGCATTGGTAATGACGGTATCAACCGCGCCTTCGGCTCGCGTCACCTGTGACTGGCCCATGCCATCACGGATGACTTTACCACCGCCAAATTTAACCTCGTCACCATAGACTGTGCGATCAGATTCGATCTCAATAAAGAGTTCGGTATCGGCCAGCCGAATTCGATCCCCCGTCGTCGGACCGAAAATGCTGACATATTCACTTCTGCTGATTTGGCGCATGACAAGTCATTGATCTAAAGAGCCATTGATACGGCCATGGAATCCCCTGACCACACGTCGACCCGAATAGGCAACCAATTGCACGGTTCGGCTTTGACCGGGCTCAAAGCGGATGGCGGCGCCAGCGGTCACATCAAGTCTAAAGCCACGGGCGGCATCACGGTCAAATTCCAGTTCCGGGTTGGTCTCATAGAAATGGTAATGCGAGCCGACCTGAATAGGACGGTCGCCGCGATTGGTGACCTCAAGGGTTACGGTATCGCGTCCCGTATTGATTTGGATTGTCCCTGAGGCGACAATGACTTCCCCCGGAATCATCTTTCCGCTTTAACGAATGGGTTGGTGAACGGTGACAAGTTTGGTTCCATCAGGAAAGGTCGCCTCGACTTGGACTTCATGTAATACATCGGCCACGCCTTCCATCACTTGGTCACGTGTCAAAACACTTGATCCCTCGACCATCAACTGGGCCACATTCTTTCCATCGCGGGCGCCTTCCACCACATAATCACTGACCAACGCAACGGCTTCAGGAAAATTGAGTTTGACCCCTCGCTCCAATCGACGCCTCGCCACCATCGCGGCCATCGAAACCAACAATTTGTCTTTCTCTCTTGGTAGCAGTTGCATGCCCGTTCCAAATTCGCATCGTTTAAAAACTACAACTTCCAGACTCTCGGCAAATCAAGTCTTGAAAAACCAATGGCCTGACGCAAATCAGTCCAGAGTTTAGAAATCAAGTCTCGCAGTCTGGCGGCATCATCATTGACAAATCTTCCAATAACCAGTCCATTGACGATTGTAAAGCCGCCGAGGGCACTCGCCCCCATCGACTGCCGCCCACAATCGCGCACCGTGACTAAATCTGGGGCTTGACAGACCATCAATGCCATCGCCGCCGCTTCATTGAAAGCAAAGGGTTGGGTTAATATGGACGTTTGACGGCCAGTGCCGACCACCGTTCTATCCGAAAAGACCAATTTTCCGTTCCTCAAGATTTCCCAATGATCATAGAGGGAGCCTTGCTGAAAAGTCTCGCCCCGGGCGCGGCGACCAAAAACGGTCATCTCTCCAGCCAGAAGAAAGGAATCTTCATGCAAGCTAAAACGTGTCAATCGATGCAGTTGAGCCTGCTCAAATAGAATGGTCTCCTGTGGCATCCATTCCAAACACCCCATAGATCCAACCGTCAATTCCGAAGTCATTCGGCACAGTGCCCCATGCGACCGATAGATTTTCTCGGCCGCCTGACTGGTCAGTGTCACATCGGCACCGCTATCAATATCAAATTTCTGATCAAACTGGTCACCGCCCACCATTCCCGCGGCGATATTGGTGATCACGGCCTCAACATAGGAATGATTCGGCACCGACGGGAAGAAAACGCGGCCCGGCCAATTTTGATCAAGCTTTTGAAGTCGGGTAAGACCCCCATCGCCGCGAAATGTGGCGCTTATGCGGCCATGTGCCCTTTGAATCTTCTGGGATTGATCTCTGAACACCTTCGGCACCCTCAAACCTCCTTTTGTCTTGGCGGGTTTTCAGCGACGAGTCATCACTTTACACGACATGAGATTAGGCGACAAAACGCCTGTCATGACGTTCTGCCAGACCACTTGGCGTCGAGATTTCTTTTTCCTAAACATTGCATCCGTAAGCTAGCCGACGCGTCCACTCGCCACCATTCGTTATCGACATTAATTTTAGTCAATTGTTATTTTTCAGTAGGTTCTATTCATTATATGATATATAGTTCGGGACAAAAGAGTGATGCTGTGAGGGGGTTTTAGTGGCCAATCGTTCACGCCACAACAATTGAGGACCCTTCGAATACGAGGCGATCATGCCTCACTTTAGAACATCTCGAAGGAGGACATGTTGACCCCAACATCTGCGCCTGAAAGCCCCGTCTTCACCCCGCTCGATGATTTGCTCATCCCACCTTCTGACATTTTTGAAGAAACCTCAATGGAGTCCTTTCTCATCGATTCGGATGCCGGGGACCGCGCCTCGTTGAGATCTAAAGTCCTTAGCGAAATGGCCGAGCGGCGAGAGTTGGCGCTCAACGAAATCAAGAAGGCCGCTTTCGCCCAGTTCCCGACCAGTCCTTACGCTTCTAGGCGGGTCATTCGCTCTTATGCTTATCTCACCGATTGTCTGGTTCGCGCGGCGCTAAAATTCGCCTTACATTCTTGCCCCGCCCGAAGCGCCAAAGAAGGGCGATTCGCCGTCATTGCGGTCGGTGGCTATGGCCGCGCGGAGATGGCCCAACATTCCGACATTGACCTCTTGTTCTTGATCGAAAAGAAAGTCGATTCGTGGATCGAAAACGTCATTGAAAATGTTCTCTACCTACTTTGGGATCTCAAACTGACCGTGGGGCATTCATGCCGCACCGCTAAAGATTGCGTCCGATTGGGACGTGAAGATTATACCATTCGCACGGCCCTCCTCGAAAACCGATTTATTTTTGGTGACTCGGAATTGGCCGAAAATTTGGACTCTTCGTTGTGGGATGAATTGTTCAAAGGGACGGGTCGCGAATTTGTGGAAGCCAAGCTCGCGGAAAGAGATTCGAGGAATGAGCGCCAAAATGGCAACCGCTACCTTCTTGAACCCAACGTGAAGGAGGGCAAAGGGGGATTGCGTGACCTCCAGTCTCTGTTCTGGATTGTCAAATATCTTCATCGCGTCAATAACCCCGTCGAACTTATTAATCTCGGTGTCTATTCCATTGAGGAATATGAAAAATTCATGAGCGCAGAAGCTTTTCTTTGGTCAGTTCGTTGCGTTCTCCACATTATGGCGGGCAAGGCGCAGGATAAATTGCATTTTGACGTGCAGGCGGATGTGGCACAAATTCTCGGTTATGAAGACAGCGACGCGCGGCCGGCGTCTGACCATTTCATGCAAGATTATTTTCGCTTTGCCACCGATGTCGGTGAATTAACACGGATTTTTCTGACCGCTCTTGAAGCCCAACATGTCAAGCGAGAACCCTTGGTTATCGGATTGCTGCGAAGCACCGGCTTACAGCTTGGGACTAAAGTCAGCCCGGGTTACAAGACTTTACAAGGTCGCCTGGCCATTGCCGACAATGAGGCTTTTCTCGCCGATAAGCGGAATATCATGCGATTGTTTAACGAAGCGTTGCGCAGCGGTTTGTTGATCCATCCCGATGCCATGCGATTGGTGGCTGCCAATGTTCATCTTATTGACGATGATTTCCGCCAAGATACGGAAATCTGTACCGATTTTTTTGATCTTCTTCTCCGCCACGGCAATCCTGAACGGGCTTTACGACGAATGAACGAATTGGGGGTTTTAGGCCGTTTTATCCCCGAATTTCAAAATATCGTCGCCATGACACAACCCGGGGGTTACCATCACTACACCGTTGACGAACACACCATTCAATGTATCTCAACCCTGTCGCAAATCGAACACGGCGAATATCGCGAAGAATTGCCGTTGGCCTCGGAAATACTAGAAAAGGGTGTTAATCGAAAAGTCCTGTATTTGGCCCTTCTGTTACACGATATAGGCAAGGGTTCGGGTCAAGACCACTCACTCCGTGGGGCTGAAATCGCGCGCCAAGTGTCAACCCGTTTAGGATTAAACGAAAATGAAATTGAAACGGTAGACTGGCTCGTCTACCACCACCTTTTGATGTCGGACACATGCCAAAAGCGCGACATTTCCGATCCCCGAACCTTGTGGAATTTTGCCCTCGAGGTCGCCAGCCGCTCCCACCTCAAATTACTCACCGTTCTCACGGTCTGCGATATTCGAGGTGTGGGCCCCGGCACGTGGAGCAATTGGAAAGCTCAGCTCTTGCGAGATCTCTACAGGATGACCCATCAAGCCCTCACTGAAGGGCGTGGAGACATGATACAGACCGGCGTCCAAGACGCCCAGCAGAGTTTTAGGGAGGCCTTGAACGACTGGTCGGAAACCGAGATCAATACGGAAATTGAGAGGCATCCCGATTCATTTTGGCAGG
This sequence comes from Paracoccaceae bacterium, assembly GCA_022824005.1. Taxonomy (GTDB): domain Bacteria; phylum Pseudomonadota; class Alphaproteobacteria; order Rhodobacterales; family Rhodobacteraceae; genus JAPOXR01. The sequence goes on from JAJEBG010000033.1 coordinate 24,027, forward strand.
GTCTTAAGACTGAGATACAGATTGTTTTTGTTCAACTCTTGAAAAATGCTCGACATGGTGAAATCAAAACCGATGCCGTTTTGGATTCCCACCGAGACGCGACACGAATCTGTTTTGCTATGACGGACCAACCGGGATGCTTTGCGCGTATCGCCGGTGCTTTATCCCTCTCAGGTGCCAATGTGGTTGATGCCAAGACATTTACCACCTTCGATGGCTTTGCCACGGCCGTTTTCTGGGTTCAAGATCAAAATGGCAAAGTTTTCGGCAAGGCGCGCTTCAAACGAATGCAGAAAACCCTTGAGCAAACCATGGCCGGTGAGATGGATATTGCCGAGGCGTTGGAGAAGCGGGAAAAACAGGTCGGTGAATCGATCGCAGCCAAACGTTCAAGGAGTTTCCGTGTGCCCACTGAAATTACTTTCGACAATGATGGATCGGACATTTATACCATTGTCGAGGTGGACACCCGTGACCGCCAAGGATTGATGTTTGACATCGCTCACACTCTCTTTGAATCCAATGTGACGATCGCAAGTGCTGTCATCGCCACCTATGGCGCGCAAGCCGTCGATGTCTTTTACGTCAAAGATATGGCGGGGTTGAAACTGTATTCAGAATCACGCCTCCAATCATTGCGGAAAAAACTCGCGGAAAAAATTCTTCATAAGACGCCTGTTTCCTGACCCAAGAGGCGTTTCAATGATTCGATACCGCTTTGGGAACTATCTTTATAAAGTTACCATCACTGCGGTACGGCCAATGTCAATGAGACCTTTATTGACCAGATGGAGAGTGTTGCTAAAAGCATGGAGGGGAAAAACTGACATACAATGAACTGGTGTCCGGTAGGGATGGCAAGCCAAATAACCGAGTATAGTGACACAATCCTTTGGTCATATAAACCCAGGAAGAAAGAAACATCTCAATGACTACGCAAAGGACATATCAAGACGATGAGGGACTCAACGGGCAGAAAACTCTCAACGAGGGGAAGTCGGAATCAAGATACCGGCTGAGCGAAAAGACCATCCGCATCCTCAAGGAGAATAAGAAGATCAAGTCGACTCCGATTGATGAATTTTTTTTGACTGGTTCCGCAAATAGACTTCGTTAGAGATCAGCAAAATCAGCGAGGACTTGCCCCGCCAATTGAAAACCAATTTGCTTGGCTTCGGTGATCCGCCCCTGTCGTGATTTCGAAATGGTTGATTCTCCATCGGGGCTCAACAACTCGGCGCTGAGGAGAATGTCCTGGTCCTTAATTTCTGCGAATGCGCCAATTGGCGTTGAGCAGTCACCGCCGAGCGCCGCAAGAAGAGCCCGTTCGGCCTGGACTTGGATGGATGTTTGTTCGTCATTCAAAGTGGCAATGAGCGAAGCGGCCCGTTGATTGTTCAGGCATCTTTCAAGACCGATGACACCTTGTGCCGGTGCCGGCAGCATTTCGGTGAGGGGGATAGATGTATAACGTGCTTTTGGCAGTCTAAGCCGATGCAAACCAGCAAGAGCAAGAATGGCCATGTCCACTTCGCCTTCGTCAAGTTTACGCAATCGTGTACCCAAATTGCCGCGCAAATTGACTGGCACCAGATTCGGATTCGTTCTCAAAATCTGCGCCGTGCGGCGAATACTGGAGGTTCCTATTCGCGTGCCATCTGGCAAATCCTGAAGACATGTTCCTATATCACCCACGAGGGCATCACCGGGCGGGGCCCGCTTTAATACACCATCGACAATCAGCCCTTCGGGTTGGCGAACCGGCAGATCTTTCATTGAGTGGACAGCAATATCGATTCGGCCAGCAATTAATTCGTCTTCGAGCTCTCGTGAAAAAATACCTTTGCCGCCAATGTCGCTGACACGAGACGTCAAATTGACATCGCCGGTGGTTTTAATTATTCGACATTCAATTTCATTTCGGGCACAAAATCCACATGAAACAGCGCGCTCGACGACCTCTTGAACTTGGGCTTGCGCCAAGGGGGAGCCTCTTGAACCCAATATAATCGTGTTCCCCATCAACATCTCACCGATTTTGTTGCCCGCAAAAACATAACCCTTTGATTACTTGCGATAAGAGGCCTTGCCAAGTATTGGAATGTCCATCTCGTTCATGGACGATCATGTTTCAGTACAAACCCATTCTGCGTGTTCTCGCCGGTGAGAGAGTTGACCCTCCGCCAATCTGGATTATGCGCCAAGCCGGACGGTATTTACCCGAATATCGTGCCCTCCGTGAACAAGCGGGCGATTTCCTGACCCTCGTCTATACACCCGAGTTGGCCGCCGAGGTGACATTGCAACCCATTCGCCGCTTTCACTTTGATGCGGCCATCATTTTTGCCGATATTTTACTTGTTCCACATGCTTTGGGTTCAGATTTGAGATTTGATATCGGATCAGGCCCGCATCTGTCATTGATTCGACAACAAAGTGATATTGATCGGCTCAGGGACGCCGAATCTGTCAATGAGACATTGTGGCCTATCTTTGAAGCCTTAAAAATCACCAAGTCGAATCTGCCTAAAGAAACAACGCTGATTGGATTCGCCGGATCCCCATGGACTACCGCCACCTATATGATCGCCGACCGACATCGATTCGACACAGCGATTAAGTTCATTGAGCAAGAACCACGGATTTTTGACACTTTGATACGTCGACTGACCCATGCCACGATTGAATATCTCTCGGGCCAAATTGCCGCTGGAGCGGAAGTCATCAAACTCTTTGACAGTTGGGCCGGTCAATTGAGTGGTGATCATTTCTTAAGGTATGTCATCACACCCACGAAAGACATCATTCAAGAACTTCGACGTCGACACCCTGATATTCCCATCATCGCTTTTGCCCGCCAGGTGGACAGTTTAAGCCTCCGAGACTACGCCGTTCAAATTAACCCCAACGGCTTGGCCATTGATCCTTCCGTCACAATTGACCAGTGGCGTGAAAATATTCCGCCATCAATCAGTGTTCAGGGAAATTTGTCCCCCGCCTATCTTTGCGGTGAGCGCCAAGACCTTGAAAACAAGGTAAAAGTCATACTCAATGATTTTTCTGAAATCCCTCACATCTTCAACCTCGGCCACGGCATCCCGCCACAGGCAAAAATCGAAAATATTGAATGGATGCTCAAGACCCTTCGGGATTGGAGGCGTTGATTTTAGTAATTGCGAGATGCCTATGGCCATCGGGCTAAAGGGGGCAGACTCATCAAGACAGCGCGTGGGTCATGCCCTGACTCGAGGCCAAATTTTGTGCCCCGATCATAAATCAAATTAAATTCGGCGTAATGGCCCCGCCTCACGAGTTGGATGTCGCGATCCGATTCGCGCCAAGGCGCATGTTGGCGACGAAGCAAGATCGGTAGATAGGCTTTGAAGAAGGCGCGCCCCACATCGGTGACAAATTGGAAATCAGTCGGCCAATCACCGGTGTTGAGATCATCAAAAAATATTCCCCCCACACCTCTCGGTATTTTGCGGTGCGGAATAAAGAAATAGTCATCGGCCCATTGGCGAAAACGCGAATAATAATTTTGATCTGTGCGATCACAAACCTTTCGCAAAATCGTGTGGAATTCTTCAGTATCTTCAGCGATAGCAAGGTATGGGTTCAAATCAGCCCCGCCGCCGAACCACCATTTTGTCGGTGTCCAAAACATCCGTGTGTTGAAATGCACCGCTGGAACATGAGGATTGAGAGGATGGGCGACCACCGAGACTCCCGATGCCCAAAATTTTGGATTCTTGTCCCAACCCTGAACCGATTTCTCGGCGGCTAATCGACGCAAGAGGTCGCCCGCTAGTGAGCCATGGACCGTCGATGCATTAATGCCGACTTTTTCAAACAATCGGCCTCCACGTAAAATCGACATCACACCCCCGCCCCCATCTTTATCGCGCATCGCGGTTTCTTCTGTCACAAAAGTCGGGGCATTTTGACGCTCGGTCCAATGAGCGGCCTCAAGATTTTCAAATCTTTGCCGGCAGGTTTGCTGCAATGTCTCAAACCACTTTTGGGCACGAGTTTTCTCTACGATCATGTCGGTTGCGAGGGTCACGGTTAATACTCGCGCCGTGAGCGCATGGCAGCTGTAATCGTGCCGCCATCGAGAATCTCTAACTCACCCCCCATCGGCACACCTTGACCCAGAGTCGTGACGCGGACATTCTGCCCCGTCAATTGTTCGGCGATATAGTGAGCTGTCGTCTGTCCATCGACGGTGGCTCCCAAGGCTAAAATGACCTCCTGAGTGGCATCACGTCGGACTCTCTTCAAAAGTTCTGGAATGCGCAGCTCATCGGGACCGATATGATCAAGCATAGAGAGAACACCTCCCAAAATATGGTATCGACCTTGATACGCCCCAGCGCGCTCTACAGCCCAAAGGTCAGATACATCTTGAACGATACAGATTTCTGAACTTGACCTTTGGGGTGAAAGGCAGATGCTACATTTATGAGCCGAACAGTAATTGCCGCAATCCACACAAGTTTGAACATTTTCTGACGCTCGGATCATCGCGGTGGCAATATCGTTGAGTCGGCTCCTATTGCCGGTTTTCAAGAGATGCAGCACAACCCGCCGTGATGAAACCGGGCCAAGGCCAGGAAGTTTGGCAAGTAAATCAATCAGAATATTGATTTCGTTTAATTCTTTTTTCAAAACGTCACCAAAACCTGATTTTTAACTGATATTGTGAAACGGCTGGGTTGGCAAAGAAGGGATCATTCACTCACTTGTTGGACCTGACCACTTGCACCTCCGCATTGGGAAAAGCCTCTTTAGCACTCTTTGACAATTCGTGTTCTTTAGCCTCACGCAGTCTTTTGTCTTGCAGCGGTTCAGAGGCGGTGTGAGACTCACCCAACTGTTCCCCCTCAACCGAATCACGCTTGAGTTCTGTTACTCGGGGCGTTTCGGGGTCTGAAACCATTGAAGGGGGCGTCTCAATCATCTCAAAAGCATCAGAAATATGTGGCTTGACCGTTTGATGAATCGTTGGAGCCGGACTCGCGCCTTTTGATTCTTCTGTCGACAGGTTGTCACTTTTTACTTCGGCGTCGTGATGGCGTGGCGGCTCCGATTTATTATTGGCCGAATGGCTGGAAGGCGACGATTCTTTTGAGACTCTTAAAGGGGTAGCACGGTCAAGGTTGAGTTTCTTTAACAATTCTGCCGCCGAAGGCAGGTCCTGAACGTAACAAAGGCGAATAACCGCCATTTCTACCGCCATCATGGGGCTCGGCGCATTGGCAGCTTCTTCGAGGGCTTTCAGCAGCATTTGCCACGCTCGGGAGAGCGATGAGACCGGCAACTTTTTGCCTAATTCGAGACTGCGCTCGGACTCACTAGGAGAAAGTTCCGCATCCTGAGCCACTTCGGGTGACACATTCATGATCGAAATCAAATGGACCGCTTCAGCAAGATCACGCAATATAGCGATAGGATCGGCTCCGGCACTAAATTGCGCATTGATCTCACCCAAAGCGCCAGATGCGTCCCCCTTCATGATCAACTCAAGGAGGTCCAAAGTTCGACCGCGGTCGGCAAGTCCAAGCATGTCGCGAACCGCCGCCGCGCCGATTTTTGCGCCGCCCTGCCCGACCACCTGATCAAGAAGACTGACCGCGTCACGCACAGAGCCCTCGGCCGCTCGAATGATTAGGTCGACAGCATCTTGGGTCACCGGAATTTGTTCTTGATTGGCGATAGAAAATAAATGTTCGCTCATGACCTTTGGGTCAATTCTTTTTAAATCAAATCGTTGGCACCGCGACAGAACCGTCACCGGCACTTTACGAATTTCTGTTGTCGCAAAGATAAATTTGACATGCTCTGGGGGTTCTTCAAGCGTCTTCAACAAGGCATTGAACGCATGCGTCGAGAGCATATGAATTTCATCGATGAGATACACCCGGTATCGCCCCTCGCCAGGTTCAAAGGCGACATTCTCTAATATCTCACGCATCTCATTCACTTGGCTTCTTGACGCGGCGTCAAGTTCAAGGACATCCATATGGCGTCCCTCTGCAATATGAAGACAGCTGTCACACTGGCCGCAAGGCTCAACCGCTTTAGTGGCCCCGTTTCCTATACAGTTGAGACCCTTGGCGATAATTCGCGCTGTGGTTGTCTTGCCCACGCCCCGCACACCGGTCAGCATATAGGCTTGGGCGACACGCTCTTCAGCAAACGCATGTTTCAAGATCCGCACCATCGCTTCTTGACCAATCAACTCATCAAATATGCGGGGCCGATATTTTCGGGCTAAGACTTGATAGTTTCCGCTAGAGGATTTTGCCATGATGCCTTTGCCTCTACCCTTTTGCGCGTTAAGATTCCAGTCCTTCAAGACTGGTACAAGAGTCCTGACGTCTCCAATCTATTTGAAGCCATAAGGTCTTGGACTCAACTCATTTGTCTTCAAGCAATTGCAAGATCGTTCTTGCGGATGATTTGATAGCGTCCTCGGCCCGCCTTCGGTCAACCGCATTTTTGAAATCTGGTAAGGAAATACGCATCTCATGCCGATTTTCCTGACTTTGGCGCGGCGGATGGGCCAACAAATAAGCCTCTCGGAAAACGTCCTTCTCACTGTCCGAGAGATTGCAAATTTCAATAACCGAATCGACATATTTCTGTGGAAGGGGAACCGGGTAATGGGCATTGAGAATTTGGCTAACAAAACTCTTGCTCGTCCCTGTTTGCTCGGCGATACGCCGTTGGGTTCCTGCCGGACATCGCCCAATAGCCTTGCGGAGGAGTTCTTTATAGGCTTTGATTGCCCTCACCTTTTGACTGTTATTGTCCGACAACCTTTTCACTTCACCAGCGTTTTCAATGGATTTTCCCTATAGGGAGAACCTCACTCTTGATCAACTTATGCCCTATATGCAAGATGTTGTTTCGTCGGCTTTATTCGATTCCTGATGGCCCGTCGTGAGGTGGTAAGAGCCAAAAGTTGGCGATCCACAAAATTTACGGTGACCGCCGGGTTCACATTATTGTGCTTGTGATGATCGGGAGACTCTTAAATTTAGCAGCGATAAACCCTCTAGGTCGCCATTATGAGACTCCAAAAATTCGTTTGCCATTGATGCGAAGAGACCTGCCCAAATGGCTAGCGGCCGCAGAGAAAAATGTCACCACTCAATCCTTAAGGCTTTGAAGTGGAGTAGAGGGTGGGAGCTGGCAAAAAATCGGCCCGAACGGGATTCGTTACGGCTGCTTCCTCTCGGACCTGACCGGGTTGGCGAGCCGTCCGTCCGCACCAACTCCCATTAGAAATCTAATGTCAAATCACCGATTTTTCAAGCATAAGGGAGCATCCGTGTCTCTCCCTCTTGATGTTTGGCGTCTTGTCAGGCGAGACACGGGATAGAGAAAAAAAGACTAATCCCGTTCAGCCCAGCCGGCAAAAATCTGCTCAAGGGCGACCACAATGTAGTAAAGAACAATACCTAGAAAGGCCAAGGCAATTAAAACCGCGAACATCAAAGGATAGTCGGCATTGATTTTTCCACTGTCGAACAAATGGCCTAACCCCTTGCCATGAGGCTCGACGATTTCCATCAAATTGGTCCCAATAAAGGCCAATGTCACGGCGATTTTTAACGCGCCGAAAAATTCGGGCAATGTTTTGGGCAGCGCGATTTTTAGAAAAATTGTTGTCTTTGAGGCGCCAAGAGCGCGCAGAATATCACGGTATTCAGGCTCAAGAGTGGAAAGTCCAATGGAGACGGATACGGCAATTGGAAAAAATGAAATCAAGAAGGCGATGAGCACCGTATTGAGATCATCCAACCCCACCAATAACAACGCAATCACCGGCACCACCGTGGCTTTGGGAATGGCATTGAAGCCAACAAGCAATGGATAAAGGGCATCACGCGAGGTTCTTGAGAGTCCCATGACCATACCAAGTAAAACCCCCACAATCACTGAAATACCAAGCCCGACAACAGTCCGCCAAAGCGTATCCCATCCATATTCTAGGAAAAGTATACGGAATTTCCAAAAGGCCGGGCCGAGGTCTGACGGTGACGCCATCTTATAATTTGGCCAGTCATTGACCCAAACGATCCATTCCCACACCAAGAGAAAGCCAATCATCGCGGCGAGGGGCACAAGAAATTTATGGGAAGCGCTCATTCACTATCCGTCCTCTTTTCTTAATTATTTGGGTCGGCAATCTGCGAACGCAATGAGGCCAATAGACTGGTCACATTGGGTGCATATAGATCATCCAATTGTCGCTCAGAACCAAGTTCAACCGCCACCGAATGTTTGATTTTGGCGGGCCGCTGCGACATGACATATATTTCATCAGACAGAAACACCGACTCGCGAAGATCGTGCGTGATCAACAAACATGTGAATGGCTTGATACGTCGCAACCGATGCATCATGGCCCAGAGTTCTTCACGGGTAAAGGCATCCAAGGCACCGAAGGGTTCATCCAATATGAGGACATCGGGATCGTGAACCAGTGCCCTGCATAGCGACACGCGCTGTTTCATTCCCCCTGACAATTCAGAGGGTCGTTTGTCCTCAAAACCCTCAAGTGACACCATCGAAAGGAGTTCCATTGCCCGCTCTTGACGCTGTTTGTGCGACATTTTGGGCGCCACAATCTCAAGGGGAAGAATCACATTTTTCAAAACGCTTCGCCATTCGAGCATCACTGGGTTCTGAAAAGCCATCCCGACCGTCGCCCGAGGGGAGGTCACACGTTCCCCGGCCAGATAAATCTCACCAGATACGGGCTTGATCAGTCCCGAAATGAGACGAGTCAGGGTCGATTTACCGCAGCCTGACGGGCCAACGACAGCGGCAAAATGATTCTTACGGATTTGAAGCGAAACATCGTTGAGAACCGGAAAAGCTCCGTTCTCAATCTCAAAAGCGTGCGAAACGCCCCGTAAATCAATTTGAACGGGGCGTTCCGCTTCATTCAGATCAGTGCCCACTGAGGAATCGTCAATAAATGGATTCAGATATCCAATTTATTGAAGCATCCGATCCGCGGCGTCGCCGAGATAGTCACCAGAGAAATAGACACTCGCGTCCATCAATGGATTGATGAAATCGTAATTTTCCTGCAACTGCACCAGTGATTGGGCAAATCGGTCGGAGTCAATACCACCGATACCCGACTTCATCACGTAGTCGGTCAACACATTGGCATCAATCGCTAGTTGCAATCGACGGGTTTCCAAGGCGACATCAGCCGCGGGATTGCGATCCGCTACCATTTTGGCTCCGGCGGCCGGATCTTTGATCACGTCTTTCCAACCGTTGGCCACGGCTTGGATAAATCCCTTGACGATATCAGGATTGGCGGCCGCATAATCGGTGTTCACGATAATCACGTTGCCATAAAGTGCCAGTCCATGATCAGCCATGAGAATGACCGAAATATCGTCTTCAGGCACACCGAGCCGCACCAAATTCAAAAAACTCGAAAAGGAAAAACCGGTAACCGCATCAACTACGCCTTCTGCCAAACTCGGCTCACGCGTGGGAAAACCGACAGGCTCGACGGTGATGGCATCGACATTCAGACCATTGGCACTCGCAAAGGCCGGAAACTGAGCCCAGGCCCCGTCGGGCGGCGGCGCGCCAAGAATGCGACCTTCAAGATCGGAGGGTGAAGCGACACCGAGAGACTTCCGTCCAACGACGGCGAAGGGTGGCTTGTCATAAACCATCATCACGGCTTTCACCGGGGCCCCGGGGTTCGAGTCAAGAAATTTTACCAACGAATTAATGTCAGCAAATCCGAATGGAAACGCGCCAGTGGCCACTTTTGGAATTGCGTCCAACGAGCCTTGCCCCGCTGAGACTGTGACATTCAGTCCCGCGTCAGCAAAATGCCCATTGTCGATAGCCGCAAAATAGGCCGCGCTCGGACCTTCAAACTTCCAGTCAAGAGTAAATTCAATATCTGTTTGCGCCAGTGACGCGGTGGCGACAAATCCACCGATGAGTAGTGATGCCACCATAGCCATGAGTCTTGACATGTTTCGCTCCTTATCATTGAGAGTTGAGTCAACAAGAAAATGATTCCTACTCTCGTGACCATATCAAATTGATAGATCCAAGACAAATGATTGATGTCACTCGCATGTTCACGAGATTTCATTCGATAGGTGGCTCGGACATGAGCCAGCCCGATTGTTGACCTCTGATCTCGCTTTTTCCGGTGGCAGTCACTTGCTCTCTCGCCGCGCCGTCATGCGGGCACGTGCATCAAGCATCAATCATCCCGAGGCGCGATTCTTGGCCTTTTGGCGCGGCAGACCGCTGGTTGATGATCGGGGATTATGTTGGTTGCGCCGTGATCACGCCATCCTCGCCAATCGCGACTCAACTCTTTATCTTGGTGATCTCTCCGATAAGCCAAGATTCGCCTGTTTGATTCCTCATGGACAATGGGCACGAGAGGGGATGGTTGGCGTTCAATTCCAAGATATTGAGAACGCGGAATTTGTCAGTTTGCGTTCAGTGATGGGCCGAATGACCGCCGAAGATGGCGAACTGGCCGCGGTGGCTCAATCCTTGCTGAATTGGCATCAAACTCATACCTTCTGTCCCAATTGTGGTCATCGGACCCAGTTCACCTGCGAGGGATGGCAACGCCATTGTCCCCATTGCCACACCGAGCATTTTTGTCGAATCAATCCCGTGGTGATCATGTTGGTGGTTCACCAAGACAATCTTCTCCTTGGCCGCGCATCGGTTTGGCCAGAAGGAATGCACTCACTCCTCGCCGGCTTTATCGAGGCGGGCGAGACCGTTGAAGCGGCGGTGGCGAGAGAAACTTTTGAAGAGGCGGGCGTCAGAGTGAGAAATGTCAAATATGTGGCTTCCCAACCTTGGCCCTTCCCCGCCTCATTGATGATCGGTTGCCACGCTGAAGCGATCAATTCTCACATCAACATCGACACTCATGAATTGGAAAGCGCCGTTTGGGTCTCGCGACAACGAACGAGAGCCATTATTTTGAACCGCGACGGGGACATCTTGCCACCGAGGAAAGGTTCAATTGCCGAATTCATGATTCACCTTTGGCTTGATAGACAAACCCCGCCTTGACTTAATCTTTTTGGCGTTCCGGTGCCGAGGGATAAACGCCCAATATTCTCACCTCACTGGTAAAAAAACTCAACTCCTCCATCGCCAATTCGACCGGCCGATCATCGGGATGTCCTTCAACCTCAGCAAAAAATTGCGTGGCATTGAACGAGCCATCAAGCATGTAGCTTTCCAGTTTTATCATGTTGACATGATTGGTCGCGAAGCCCCCGAGGGCCTTAAATAAGGCGGCCGGCAGATTGCGCACCTGAAACATGAAGGCGGTAATCATTCCATCCTCGGTGGCGCGGCGGCGATAGTCAATCTCGCGTGTCATCACAAAGAAACGTGTGCGGCTGAATTTTAGGTCTTCCACGCCCTCGACGAGTGTTTCAAGCCCATAAATCTTGCCGGCCAATTCCGAGGCTAGTGCGGCGGTACTTGAATCCTGAAGTTTGGCAACATGTTTGGCCGCGCCCGCGGTATCAGCCCACGCTGAAGGGCGAATCTTGTGCTGTTTCAAAAACTCTTGGCATTGTCCGAGCAGCACCGTGTGACTTAAGGCCGATTCAATGTCAGATAAGCGACTCCCCGGAGGTGCTAGCAAATTGATTTGAATACGAATCAATGTTTCATCGACAATGAAAAGGCCCGACTCGGGCAACAATTTGTGAATATCGGCGACTCGACCATAAATCGAATTTTCCACCGGTAGGGCGACAAAATCGGCCTCGCCAGAGCGAACGGCATGTGCCGCTTCAGTGAAAGTTTCACAGGGCAAAGGTTCACAATCAGGCCGTGCCTTTCGGCAGGCTTGATGAGAGTAGGCACCAAGTTCGCCTTGAAAGGCAATTTTTGACAACATATATGGCTTCCAAGAACAAATCTTTGAAAATTGGCTTCTATATCTTGCCACCAGAGAAAGAAAGCAGATAGCGCATGGATCAATCTGGTCAAGTCATGATTCAATGTTTCTTTTGGAGTTGTCTATGCTTGACACAATGACGGCCACAAAGATCGTGGGAGCCATATGCGCGGCCCTGCTCGTTTTGCTCCTTGGACAATGGCTAGCTCACTCCATCTATCAAGTCAACAAAAGCGAGCACGGCAAGGAGCCTCACTCAATTATCTTTGCCGATCTTGAGACAAATGTGGTGGCGGCGATTGATGTCGCGCCCGTCGTTGATATCGCCGAACTGCTCGCGACCGCAGATCCGGCGAAAGGTAAGAAAGTTTTTGCCAAATGTAAGGCTTGTCACAAAGCCAATGAAGAGGTCAACGGCGTCGGTCCGCATTTGGTGGCCATCATCAACCGGGCGGTGGGAGAAGTGGCTGACTTTCGTTACTCCAACCCGATGGCCGAGCTTGGCGGTGTGTGGAATGTTGAAGAATTATCGGCGTTCATTCTCAATCCGAAATCTTACTTACCGGGCACAAAAATGTCATTTGCGGGATTAAAAAAAGATACCGATCGAGCTCATTTGATTGCTTATCTCCAATCCTTACAAGATTGATTTCACCTCTTGGGTCAGGGGTTGGGCTCAAACTGACTCAATCCACTTTAGCGACGACCAAAATGCCGATTTGTCCTATTAAGTTGAGCCAGATTCTTGGATAAGTCACAGAGCGACAAGATGGCGCAAAAAATCTTACTAGAGAGGCCATGCGATGGTCATCTTTCGGAGCCAGAATGATTCGCAAACGGCCATGACATTGTGTTAAATACCCTCTACAAATAACCGATTTGTCAACGATTTTCCCAGATGGAGATAAAATGATGCTAGATAGACTTCTCAAAGTCGAGTGTAATCATTCCTCGAAGAGAATGGTGTTTTGTTTCTCCATTCTCGTCTTCATTCTCGGATTGATGGCAGCTCCTGCATGGCCCGATGGTCACCAAAAGATAATCAAATCTCACGGGATTTCAAAATTTGGCAATCTCAAATATCCAGCCTCCTTCCCACATCTTGATTATGTCAATCCCGACGCGCCCAAAGGAGGTGAAATCGCCATTTGGGGTTTTGGTACATTTGACTCGATGAATCCCTACAGCCGCAAAGGCCGAGCCGGTGCCCTCTCCAGCATTTTCTTCGAGTCGCTGTTGACCGGAACAGCCGATGAAGTGAGCAGCAATTATGGACTGATCGCTGAGTCGTTGGAATATCCGGAGGATCGCTCATGGGTTATTTTCAATTTACGTCCCCAAGCTCGATTCTCAGATGGAACCCCTATCACCACAGAGGATGTCCTCTTCTCTTATGAATTATTTCTCAACGAAGGTTTGACTTCGTTTCGAGCTGAATTGGGTAAAGCCGTCGCAGAAACCGAGATTTTGGGCCCTCATCGCATCAAGTTTGTGTTTGACACCACAGAATCAACTCTGACCTATCCCGCCATGGTCGGCGGTATACCGATCTTTTCAAAAGCCTGGTTCGACAAGACGGGGGCTAAACTAGACGAATCTCGAATGGAGCCGGCTCTGGGCTCAAGCCCCTATATCGTTGATGAAATTGAGCCCGGTCGCCGCCTCATCTACCGAAACAATCCCAACTATTGGGGTCGAGACTTACCGATTAATCGGGGTCAAAATAATTTTGAAACCATCCGTGTCGAATATTTTGCCGATACCAGTGCCGCCTTCGAGGCCTTCAAAGGGGGCGCCTACACATTTCGTAACGAGAATTTCTCGAAGAATTGGGCCACTGGTTACGAATTTCCAGCCGTTGACAAGGGTTGGGTTGTGAAGCGAGAATTTCATGACGGAACGCCGGTTAGCGGGCAGAGTTTCATATTCAACCTGCGGCGTGAAAAGTTCCAAGACCCAAGGGTTCGGGAAGCCATCGGCTTGATGTTCAACTTTGAATGGTCCAACGAGACACTCTTTTTTGGCATTTATAATCGCATTAATTCCTTTTGGGAAAATTCTGATCTGGCGGCCTCTGGTTTGCCGGGTGAGGATGAACTCGCATTGCTTGAACCGTTGCGCGGGATGGTTCCTGATTCAGTGTTTACTGAACCGGCGGTTATGGCCCCAACATCAAATTCGCGGCAATTGGATCGAAACAATCTACGCAAAGCCTCCAATCTCCTTGACGAGGCTGGTTGGAGAGTCGGTGACGACGGGCTGAGACGCAATTCAGATGGCAATGTGTTAAAGGTCGAGTTTTTGGGTTCAAGCCCATCTTTTGACCGCATCATCAACCCATATGTCGAAAATCTTCGAGCGGCGGGTATTGACGCCAACTACACACGGATTGATCCATCGCAGTTCACCAATCGCGAACGCGAGCGTGATTTTGATATCATCACATCGAGTTTTGGTTTCGGTTTGGAGCCAAGCGGGCCGGGTCTGCGGCAATCGCTGGGATCTGAACATGTGGATGGCGCCTTCAACGACACAGGTCTTGCGAGCGAGGGTGTGGATCGCTTGATCGACCATATCCAAGAGGCAACGACCATCGACGAATTGCATGTCGCGGTTCGTGCCCTTGATCGGGTATTGCGAGCGGAGAGAATTTGGGTCCCTCAATGGTTCAAATCTTTGCACACCGTGGCTTATTATGATCAATTTGAACATCCTGAAAATCTTCCCCCCTACAGTCTCGGTCAACTGGGTTTCTGGTGGTTCAATTCTGAAAAGGCGGCGCGACTGAGCGAAGAGGGCGCACTCTAAACCCTCTGACCAACGGATTGAGGCATGGGCGCGTATATTCTCCGACGGCTGGCACTTGTCGTGCCGACTCTTCTTGGCATCATGGTGATCAATTTCACCTTGGTGCAATTTGTTCCCGGAGGACCCATTGAACAGATTCTAGCACAACTTGAGGGTGAAGGTGATGTGTTCGAAAGCGTGGCCGGCAGTTCAAGCGATGCCGGTATCGTTGAGGCGTCAACGGCGGATGAGAGGTATCGGGGCTCAAGAGGTTTACCCGAGGAGTTTATCAAGGAACTTGAGATTCAATTCGGTTTTGACAAACCGCCCTTGGAACGTTTTCTTGACATGCTGTGGGGTTACATTCGGTTTGATTTCGGTGAGAGCTATTTTCGCTCGATCAGTGTCGTCGATCTGGTCATTGAGAAATTGCCCGTCTCCATCACATTAGGTCTTTGGTCAACACTCGCCGCCTATCTCGTATCCATTCCTTTGGGCATTCGAAAAGCCGTTCGCGATGGCACACAATTCGATACTTGGACATCGGGGGCGATCATCGTCGGCTATGCGATACCGGGATTTCTGTTTGCTATTTTGTTGTTGGTTCTCTTTGCTGGCGGTTCATATTTCCGAATTTTTCCCCTACGTGGTCTCGTCTCTGACAATTTTGCTGATCTCAGTTTGATCGGTCAAATTCTAGATTATTTCTGGCATATCGCCCTCCCTGTCCTCGCCTCAACTATCTCGGCCTTCGCGACACTGACATTGTTGACGAAGAACAGCTTTCTTGATGAGATCAAAAAGCATTATGTCATGACGGCGCGGGCCAAGGGCGTGACCGAACGTCGTGTTCTTTACGGTCATATTTTCCGCAACGCGATGCTGATTGTAATTGCCGGCTTTCCGGCGGTGTTTGTGTCTGTCTTTTTTGGCGGTTCGCTGATTATTGAAACGATTTTTTCTCTCGATGGCCTCGGACGCCTCGGTTACGAAGCGGCGGTGGCGCGAGATTATCCGGTCATTTTTGGCACTCTTTATGTGTTTGGATTGCTTGGCCTCGTTGTCGGAATCCTCTCTGACCTCACCTATGTATGGATTGACCCCCGCATTGACTTTGAGACGCGAGAGACGTGATGAAACTCTCTCCCCTCGCCCGCCGTCGACTGACAAATTTTCGCTCAAATGCTCGAGCCTTTTGGTCTCTGATCATATTTTTGATCCTTTTCACTCTTTCGCTGTTCGCGGAATTCATCTCCAATGACAAACCCTTGCTGGTGAAATATCAAAACTCGTATTATTTTCCGATTTTCCAATTTTATCCTGAAACAGCGTTTGGCGGTGATTTCCGCACCGAAGCCATTTACCGCGATATTGAAGTCCAATGTTTGATCCGCTCGGGCGGCTCTGACCTTTGTTGGGACGATCCCGGCGCCACACTTGCTGATGCCGCCGATGGCGAAATTAATGGTCAAGACATCGTCCAAGGTTGGTTGATTTGGCCGCTCATTCCCTATTCTTTTGATACCGTCAACGATTTGGGACGGGCCGCTCCGTCCCCCCCTGATAGCGATCACTGGCTTGGTACCGATGATACGGCAAGAGATGTGCTGGCAAGGGTGATTTATGGTTTTCGCTTGTCGATCAATTTCACCATTGTCGTCACTTTGGCGACCTCCATCATTGGCGTGGCTTCAGGGGTTGTTCAGGGATTTTTTGGTGGCGCGATTGATCTATTTTTCCAACGATTAATTGAACTGTGGGGTTCAACGCCATCCCTCTATATCATCATTATCGTGGCCGCGATTTGGCAGATGGATTTCTGGCTTTTGGCCTTCCTCATGACGCTATTTGGATGGACAGCCTTGGTCGGCGTGGTGCGGGCGGAAAGTCTTCGCGCCCGCAATCTTGAATATATCCGTGCCGCGAGAGCGTTAGGTTTATCAAGCACAGCCATCATGTTTCGCCATGTCCTTCCCAACGCGATGGTGGCCACGTTAACCCTTCTGCCCTTTATCATCACCGGCGTCATCGGCTCCCTCGCGGCCCTCGATTATCTCGGCTTTGGTCTCCCCTCGTCAGGCCCATCACTGGGTGAATTGACACTGCAAGCAAAGCGCAACTTGCAAGCACCGTGGCTGGGATTCACGGCATTCTTTACCTTTGCCATTATGCTGTCGTTGCTGGTTTTTATTTTTGAAGGGGTACGCGATGCCTTTGACCCGCGGAAAGTCTTCGAATGAAACCGCCTCTCCTCAATATTGAAGATTTGTCGGTGACCTTTCGGCAGGGCGGCGAGGCAACCCATGCGATTCGCCATGTCGATCTTCATGTTGATGAAGGAGAAACAGTGGCGATTGTCGGTGAGTCCGGCTCTGGAAAATCGGTGACGGCGCTATCAACGGTCGGTTTACTCCCCGATAACGCCACCCTCAGCGGCTCTGTCCAATATCGCGGCCAAGAGATGGTCGGGGCGACAAGTGATGATCTACGAGGGGTCAGAGGCAATGACATCAGTTTTATTTTTCAAGAACCCATGGTTTCTCTCAATCCCCTGCATACCCTTGAGAAACAAATCGGCGAAAGTCTCGCCACGCATCAGGGACTGACCGGACAAAAAGCACGTGATATTATCGTTTCACTCTTGGAAAAAACCGGCATTGACAATCCCGTCCAACGACTGAAATCCTACCCCCATCTTTTGTCCGGTGGCCAACGCCAGCGGGTGATGATTGCCATGGCTTTGGCCAACAATCCCGATTTGTTGATCGCTGACGAACCCACCACGGCGCTTGATGTCACCATACAAGCGCAAATTCTGGACCTTCTCAAAGAACTTAAAGGATCGGAGGGAATGAGCCTTCTGTTCATCACCCATGATCTTAATATCGTGAAACAGATAGCCGATCGGTTTTATGTGATGCGCGATGGCCAAATTGTTGAACATGGCGACACGCATTCGATCTTCAATGGGCCTCGTCACGACTATACCAAGACTCTCCTCGCTGCGGAGCCCACCGGTCAACCAGCCCCTATTCCACGAGGGAGAAAAACGGTTCTCTCGGCGCATCGGCTTAAGGTTTGGTTTCCTATTCAACGCGGCCTTCTTAAACGAACCGTCGGTCATATAAAGGCCGTCAAAGAGGCTAATTTCAGCATCCGCGAGGGCGAAACCATTGGTATTGTCGGTGAGTCAGGTTCAGGCAAAACCACATTGGCACTCGCCGCGATGCGCCTTGTCTCCTCGGAAGGCAGTATTGCCTTCGTCAATGAAGAATTACAGGGGCGCTCGCACAGAAGTCTACGTTCAGTGCGACGTCATATGCAGATGGTGTTCCAAGATCCGTTTGGCTCGCTGTCCCCCCGCATGACCGTCGGCCAGATCGTCTCGGAAGGACTATCGGTGCACGGCATTGCAAATCTCGAAGAAAAGCAGCGTCTGTCGCTTGAAATCTTACAGGAAGTCGGTTTGGACGCCGACGTATGGCCTCGCTATCCGCATGAATTTTCAGGCGGACAACGCCAACGGATTGCCATTGCTCGCGCCATGGTGCTGAAACCCAAACTTGTTTTGCTTGATGAGCCCACCTCGGCCCTTGACCGAACCGTCCAATCGCAAATTATTGACCTCTTGTTGAGTTTGCAGCAGAAATATCGTTTAGCTTATTTCTTTATCAGCCACGACCTGCGGGTAGTGCGCGCCATGTCACACCAAATTATCGTCATGAAAGACGGCGATATCGTGGAGGCGGGAAGAACTGACCAAATATTCCGCCAACCCAAGACGGAATATTCAATCTCTCTGATGGAGGCGGCGTTTGGCACCGCATCGCTCGGTTAGGTTAAATAGTCGGGGACGATCAATCGATACGGTTCTTCATCTTCTTCAATGGTGGGAAAACGCGGCGATTCTGAAAAGAAAAAATTGTCGGTTTTGTCGTCGTTGACGGAAGAGACCTCGCCGACCAGACTCGCCCCGCCATGTCCCCAAAATTCGTGGGCACAATTAGGGACTAAAGTGATGGACTCACCGGGATTGACAATGACAACCTCGCCTGCCTTGACCTCGTGGGCGATTTCGTCCATGCAAAATGAGACCGGAGATTTGGTGTCGAGTTGCCCCTCGCTATCAAGGTTAAACAGTTGAATGGCCAACGGCGCTCCTCCCCGCACAATAATATCTTCAGTCTTATTTTTGTGATAATGCATCACCGTCTTCTGGCTCTCTTGGCTCACCAAGAGTTTTTCTGCGTAAGGTCGTGAACACCCTTCGCTCCCCGGTGGCAGACCATTTCTTAAGGTAAAGAGCACTAAACCATAGTGATCAAAGTCACCGCTGCCAAAATCGGTGATATCCCATCCCATCCCAACTTTCTTGATTTGCTCAATCTTCTCCGATGGCTGCTCCCACTCTGCTCGGCCCCAACGTGCCATGGGGGGAAGGAGGAATTGATATTGAGAGATGAAATCTTCAGCCTCGCGGATCACTTTGTTAATCTCTGAACGTTTCACGATAAGTCTCCTTTAGCTCCGATCCATCACGCTTTCATTTGCTGACAATAGTTTGGCAGTCAACGCGCCGGGCGCTGAGGCGCGTGCAAGCCCTATGCGAGTCATTGGCGGTGAGTTCGGTGAACCCCGCTTCAAAGACGCCCCCCTTTTGCCGAATAAACTTTTTGGCCAACGACAGGGTAACAAATTCCATCACCATGACTTCCGTCAGTCGTCGGTTGGCCTCCCATTGCGTGGCAAAGGTTCCGAGGAGAATACCATCGGCTGGTTGACGATCACCCATCGCACCATGATCCTGATGAGGACGCAGTTTAGGTCGGGCCCACTCCAAGGGTTTCAACTTCTCTAACTCTTTTGTCTCGCGCTTTGGAGCGGGGGAAATTGCCGCCGCCACTTGATCAACCAGTGACAAAGGCGCGTCGCTCGAACCCCTCTCTTCATACACAGTTTCGGGGCGGCGCAATCGTCCGGGAGCCGAATCAACATTTGTGTCAACACGGGTCATTTGAGCGAAGGGAATTCTTGGCATTGACGGGGGCTTCAGAGCCACATGGTTCTCGGCCATCTTGAAGCCTCGGTCCATCAATTTTGCGACTTGGGCATTGCGCGAGGCACCTGACCGCCCCCCGAAAACAGTCACAATTATGCGCTTGTCGCCCCGTTTGGCCGAGGCGGTGAGACAAAATCCTGCGGCGTTGGTAAAGCCCGTTTTAATCCCGTCGGCTCCTGCCGATTGTCGTAAAAAATTTCGATTGGTGTTTTTGACCTTTTTGCCGCCACCGATATCCGCCCTTAATTTTGAAAACAAATGATAATATTCAGGATAATTGTAAATGACATGTCGTCCTAAAATCGTCATATCTTGAGCCGAGGATAAATGTCCCTTCTGAGTCAAACCGTGGGCATTCTTAAATGTCGTCTGGCTCATACCCATCGCCCGTGCGGTGTGATTCATTCGTGCCGCGAAGGCTTTTTCACTGCCCGATATAGCTTCCGCGATCGCGGTGGCCGCGTCGTTGGCGGAGCGCACCGCGGCGGCCCGAATCAGGTAGCGAAGTTTGACCCTTGAGCCGGGTTTTAGGTGAATTTTGGAAGGCGCTTCGCTAGCGGCAAATTTTGAAATCTTGACTCTCGTATCCAAACCAATTTCACCATTTTCTACCGCTTGGATGGCGACATAAATAGTCATCATCTTGGTCAACGATGCCGGATGAAGGCGTAGGTTGGCGTTTTCCGAGTGAAGAATTTTTCCATTTCGTGCATCCATGACAACGGCGGCGTAGGTCGCGGCCGAGACGGAATGATAAGTTGACATCACGAAAAGGATACTAAAAACCGTGATGGTCAGGAAAAAAGATTTGGCGACAAGGCGCAATAGCCGAAACATTCGGACCTCCCTCATATTTAGATGCGACTTTCTTTTGAAGTCTGCAAGGTCACTGCTGATAGACCTAAACGCCTCCTAACATGTTTTTGTTGCGAGTCCAAGTCTCGTTTGACATCACTTCAAGACCATTTTTTGTTGAACCTTGGGTTCTGATGTGTCCGGGAATGGACATGCTTGAGGCGACCCGGGTTCTTTGCGCGCCGGTTTCAATGGCCTTTTCTGGTGATCAGGGCTGTCCAGGCACGCTCTTCGGGGTGTTCAGGCATAGCTGCCCCGTCGCGCCGTCCTGCGGCGCTCTCTCGGCACATCGCGCGGGGTCAGGAGCGACGGTTCATCCGCCGGGTGAATAAGGATCGCGTCGAGTGCGTCCTAGGCGCGGGCGGCGTAATGCCGGTTGGCCTCGGGCATGTAGCTGAAGCGTCCGCCGCCGCCAGGCTTGGCGATTGCGATGTTCATCAGGCAGGAGAGGTTGCGCGGCAGATGGCGCACATGAGACCAGCAGCGGTCCTCGTCATAGGTGAAGTCGCGTACGTAGTGAACTCTATTCTCTATGACCCAGAACTCTATTCTCTATGACCCAATGGTCGCGCACGAGCCCCAGAAGTACCTTGGGTCCGGCGCGTTCGGGACCGAGCGAGGGCGCATCGCTGAAGTCGATGGCCTTGAGGTCGTCGAGGATGGCCTCTCCCAATGTGATATTTCCCTACTGAATTTGACCACAGACAGGGAGGGCCACATGGCTTGGAACGAGACCACCCGCGAGAAGTATAAGCGTAGTTTGGACCGATATGAAAGCGATTTGAGCGACGAGGAATGGCGGGTGATTAAGCCGCTCCTCCCGGCTCCGTCGAAGCTGGGACGCCCCGCAGCGTCGACCTTCGATCGGTTTTCAATGCGATCCAGTATATGCTGGCGACAGGATGTCAGTGGCGTGCGCTTCCCAAATGTTTTCCGCCGTTTACGACGGTCCAGAACTACTTCTACGCGTGGCGCGACGACGGTGTTCTGGAACGCATGATGGATGCGCTGCGCGATCTTGTGCGGGAGCAGGCTGGGCGCTCCGCGTCGCCGACGGCGGCCGTAATCGACAGCCAGTCGGTGAAGACGACGGAGATGGGCGGCCCGTCAGGATACGACGCGGGCAAGAAGATCAAGGGCCGGAAACGCCACGCCACAGTGGACGTGGAGGGGTTCCCGATCGCGATCCAGGTTCACGCGGCTGACGTGCAGGACCGCGACGGTGCGCCGGACGTCATTCTTGCGATGTTGGAAAAGGCGCCTGAGGTGAGGAAGCTGTGGGCAGACGGCGGCTATACGGGACCTAAGCTGGAGGCCGCGCTGGCGGAACACGGCCTCGGATCAATTCTGGAGATCGTCCACAAACCCAAGGAAATCAAGGGTTTTACCGTCCTTTATCGCCGGTGGGTGGTGGAACGGACATTCGCTTGGCTGTCGTGGTGCCGACGCTTGGCGAAGGACGTGGAGCGGACCTTGGCCAGTTCTCTAGCCTGGGCCCAACTGGCCGCGTGCCGGTTCCTGATGCGACGAATGGCGCGAGCAATAACTTAATTATCACAATATGTTAACCTAATTATGATTCAGGCTCTAAACGCTCTTGTCCTGGTGAGGGTGTGGCAGATGCTATCGACTCGAATGAACCCCCCCCTGGCTTCAGGCTCCGAGCCTCTCCAACAGGGACCTCGCTCGTCCTGCGACGGTGTTACAAATGTTGTTCATTAGGGTGTGCCGGGCGGGCGGCAATTCAAGCGTGGACACGACACTTCCCGATTGCTCGATGATCGCTTCTGCAATCTCTCCCATCCGCCTGCGGACAAATGGCGCGCGAATCTTGATGTTCTTTGCGAACTTGTCGAGATCGGTGGGGTAAATTTCCTCTAGCATCCGGCGTCGGCCGATCTTCATGGCGAAGCGCTGGCTGAGGTCCGGATAGGCGATGGTGGAGAGAAGATCATAGAGCGGTGCGAGCTGCGTCCGGTCTGGCAGGTACAGCAAGCTGAAATTCTTCGCATGGGCATCGGCGTTGCCGATGATCGCGTTGAACAGGGCCGCATCCAAAAGCTTCAGGGCTTCAGCCCCGGGGCGGGTCGTTACGCGTCGGACGAGCACAAAACAATCACGGAAGACCGGTCCGCCATCGCTGGCGTATTTACGTGCCGACGTGAAGCCGAGAGCTTGGCAAAAATCCTCTTGATGAAGGCGAATGGTCTTGCCGTCCTCTCCTGTCAGCCGGTCATAGCGTTCGATCAGCAGAAGCCGTTTGTCGCCGACACTGCGATACTGGACGTCAGCGACGTCGAGACCGATTGCGCGGGCGAGCCGCATGCAGAAGGCCTCGTTCTCGGCGATGCCCTCGAACCTTGCGATCTCGGGTTTCAGGATATGAGTTGTCGGCTGCCCCGGTGCGGGCAGGGCGATTTCTCCGTCCCTGTAGACGACGGGCAGTTTCGATTGAGCCCCGGCCAACGAAAGCCGCAAACCGTCTTCGCCGCCCGCGAGCATCGGACGCGTCGGCAATCGATCAATCAGCGTGACCAGTTTGTTATCGCTTAGAATGCGGGATCTGTCGGGTGTGCCTTCTGATGCGGGCTCGATGCCCCCCGGCCACACCTCAATGGCTCCGGCAACCTCGCCGCCAATCTCTTCCAAGAGGCGGAATTCATTCCGTTCCGAGATACCCAGCGCCTGCGCGATGGCGGTGCGCTGCGACGCCTCCGGCAGGAGGCCCTCAAAGAACGGGAGGGTCGACCGCTGGTCGAAGGGTTCAGGCTGTAGGGGTAAGGAGACTGACACTGGTCTTGCGTTCGACGTGGCGAGCCAGTCTTCGGTATAAGTGAACTCTGGCTCACCGTATTCGTTCAGGGCAAGCTGGCCAACACGCGCACCATTCCACCAGACGATCAGTCGCCGTGTCATGTGGCATACCCGTCTGGCAAGTTGAAAGTTACCTCAATCCCAAGTGCGGCCAGAACGGCCAGCGTCTTGCCGAGCTGGGCCGTTTCCTTGCCAGCTTCGAGCTCAATCAGAAAGCGCACGCCGACATTCGCCGCGGCGGCGAGTTCGTCCTGCCGCAGGCCTTGAGCCTTTCGGGCTGCGCGTATGGTGGTTCCAATGTCTGTTGGCGTCATCATCGTAATCTTCCTGAACGGGAAGATATATGACTGAAGCGATGGCGTCAAGCAAAATGTTCCCGAACGGGAAGAAGGAGGCAGATGGGGTCCCCTTCGAGCTAATTATTCCCGCTCGGGAATTATATGATTTGGCTTTGTGTTTGATGAAACTCGATCTTGTACACTCAAAGTGTACAAAAGCGCCCGCCTTCAAAAGGCCTCCCACCGATTGCGGAACGCTTCGTCAACGCACCAAGCCGCTTCCTGAACCCTTGCAAATTCATGTCGATCACCCGACGCATTTGCGAGATTCCGAGGTGGCAGTTCACATGATTTGCCCCGACCATGTCCATCATGGCGGTTTCGACGGCTGCGCGGATCGTTACTGAGTTCGGTGACAGGTTTTTTGCAGCTGTTTGAAATTCTTGATGCGGACTACGAGCACCGACGGACTCTGGCCGAAAAAATCGACCGCGCACAGAAACTATCTGCTCTCGCCAAGCCGCGCGCACCGCATCGAAATCCGCGAACAAGTCCCTCGGCACAGGGTGCGCGTTCATCATAAACTCATCACGACGATAGCTCAACGACCCGCCATCACCATATTTAGGGCAGTCATGTTTGTGCCCCATCAGGAGGAAGCGCAGAGCGTAGTCGATGTTCGCTTCCTGCATCCGTTTCTCCAACGAATGTCGGAACGAGTAAATGACGTGATCCAACGTCGGGAATAGTTCACGCCGCCTGAAAGCAGTGCTCATCGCCGCTGAGAAGGAATTGGATTTGTCGACATAACGTGCAAACCCGTCCGGCGCACGATTGGATGCTTCAAGTGCAGGCGCCGGAACTGCTGCCAGCCGACCAGCGCGATCCAAATCCCGCCGTGCAGCGCGACATAGCACAGGCCCTTGCCGATGATGCCGTGGAACCGAAGATAGTGATGCTCCTCCACCAGACGCTCCCAGAGCCGAAGCTCACGTGCACCACGGGTCGGTCGCACCGACTCCTCGCGAAGGTCAATGGAGGAATCCGGGGTCGGAAGAATCACAATGGCCGTCACGTTGCCATGTCAAAAACGGAATGGCCCGCCCCAGTATCACCGCGTGACGATCACCGAACCGACACAAAAATAGTCCTGGACATCACTCGTGCAACGTTTGATTCTTCGCCTCACTGACACGAGAGGCAAAACGTCATCCCGCCCTCGTCCATTAAGCTCTGAGGTTTGAATACCGATCTTTCTCCACTCCTTTTGCACAGAAAAGAGATCAAGCTCAGAGCAAGGACGATTTCACCATCTCGACGCAAATGAGCATATTTTTTTGTGTTTGCCGCCCCCTTATGGTAACTTCATATTTTGTTTATGGAATCGAAAAATGACTCTCGATGACGCATTGCCTCTGATCATTCTGGCTCAGTCGAAACCCGAAGATGATGGGACTGGAACCTCGGTGTTGACCAAGCAGAAGGAAAAAACCAAGCGGGCCCCCCTCTATAAGGTCTTGCTGCTTAATGACGATTATACACCAATGGAATTTGTCGTGGCGATCCTTGAGCAGGTCTTCCGTATGCCGAGAGACCGAGCCATTTCACTGATGCTTGATGTCCATAAAACGGGGATTGGCGTCGCCGGTGTTTATGTCCATGAAATTGCCGAGACAAAAGCCGCTCAAGTTCTATCCATTGCCAAAAGCCACGAACATCCTCTTCAATGCACGATTGAGAAAGAATAGTGGCCGCTGAAGGTCACTCACATCAACGATCGTCCAATGAATTTTTCTGTCAATGACAAAACGGCTATTGTCACAGGAGCCGCGACCGGTGTGGGTCTTGCCATCGCCCGCCATTTTGCCGAGCGTGGGGCCAATGTCATGTTTGCCGATAGCGATATCAAAGCCCTGAAAGTTGAGACGACTCCTCATCAGGCGAATATTGCCTGTTTTGCCGGAAATCTGAGTGACAAATTGTCGCGCATCAATCTGCTGAAAGAAACCGTGTCAACATTTGATCGGGTTGACATTCTTGTCAATGCCAATCGGCAGGTGATCACGCGGCCTGACATCTTAGCAAAACGCCGCCCAGACGATCTTGAAACGATGCTAGAGCAGAACTTGCGACAACATTATGAATTGTCGTGGCTCGTCGCCGAAAAGTTTATTGAACAGGAGCACAATCGATCGTCGAGTGGCCATGACTCGATTGGCTCTATCGTCAATGTCTCTTCAATCGCGGCGCAGCGGATGGTGCCAGAGTTGGTTGAGTATTCGGTGAGCTGCGCCGCTCAGGACCAATTGACACGGTCAATGGCAGTGGCCCTAGCACCAAAGAATATTCGTGTGAACGCGGTCGCTTTTGGCTCTGTCATGAGCAAGAGTTTGGCTGCCAAACTCAATGCCAAGAAGGGTCACCGAGAATTTATTGAGAAAGCCACGCCGCTCGGGCGCATCGCAGAGGCCGATGACGTGGCTTCCGTTGTCCTCTTTCTGTCTTCGGACAGCGCCCGATTTGTCACCGGGCAAGTCCTCAATGTCGATGGTGGCCGATCGTTGCTCGATCGCTCAAGCAGCCCCTATCACTAACTCTTGTCGAGCTTCTCGCCGCCGCTCAGTGAGAAGTCACTCAAACCAAAAACGTGCGATTGCAATTTGCTGTCGTCTTTCAGAGATTCTTCGATTGACAGAATTTTTTTCCCTGTATCGGCTGTCTCAACCGTATCGGACTTGGCGGTGCGCTCACCGGCTTTTTTAACCGCATCATCAAGTTCAATCTGCTGACATAGTCCGAGGGCGACAGGATCGGTTGGCTGAATATTAGACATATTCCAATGCGTTCGCTCACGAATCGCATCAATGGTGGTCTTGGTTGTTCCAATCAGTCGGGAAATCTGGCCATTGGTCAATTCTGGATGATTTTTGAGGAGCCAAGCGATCGCTGCCGGTCGATCCTGTCTCTTTGATAAAGGTGTATATCGGGGCCCCTGGCGTCGGTGCTCACCAACGGCGACAGGATTTTCCATCAATTGCAGTTCGTGCTCGGGGTCTACTTCCCCGCGTTTGATCTCTTCGCTCTCAAGTTGGTGATTGACGATGGGATCCATGCCCTGCGTTCCCAAAGCCACTTCACCATCGGCAATACCTTGCACCTCAAGTTCGTGCAGACCACAAAACGCGGCAATTTGGCTAAATGTCAGCGATGTATTGTCGACCAGCCAAACAGCCGTTGCTGTTGGCATGATTGGCTTTTTTTTCATCCTAAATTTATCCTTTTCATCAAGAGCAAAACGCCATGAAGGGGGAATGAGCCATTCTAACAACCCGCCACAACGAGAGCAAGATGGTCATCCTTATCCTCTCGCTAGAGCGATAGAACAATCTTGCCAATATGTTGCGATGATTCGACGCGCCGATGGGCATCAGCGGCCTTGGCGAGGGGAAATGAAGAATCAATCACCGGCGCTATGCGCCCGTTATCAAGCAGAGGCCACACGTTTTGCCGCAATGACCGCGCGATTTTGGCTTTGGCAAAATCCGATTGGGGACGAAGCGTGCTCCCGGTGAGGGTCAAACGTCTTGTCATCAAGTGAACAAAATTCACCTCAACCTTCGGGCCTCGAAGAAAGGCAATCTGGACCAGTCGTCCGTCGTCCGCCAAACATCGCAAATTGCGGGGGATATAATCGCCCCCCACCATATCAAGAATCACATTCACCCCTTTGCCGCCCGTCGTCTCAGAGACAACTTGGACAAAATCCATATCTCGATAATTGATACAAATTTGTGCCCCCAATCGCTCGCAGGCGCGGCACTTTTCGTCACTGCCCGCCGTGGCCAACACGTTGGCACCCATCGCTGAAGCCAATTGGATGGCGGTGGTGCCAATCCCCGAAGAGCCACCGTGAACGAGGAAGGTCTCCCCCGCCTGTAGCTGACCGCGAGAAAAAACATTGCTGTAAACCGTGAAAAAAGTCTCACACAGTGCCGCCGCCGCGGTCAATTCCATTCCCTTTGGTATCGGCAGGGCATGATCTTGATGGGTTAAGGCATATTCGGCGTATCCACCGCCCGGCAATAGCGCCGTTACGCGATCCCCGACTTTCCAGTCGGTAACGCTCTCACCGATAGCCACCACCTCGCCGGCCGATTCGAGTCCGGGTAAATCAGACGCGCCGGGGGGCGGATGATAAAGCCCTTGGCGTTGCAGAGCATCGGGTCTGTTAACCCCCGAAGCATGGTTTCGAATTAAAATTTGTTGATGACCCGGAACCGGGATTTTTCGCTGTCGCTCAACGAGAACCTCCGGCCCCCCGCTCTTAGAGATTTCAATCACCCGCATCAAATCTTGTGCCATCAAAACGACCACTATTATCTGAAATTTTAGTTTGAGCGCGACGTTGAGGGTTTATGAATTCGCCTCCCGACTTGGTCCAAAACACGCATCAATTGACGACCCATGAGATTTTCTCGCACGCGTTTCTTGACCCCTTCAACCCTCATGACGTCATCAATACGGCGATCAATAAAGTCCCAAGTGTTTTCACTTTCCGAACTTGAATCGCCAAGCCAATAAAGAAGTGATGCACTATAGACCGTGGAGAGGATGAGGCGTTTGGTATACCAGTTGATATCTTCAGACGAATCACCCAAACCTTCCCATATGCTGTCGGTCGTCCGCCAGATCACGCATGCGCCCACACCGGCACTTCTACACTGGGAGAAAAGAGCCACGGCCTTACGTGTGGCAACACGATGTTCAGCCATCACCGATAATCTCAGCCGAATCGCCTTCGCGACCCGGTAACTATAACGCAATTGGGAAATATCGCTGCCTTGCAGTTTCTCGGCCATGAGATCGTCACCGCGGCGAAAATAAGCGATCGCGAGATCAAGACATTGCCTAGGGCAGGCCTTGATGGCATCAGAAAAATCAATGCCGGCCTCTTCCACTGCAATGTGAAAGACAGCGTCATTCCAACCCTTGTCAGCCGCCATTGGCAAGACTTTATCAAGAAGCAAATTGATCGTTTGATCTTGATCCGGGTCACTTTGATTGGCATTTATCATTTATTATTTCTCCTTGGTTCATACCCTTCTCTCTTTCCGCTTTAGTTAAACCTCATCACCGTCCGCTCGACAAAAAGGAAAGATTGTCCAAGAGGGTTCAGCCGAATCTCATGTTACATCTATTTTAGTGATTGTCTGAAACAAATTTCAAGACTCGACAATTCCAATCCGTAATCTTATATACTCTTTCATTCAATGGAAACGGGGTTGTTCAGAAGGACAAAGATCAATCGATGCTCGTTCAAGTTCGCGATAACAATGTCGATCAAGCTCTACGCATTTTGAAAAAGAAACTTCAGCGTGAAGGCGTCTTTAGAGAAATGAAATTGCGACAACATTATGAAAAACCGTCCCAGAAACGGGCACGAGAAAAAGCCGAGGCGATTCGACGAGCTCGCAAATTGGCCCGCCGACGAGCGGTCAGGGAAGGCTTTTAGCCGCAGCGAGCAGATTTCTGAATGTGAATACGCTTCGGGATGACTTTCAGCTATTGAATAGGGCCAAAAAGATCAGGGCCGCAATGGTGACCACGGCGACCCAAACTATGGCCTTAAGAAATCCAGCAAAGGTTTTTTCGTGACTCGTGATCTCCATCTTGCCACGTTCATATTCGCTCATTCATCTCACTCTTCAAAAATAAATATGGGGCGTGAATTTTTTAGCCAAGACTGACAGAATCGTCAAGATCGCTGATATCGCCAAGCGCCATCGCGTGAATCAACGACTCGATTGACTTGACCCGCTTGATATAGCCAGTTCATATGGGCCACTGCTTCCGCCATCGCGAGACCATATTCCTTCCTCCGAATAGGGCGCTCGAACAGGGGTTCAAGAATTTCATGGACGGTCTGCGGAGTGGTCAACTCAGCCTTGATCCGATCGAGCGCGGCAAGGTGATTATCAATCAATTGCTCAAGGCGAAGCGGCAATCCATAGAAGGGTTTTTTGTGACCGGGAAGCACCAACTGCTCGGGCCGGGCATGGCGAGAAAAGGCACGACACGAAGCCAGCCATTCTTTTAGGGGGTTAGCCCCCGGTTCGGTGGCATAGACTCCAATATTAGGCGTGATATCGGGAAGAAACTGGTCACCTCCTACGACGATGTCTGCCTCTTCACACCACAACGTGGCATGCGCTGGAGCGTGCCCATGACCGATTCTCACTCGCCATTCACGTCCACCAAAACTTAACCGGTCTCCTTCTTGAATACGGGTAAAACCCAAAGGCATGGGCATCACGCAATCGGCAAAGTTGAAGGGTCTGCGATTCTTATATTTTTCGAGAAGATCAGGTGGGACTCCGCACCGCTCTTGGAAGGTGATGGTCTCACTGCTCGGGCGGTCTTGGATGTCCAAAGTCAGCATTCTCGCCATCAACCAAGCCGTGCGAGTGGCCAAAATCTCGGCTTTAAAATGCGATTGGAACCAACCCGCCATCCCCACATGATCAGGATGATGATGGGTTAGAATCACGCGGCGAACTGGCTGGCCTCGCAACACGGAGTGTAAAATTTGTGGCCATAATGATCGGGTTTCATCGGTATTCATTCCACAATCAACCAAGGTCCAGCCGTCTTGATCCAAAAAGGCAAAAATGTTGACATGATCAAGCGCCATCGGAAGCGGCAAGCGGAACCACAATATCCCCTCTTCAATCTCAACGGCCTCAATCCCCGTCGGCGATGTGGGATAGGGTTGACGAATCGTTGTCGAATCCCTTTGGGTTGTCACTTCCGCCATGGGGCTGAAACCTCTTCTCTCTTGATCAGCCAAGGGGGCAGATGTCTAATCCAATCAGGTAGGGCCATGAGGGTTCCGAATGAAGATTGAGCTTTGATTCTCACAAATCGGTCTGCGTTCTCCACCATCAAAGATGGAGAGCAAACAAATCATCATCCCCTAAAACCGATTCGCTGCACAGATGATGAGTTTCAGGAAGGCATCGCTTCATAAAAATCTCGGCCAACGCGTATCTATCTTTGTCGTGCGCCGCCGCCACCAAGTGGCATTGACCGCCAATCACCAGAGCCAATGCGCGCAAGAATGAATTGGCCCCGGCGGCGCGAAAACTAAAGGATGACGCATCGGCAAGAGTTTTGGCGCTTGAACGCACACATGTTTCGGCTTCCTTCAATAGGGACGCGAGATCGCTATGCGATGAGGCGGCGATGGTTGACTGTATCCCATTCAGAAGATCAAAGATGGCACCTGACGGGGCGAGTCTCCGATTCACGAGATCAAGCGATTGAATATCGTTTGTGCCTTCATAAATGGTGGCGATCATGGCATCACGGAGAAACTGCGATGCGCCCGTTTGCTCAACATATCCAGCGCCCCCATGGACTTGCAGCGCCGCCGATGACACCTCAAGGCCGATATCAGACCCAAAAGCTTTGGCTACGGGCGTGAGCACGGCGGCTAACTCTTGCCAATGGCACTCCGATTCCTCCTTCGCCCTATCAAGACTGTAGGCACAGAGAGCACAAATCGACCGTGCCGCAAAAATCATTGCCTGCATTTTGGCCAACGAGCGGCGAACGTTGGGATGCGAAGCAATAGAACCATTCTGACCTCGCTCTGTCTTGCCTTGCACCCGTTGCAAAGCATAATCTCTGGCCTGCTGCCACGCGGCATCTGCCACACCGACACCTTGTATGCCCACACCCAAACGGGCATTGTTCATCATGGTAAACATCGCCGCCAAGCCACAATGTGGCTCACCAATCAACCAAGCGCGGGCTTGGTCGTATCGAACCACCGCGGTGGGGGACGCATGAATCCCCATTTTGTGCTCTAGCGACAAAATTTGAATGTGATTGCGCTCACCCGGCTCACCCTGATCATTGGGAACGAATTTCGGTGCTAAGAAAAGCGTTAAACCTTTCGAACCTCGGGGCGAGTCAGGCAATCGCGCCAGCACCAAATGGCAGACATTTGAAACAAAATCACTATCAGCCCAACTGATATATATTTTCTCGCCGCTGAGCAGATATTCATCTTCAGTCACAGGAGTGGCGAGGGTGCGGATGGCCCCGACATCAGAACCCGCCTGCGGCTCGGAAATGTTCATGGTACCACTCCACTCACCAGCGATCAGTTTTCTCAGGTAAAGGGCCTTGATATCGTCGCTAGCATGCTGTTCGATGGCATCAATTTGACATTGTGTCAGCATCGGGTTGAGACCAAAGGCCATACAGGCCCCGTTCATCGCATCGGTAAACGCACAGCGGAGGGCGATGGGAAGACCGAGCCCTCCGTATTCGGGATCGGCTGTAAGTCCTATCCATCCCCCCTCGGTGACCGTGGAATAAGCTTCTGCAAAGCCCGGCGGTGTTCGCACCACTCCATTTTCAAGTCGGGATGGATGGGTATCGCCGATTTGTTGGATCGGCAGGATGGATTTTTCAGCTATATTGCCGGCGGTCTCCAATACCGACAACACTTCATCACCTTCTAAAGTTGAAAATAATCCATTTTCGATCTGGGGAATGTTGGGAAAAACCTGTTGATCAAGAAACTGATATTCTCCGACGGGGGCTTGATAAGACATGGGCGACACTGATTGAATACGGATAGTCGACAGTCTAGGGCAATTTGTGGGCGAGTGCCACAAAAAACGCCACGATCTTGATATGGAGATAGTGTATGTTGAAGACCGAGATTCTGGCTGATGATGGGATATCCATCGCTCGCGCCGCGCAGATTCTGGCGCGGGGTGGCACGGTCGCGTTTCCTACTGAAACCGTCTACGGATTGGGAGCCGATGCGCGAAACCCTTGCGCATTGGAAAAAATATTCGAGGCCAAGAAACGCCCGTATTCAAATCCACTGATTGTGCATTTCAGTCATCTCAGCGCGGCATATGAACTTCTCACTTTCAATGATTTGGCCCTCCGCCTTGCCGAGCGGTTTTGGCCCGGCCCGATGACACTCTTGTTACCGAAGCGTCCTTCATCACCACTCGACTCGCTTGTCGCTGGCAATCAATCACTCGTCGGCATACGAATCCCATCGCATCCCATTGCCCAACGTTTACTCAATGAATGCGGCCAACCGCTGGCGGCTCCGTCGGCCAACCTGTCTAACCATGTCAGTCCGACACAAGCCAGTCACGTGCTTGACGATCTCGACGGTCGGATTGACGCGATCATTGACGGTGGCGATTGTCAATGGGGTCTCGAATCGACAATCTTATGGCCCAAAAAAAATGAGATCATCCGGCTGCGCTCGGGAGCTTTGACGGATTCCACGGTCTCGAACTCATTGGGAATTAAACCCAAAGCTTTAACAGGGAAAAACCAACCGCAGACACCGGGCCAACATCGTCAGCATTATTCACCTCGCGCACATCTTTGTATCAATGTCAGAGATTTCGCCGAGAATTTTGTCCGAATCGGCTTCGGTGATCCTAGTCCCAACGATGATTTCAACTTGTCACCGCGTGGTGATATCGAAGAAGCGGCCGTCAATCTCTACGCCCTGCTCCGTCTCGCTGATACAAAAGCGTCGCAATTAGGCAAATCGGTAATTGCTATTGCGCCTATCCCTTGGGGAGGTTTGGGGACCACCATCAACGATCGCCTCACACGCGCCGCAGAGGAAAAAGATTAGGCGCTTCCTCCCATTGAAGTCAACATACTCGGTCGGATACCCATTGATTTGAGGGCCGATTCCCATTTCTGATCGTCTTGCGTATCGAAGACGAGTGTCCGCCCGCCTTTACAGACCAGCCAAGCGTTTTTTCGCAATTCACTTTCTAATTGACCCGGCCCCCAACCGGCATAACCCAAAGCGATGATCATATTTTTTGGCCCATCACCCCGACTAAAGTCTTCAAGAATATCCGGACAGGCGGTGACACAATAATGCTCTCCGAGCGCCACTGTTTCTGAATAATCTTTGACATCACGAGAGTGGATAATGGTCGCCCGTTCACAATCAACAGGGCCGCCGTAATATACAGGCAGAGGATCTGACTCACTCTTGACTTTCTCTTCTTCCTTTGACCACGTGCCCACCTGCATCAAACCGGCCACCTTATTCACCACCACACCCATCGAACTCTCTTCATTGTGATGAATCATCAAAATGACACTGTTGGTAAAACGCTTATCCGCCATTTTTGGCATTGAGACCAAGAGTTGGCCGACAAGTTCCTTTTCGTCAAAATCCATTCCCATCAACCTACGTTTACACTTGCACCTTATGGCCTCCCAACGCTTAATGTATTGACTCTGTTTGTGCCACAACTTTTATCATGTGAGGAGAAATATCCGCCCCCGACAAAATCGGCGTCTTGTCCTCTGCAAGCCTCGGCATTTCGAGACGACAAGAAATTGGGCGGCGGAGCCGAGACTCCACACCGAAACGCTACGAACAGGAGTCAAGAATGGTACTGTTGAGGAGATATCAGAGAGAACAATCCGTTTATCTCATCAATCTTGAGGGGCACCAAAATTTCAAATGCTAACCCAATTGAGGTTCAAACCGCCATGATAACAGGTATCCGTTCAATCATCTCTTGCTTTGGTTTGATCTCGATAAGAGTTTTTGGCCTGACTTTGGCCCTATTTGGATGTGCACACATGGCTCATTCATTGGCCATGGCGGAGCCATCACTTTTATTCAGTAACGAGAATCCGCCAGCAAAAGTTGAAATCCTGAAAGGGTGGCGCCAACATCATCACGAGGATTCTCATCATGTCTTTGCCTTAAAAATCGTCCTCGCCGAGGGTTGGAAAACCTATTGGCGATTGGTGGGCGACGATGGCATCGCCCCGCATATCACATGGACTCTCCTTGCCAACGCATCAACACCCGAGATTCATTATCCCAATCCGACCTTGATCGTTGATCCTGATGCCGCGATTTCCATCATCGGTTACCGAGATGAAGTTGTCTTTCCGATCATCGTGGACGTGCCTAATCCCAACGCCCCCGTTCGTGTCGCGGGTCTTTTTGAATTCGGAATCTGTGATGATATTTGTATACCAGAACAAATCCAATTCAGAGCCGAGTTGGGAGCTGAACTCTCTATTTGGGTGGATGAAATTATCCGAGTGCTGGACAATAAAATGGTAACAGTTGTCCGCCCATTTGACTGTCGATTGAGACCTAGTGAAGACCATCACTTTATCCTAGATGGTCAAATAAAGACGGATTTTCGACCGCCTTTGGCCATCGCCGCCCTCCCCGATTATCTCCATCCTCATGTGGAATTCAGTGATATCAAATCGAGCCTTTCGGACGACGGCACGGTTCGCCTTCAGGCACGAATAGATTCATCAGAGGCATCGATCTTGGGAATTGAAAGATCAAAAATCAAGATCGTCGTTGTCACAGAAAACCAAGCGATTGAATACACCGGCTGCGGAAGTGACGGCTAAGACCGGCTGTATCGCCCAAAATAAAGAAGAACCAGTCCAAGAATAAAACTCGTCGCACAGATCAGCATGATACCGATGAGGAACGAAGCGAGACCCGTCACTTGCGGGGGCAAAGCCCAAGCCACGTCTAACCATGGCATCAGAGGCGTGGGCCATTCGCCGAACCAAATGACCGAGCCGAGCGTCATCCCGAACCAACAGGTCATAAGGATGGCGGCGGCGAAGATCACAAGGCGAATTATTCGGCCCCGTCGTGGGGCGCGAAGGGCACGAGACAAAGAGCGTCGGAACCTCGCGGCATCGGTTTGAATGGCGACCATGGCCGGCACCAGAAGCAAGACCAGAAACATAGCGAATCCCAAACCATAGACGAGCGTGATTACCGACGGTTTAAGAAAACTCGCTTGTGCCGATGTTTCATACAAGAGTGGAATTAACCCCACGACCGTTGTCAAAGTGGTTAGCAATACAGGTCGAAATCGATCAACCACGGCGTTCTTGATCGCTTGAAGAATCCCCTGCTCCTTTGAATATTTGTCGATCGTCGTAATGAGAATGATGGAGTCATTGACGATGATACCCACCATGCCCACAAGACCAATCACCGAAAACATCGAAAATGGAACATTCCAGATATAATGCCCCCATATCGCGCCCACGAGACCAAAAGGCACAGTGAGCAGAACAATCAGCGGCCGCGTCCAACTCGAGAAGACCCAAGCCATCACCAAAAAAATCCCCAACAGCACCATGATCAATCCAATCAACGCATCGTTGAGGAAGTTTCGTTCATCTTCGGCCAAACCCGAAAGTTTCCATGTGATCCCATATTTTGTTGCGATGTTCGGCAGGATCGTCATCTGCAATTCTCGGGCGACTTCCGAAATACGGTCAGGATTATCTTCCGAGACCTCCCCGGATATGGTGACAACGCGTATCCCATTATCACGACGGATCGTCGAGAACCCGAGTGACCGAACAGCGGTCACAATGTCCGACAGCGGCGCGTATTCACCTGATTGAGACCTTAAACTCCACTGCTCAAGAAAATTCGAACTCTTGGTTTCACTTTCTCGGACTCGGACAATGATTTCTCCTGTTCGTGTCCCATCGGGAAAAGAGGCCGCCACCACGCCCGCCAATCGGTCACGCAGGACAGATCCCACTTCATCAATGGTAAAGCCAAGGGCCCGGCCTTGCGGAGTGAGTTCAAGGACCAATTCCTCCTTGCCAAAGGCAAGATCATCTTCAAGGGAGGAGAATTCTGGATACGAAGCGAACTCGCTCTTCACCTCTTCGGCGGCGATTTTCAACACGTCAGCATTGCCGCCCGACAATTGGAGCTGCAACGGGTCACTTCCCGGGCCAAATCGTCCACTGCGAAACGATAATGTTTCGAGCAACGGGTGACGTCTGATTTCTTGCTGCAAACGAGCGGCAAATGCAAACGAAGAGTAAGGTCGAAGGTCGGCATCTATCAATTCAATGGCAATGGTTCCGATCAAATCCCTGTCTTTGGTCTCAGCCCCCGCAAGACCCCGGCCCGTAAAGCCACCAATACCGGCAACCACATAAGTGATGGGGTTGAGTCCGAATTCCCCCTCATAGGCGGTGCCCACCGCATTGGCGGCACGCTGCAACTCACGCATCATCTCGCTCGCATCGGAACGGTCCGCTTCGTTGACCATGGCAAAGGATCCGTTGACCGAGCCCAATTCGGGCGCGTTGAAAAACCGCCAACGAACATCTCCACCAATGAACAAAGCGACTTGCAAGGCCAATAACACAAAGGCTCCCGCGACAATGGGATAGCGAAAGATCAGAATCAATTCGACAAAGGGACGAAATAGCCTTTGTTGGACCCAAGCAAATCCTTGGTTAACCCACCGGCTCGGCCAATCGTACCATGGCGTCGAATGCCTCTCCTTCAAAGCGTGTCGCAGATGGTTAGGTAGAATAAAGAAACATTCCAGCAAAGACGCGGCGAGTACCGCGACCACGGCAAAAGCTAATTCCACAATAATATTGCCAAAACGCCCCCCAATCATGGTCAATCCAAAGAAGGCAATGATGGTGGTGATGGTAGCGGCAAATACCGGCGCTGACATTGAGATGGCGGCTCGCGTCGAAGCCACATCCGCCGATTCTCCCAATTGTCGACGCCTAAAATCGGCGTGCTCACCCACCACAATGGCGTCATCGACCACAATTCCAAGCGTGATGATCAAACCAAAGAGCGAAACCATATTGAGTGACAAGCCAAACGCATACATCAACGCCACCGCGGCACACATGGCTGTCGGTATGCCTGCGGCCACCCAAAACGCGACTCGGAAACTGAGAAACAAATACAACAGCACAATCACTAAACCTAACCCAAGAAGGCCATTGCTATAGAGAATGTTGAGGCGACCGGTGATGGCATCAGCGCGGGTCCGAATGAGATCAGTCGTGACCTCTGACGGCAAAGTGGTAGAAAATTTTTCAACCACCTCCTCAACCATTTTCTGCATTTCGATGGCATCGCCCCTCTCCGACCGGTTGACACGAATAGAGACCGCTGGATGTTTATCGACGAAAAAGGCTTGGTTTCGATCGACCCTTTCCACTCGAATGGTAGCAAAATCGCCGACAAAAAGTTTTGAGCCATCTGGATTGGAGCGCACGACAATATTTTCTATTTGCTCAGGTGACCGTTTGGCGATGCCGGCGCGAAGTCGCGTTGATGCGCCCACTTCACCGCTTGGGTCTGTTTTGGCTTCACCCCCAATTTGACGGGCGATCTGGCGAATAGTGATGTCATGACGCGTCAGGTCAGCTTCATTGATTTCAACAAGTGTTCTTGGCGCTTCAATGCCTGAAATATTGGCTTGGGCGACGCCTTTCTCGAACAGACGCACGACCAATTCATCGGCCAATCTTCCCAATTGGACAACATCAACTGGCCCGGTGATCATGATGTCAGTTACCCGGTCACTCCAAGAGGTCCGTTGCACCTGCGCTATCTCTGCATCATCGGGCAATTCGGGTATGATATTGTCGAGCCCGGCTTTGGTGTCATTGACACCCCGCTGCATGTCCCACCCTTCTTCAAATTCCAGCGAAATCGTGGCTCGACCTTCAAACGCGTTCGATTGGGTATCAATGACGCCTTCAATATTTTGCAATTCCACGATCACCGGTTGAACAATGGCATCGTCGATGTCCGATGCGCCCGCCCCATCCCAAGTGATAGCGACACGGACGCTTTCGTAAACGGTGTCAGGGAAAAACTGTGAGCGCAATTGCGGAAAGGCCGCCAATCCAAGGGCAATCACGACCACAAGAATGAGGTTGGCGGCGGTTCGATGGTAGGCAAAATATTTGAGAATACCCGCCAAAGGATTATTCGTTTGCACGCGACTCACCCGCCCATTCTGGCCCGCAATCTATCGAGCATAGCTTGTGGGACCTCTTCCTGTGCCAATTGTTCCAAAACGCGCTTCTTGGCGGCTTCTGGCATTCGTTGATTATTCTTGACGAGGGCCATCAAATCCTCTCGTTCCTCACGGGTCAGCGAGACGAGCTCCACCTCGTTTGGTATTGAAGCATTCTCGGGTAAGACCGGACGAACGCGAATACCACTGCCAATCACCGGGGTTCGCTTGGTGACAATCATCCGTCCAATAAGATCATCCGCCGAGACGATGATCTCATCGCCCTGCTTTCGAATGATTTTTGCGTCTCTTTCTTCAAGCCGCTCGCCCTCAGCCACAACCAGTATTTGGCTCTGTGAGTCAGCGGCCTCGGCGGGCAGAACGAAGACATTGTTGAGAGACGTCTCGGCAACCTCAACCTCCACAAAATCGCCCGGTCGCAAACCCGAACGGCGACTGTCCCTCAGACTGGCAAATAGCAATCGGCCGGTCTGCCCCTCAGCCACAATCGCGCTCTCACGCACAATAGTCGCTTGCGCCTTTAAGGACACCCCTGTCACATTCACCTCAAGAGGTCGGAGACGCCCATCATCTCCGATAATCCGCGAATATTGTTCGTTCGAGACACGAAACGCCACTTCGATGGAGTCGGGATCGACAAGTTGTGCGATTCGCTCCTTGGCATTGACGAGGCGGCCTTGCACGAGGTTGACATTCGTGAGCGTCCCCGCGAACTCGGCTTTCAAGCGCGTTTCGGCCAATTTTCGGCGCGCCTCGCCAATAGTGATGGCTTGGCGGCGCAACAACGATTGGGTTTGCTCCACTCGGGTTTCCGCTTGAGCCACCGTCTTTTTGCGCGTCAACAAGGCTTGATTGGCGGCGGACAAGGCCAATTCAGCGGCTTCGACCGCGGTATCTGTGGTCACCCCCCGGCTGCGAAGAAGATTTTGCCGGGCCAAGGATTGCTTCCGCAATTCAACTTGGTGTTCGGCCGCCAATTGCTCCTCATGGGCAATCGCCAAATCACGTCTCGCATCATTGAGTTGAACCTCGGCATCATCTTGATTGGCGACGGCCAAATCGACCGCCACTTTAGCATCCGAGGGATCGACGGCGAGAATAAACTCTCCCTCCGCAAACACACCCCCTTCGACAAAATTTGGCGAGAGTTCCACGATCGCACCGCT
The DNA here is from genome assembly GCA_022824005.1 of Paracoccaceae bacterium. GTDB lineage: Bacteria > Pseudomonadota > Alphaproteobacteria > Rhodobacterales > Rhodobacteraceae > JAPOXR01. The sequence goes on from JAJEBG010000033.1 coordinate 63,833, forward strand.
CGCCGGAGCTCTGAGCTCCAACGTGCGTAGACTCCGAACCTCCCCGAAAGTGGTGATTTTTGGCACCACTGTCGTACTCTCACCGACCTTGACATTTACCGCATAGACCTGCTCGCTCGCTCTGCGGCTTGGGGGTTGGCGTTCCATCCTCTCTTGAAAAGCCGAATAGACGATCGAGCCAGCATAACCAAAGAGACCCAAAGTCAGTCCCGTCAGAAACAAGCCGATAATACTGTTCTTAAGGAACCGCATGTCTCACTCACCTCAAACCCATTCGACAACGTCTCACTTTATCATCAATCGATGAGATTTATAAATGGAAAATCCGATCAACTATTTTCTTCGCAAATGCTCATCAAGGCGAGGCATGATTTCCACTAGATTGCACGGCCGATTTCGATAATCGAACTGTGATTTCAAGATCTTTTCCCATGCATCTTTGCACGCATTCGGAGATCCCGGCAGGGCAAACAAATAGGTGCCATTGACCACACCCCCGCAGGCCCGAGACTGAATGGCCGACGCGCCGATACTCGCCACCGAGATCGACGCAAAAACGGCACTGAAGGCGTCCATCTCCTTCTCGTATATGTCTCGATGGGCTTCAACCGTGACATCCCGGCCGGTCAACCCAGTGCCGCCGATTGATATGATGGCATCAATATTTGGATGATGCGCCCACTCAAGAAGCTGGTCAGTGATCGCTTTCCGAGAATCGGGCCGCACCGCACGACCCGTCACGGTATGACCTGATTGTGATATTTGGCTTGCCAACCATTGCCCCGATATATCATCCGTCAGACTGCGTGTGTCGGAGACGGTGAGAACAGCAATGCGAATGGGAATAAAGGGCCGCTCTTTGTTACTCATGCCAAATCCCTTAGTTTTCTTTGGATCATCAACATATCATGCCATGCGTCCGCTTTACGTCCCGGACCGCGCAAAAGATACGCCGGATGAAACAATGGAAGAAGCGGAATCTCTCGCCATTCAAACCACTTTCCCCGCAGACGGGTGACGCCGCTCTTGCTCAAAAAAACAGCGCAAGAAAAGTTCCCCACGGCCACGAGGATTTTCGGCTTAATAATCTCAACATGACGCTTAACAAATGGCGACATCATGGCGATCTCGATTTTGGAAGGGTTGCGATTGCCCGGCGGTCTCCACGGAATGACATTGGTGATGTAAATGGCCTGCGTCGGGTCTTGATGATTTCGTGAGAGCCCAATCTCAGCAAACATTCGATCAAGGAGTTGGCCCGAACTTCCAACGAAGGGTTTGCCTTGTTCGTCCTCTTCGGCGCCCGGCGCTTCTCCCACTAACATCACATGGGCACCGGGCTCGCCGTCCGAAAACACCAGATTTCGTGCCACTTCTCGGAGGGCGCAATAGGGATAAGCCGCCATCTTTGTCTTTAATTGCGCCAGAGTGTGACAGTTTTCGGCCTGACGCGTGGCGATGTCAACCGCCTTGTCGTTGCCGACCGATTCATTTGGCGGTGGAGTGACTTCAGCGACCACTGTTTCCTTTGGCGTCAATTCAACTTTTTGAATATCTGCCAATTGTTTGAACCGATTGATTGGCTTGTCCCCAATGGGCTCATCAGCCCCCGTCTCGATACAAAGCTCAAGCAGCATTCGTATAACTTCCGGGTCTTGAGACGGATTTAGTTGCATCATCGTCGCTTACCTGACTCCCCAAGAGACTTCACGAGCATAGCGAAAGATTCCGCTTTGTTGAAGAATTTCATCGGCGGGTTAAAGCCTTGGACTCCCATCTCAAACTCAACGAACCCCTACCCATGATCGAAAATTAAAAGACCCGATGTCCGCCGCCGCCAATCAAGCTCTAGAGATCGCACGCAAAAAGTTTTTCTTGCCCCCTGAAACTCCAGTCTCTTTCATGTTAGCATAGGTCCAAACCTCCTGCGGTTGAACAGTTGATTTTCAATCAGTTTGAACCGAACTTATAGTGGTTGGGCATGACACACTATTCCATGAAACATCTCTTGGGCATTCAGTCAATGTCAGTGGATGATATTCACTCCACTCTCGATTTGGCCGAATCATATGCCCAACTCAACCGAGGTCGGGACAAGCGCGCATCTGTGCTGAACGGGACGACGCAGGTTAATATGTTCTTTGAGCGCTCCACTCGAACCCAAGCCAGTTTTGAATTAGCTGGCAAACGGTTGGGCGCTGATGTGATGAGTCTCAATGTTTTAGCAAGTTCAGTCGGCAAAGGCGAAACATTGATTGATACCGCCATGACATTGAACGCCATGCAGCCCGACATCTTGGTGGTCCGCCATCCTCAATCAGGGGCCGTCGACCTCTTGGCACAGAAAGTTGAATGCTCTGTCGTCAATGCCGGCGATGGTCGCCATGAGCATCCGACACAAGCCCTTCTTGACGCCCTCACCATCCGCCGCAGCAAAGGCCGGGTTGAGGGGTTAACAATCGCCATTTGCGGCGATATTTTGCACTCGCGCGTTGCCCGCTCTAATCTCCTCTTATTATCAAAATTACAAAATCGCGTGCGTATGATTGGACCGTCCACCCTTGTGCCCCCGATTTTCGCCGAATTTGGCGTTGAAATTTTCGACGATATGAAAGAGGGCCTTCAAAATGTCGACATTGTGATGATGCTGCGCCTGCAGGAAGAGCGTATGAGCGGCTCTTTCGTGCCGTCCCTGCGAGAATATTTTCATCTTTATGGTCTTGATGAAGAGAAGCTAGCGGTCGCTCGGCCCGATGCCATTATCATGCATCCCGGCCCGATGAATCGGGGCGTCGAAATTGATGGCCTACTCGCGGACGATATCAACCGCAGCGTGATTCAGGAACAGGTCGAGATGGGAGTGGCGGTGCGAATGGCCGTGCTGCATCTGCTGCCCCGCCTACGGCATCAAGAGGGCGCGATGCCCCTCGCCACGCCAGACCAACTCGGTCAATAAGCCGATGCCCCAATTTGATTTGATTCTCCACAATGCCCAACTCATTAGTCCAGAACAAAATTCTGTGACCTCCGGGGCGGTGGCCATCAATCAAGGGCAAATTGCCGCTGTGGGTGCCGATATTCCACTCGAATCAGGTCAAAAAACGATCGACTGTGGTGACAATTATCTATCCCCTGGTCTCGTCGATATCGGGGTCAAGATTGGTGAGCCAGGCGAGCGTCACAAGGAGAGTTTTGGTAGTGCCGCGCGGGCCGCGGCCGCTGGAGGCGTCACGACGATTGTGACCCGCCCTGATACATCGCCGCCGATTGACAATCCCGAAACTCTACAATTTTTCTGCCAAAGGGCAGAGACCGATGCCACGGTGCGCATTCAACCCATCGCGGCTTTGACCAAAGGTCGAAAGGGGCGGGAGATGACCGAAATTCGTCTCCTGAAAGATGCCGGCGCAATCGCGTTTTCTGATTGTGACAAACCCGTCAGAGATGCCAAAGTCATGGGGCGCTGTTTGACTTACTGCCAATCTCATAACGCTTTGGTCATCGGCCATCCACAAAATCCCGACCTATCCCGTGATGCGGCCGCCACCAGCAGTGCTCTGGCTTCACTGATGGGGCTGCCAAGCGTCTCAAGCCTCGCCGAAAGAATGGGACTCGAGCGGGATCTAGCTTTGGTTGAGATAACCGGCGCGTCTTATCATGCCGACCAAATCACCACATCCGCCGCGTTGCCCCCTCTAGAGCGCGCCATCCATGATGGGCATAAAGTGTCGGCGGGCACATCGATTCATCATTTGACCCTCAATGAATTGGACATTTCCAAATATCGAACATTCTACAAAGTCAAACCGCCTTTGCGGGCAGAAACCGATCGAGCGGCCGTTGTTGAGGCCGTGGCCGACGGATTAATTACCGTCATTTCATCAATGCACACGCCGCAGGATGAGGAGTCAAAAAGACTGCCATTTGAGACCGCGGCGAGTGGGGCCGTCGCCCTTGAAACTCTCTTGCCGGCTGCCTTGCGCCTTCACCTCAATGATGGCTTGCCCCTGCCCACCCTGTTCCGGGCGCTCTCGTATCACCCGTCGCAATTGCTCGGTCTGGATACGGGGCGCTTATCTGTCGGCGCACCGGCCGACTTATTGTTGTTTGACCTCAAATCGCCCTTCACACTTGACCGCCATCGTTTGCTCTCAAAGTCTCGTAATACACCCTTTGACGGGCAGATGCTGCAAGGCCAAGTCTTGCGAACCTTCTTGAACGGCCAAGAAATCTATCGAGCGGCACCGCTTTGATGATTGACGAGATCTTAATCGCACTCTTCCTTGGTATGAGCTATCTCATCGGCTCCATCCCATTTGGACTGCTTTTGACACGTCTCTTTCGCCTCGGTGATCTCCATAAAATTGGATCGGGCAATATCGGAGCCACCAATGTGATGCGCACCGGCCATAAAGGGGCTGGTTTCCTCACACTCTTGTTTGATGGCGGAAAGGGAGCCCTTATGGTGCTCCTCTGCGATACATTATTCGACGATGACATTCTCACCCAGATGGCGGCGCTAGCGGCCTTTCTGGGTCACCTTTACCCTATTTGGCTTCGCTTTCGGGGTGGCAAAGGCGTCGCCACTTATCTCGGAATCCTTCTCACCCTAACACCGCCCATTGGCGTATTGGCCTGTTTGACTTGGCTCTTGGCCTTTATCGCCTTGCGAATCTCCTCGGTGGCCTCAATGACCGCCGTTATTTTGGCCCCGCTGTGGCTTTTCCTATTTTCCCGAACCGATTTCCTCGCGTTGACCCTTGTGATGTCCATTTTTGTCGTCGCCCATCACCACCAAAATATCCGACGCCTTTGGAAAGGCACCGAGTCTCGCGTCGAGCTCTTCAAAAGGACTCCCGATCAGTAGCTGCAGTGACGGAAGATTTCTTTGAGATCACCGTTCCATTCCTTCTCCACTCGGCGCATTAAGTCTTCAGCAGGAGTCAAACCTGACTCAACAATATCATGCAACGAATTGAGAAAATGCGTCTCATCGGGAATCAGCCCATTGGCCGATGTCTGTCCTCGCGCCTTTAATCCCGCTTCAGACAATGCCAGAATCTCTTTGGCGAGTTCACCGAGATGGACATTCTCCACTTGCCCCTGCAACCCACTTTGATGAGCCACCAGACGCAGCGACTCTCGTTGGCTTGTATCCCAATTCTTGACCAAATCCCAAGCCGCATCGAGCGAGGGTTGATGATAAAGAAGACCGGTCCAGAACGCGGGTAAGGCACAAAGAGATCGCCACGGCCCGGCGTCGGCCCCACGCATCTCAATAAACCGCTTGATTCGTGCCTCGGGAAAGATGGTCGTCAAATGATCCGCCCAATCTGAAATCAAGGGCTTCTCGCCCGGGAGGGCGGGTAATTTTCCGTTCAAAAAATCTCGAAATGATTGTCCAAGCGCGTCAATATAGATGCCGTCCCGATAGACAAAATACATGGGGACATCGAGCGCGTATTCAGCCCAAGCTTCAAAGCCGAAACCCTCCTCAAAGACAAACGGTAGCATGCCAGTACGGTCGCTGTCGATGTCCAACCAGAAGCGGCTTCGCACACTCAAAATATGCGACATTTCATTTTCAAAAAAGGGCGAATTGGCAAATAGGGCCGTCGCCACAGGTTGCAAAGCCAGTCCTACCCGCAATTTCTTGACCATGTCTGTTTCTGATGAAAAATCGAGATTCACTTGCACAGTGCACGTGCGATACATCATATTGAGACCAAAGCGACCCATCCTTTGCATGTAATCGGTCATCAATCGGTACCGGCCTTTCGGCATCAATGGCATGTCTTCATGGAACCAGAAGGGGGCCGCGCCAAGGCCGATGAAACCGGCACCAAGGCGCTCGGCGACCGTACTCACCTCATGCAGGTGCTCGTTGACTTCATCACAGGTCTCATGCAGCGACACTAGGGGGACGCCCGATAACTCCAGTTGCCCGCCGGGTTCAAGAGAAATATTGGCACCATCCTTTTCCAACCCGATAATCTGGCCCGCCTCGTGCAACGGACGCCAATGAAACTGGTCTCTAAGCCCTTCAAGAAGCGATTTGATTGAACACGAACCCTCATAAGGGAGCGGGGTCAAAGTCTTGAGATTAAAACCAAATTTTTCATGCTCTGTGCCGATACGCCAATCGGCTTTCGGCCGAGAGCCCGACTCAAGGTAGGCGACCAGTTGGTGCGCATTCTCAACGGGTTGGCCACCCGCTTGGGGAATTGACATGAGGCAGAACTTTCGAATGGCGACTTTTCTGTTGACTTATACCTGTGAGCTGACTCTCGCGGCAAGGGCGACATTGATCATCGTGAGACCGGCCACCACCGCGGTTTCACTTCGTAGCAACCTCTGGCCCAATGACAATCGCAAAGTTTTATCAAGCGCCATCATCTCCCGCCTTTCAGTCTCCGAAAATCCCCCCTCAGGTCCCACCAAGAGAGCCGATGGGCTTTGCGGCAAAGATTGAAGTGATGGCACGGACTCCACCATTGTCATCTCGTCACAAAACAAAAGAGTGCGGGCAGACGGCCAATTTTTGAGAGCGTCGACCAAGGGAGAGACATCTTCAATTTCTGGAATATGCAACCCCCCACATTGTTCCGCCGCCTCAATGGCGATGGCTTGCAACCTCTTCAGATTGACACCTCTTGGCATTGTGTGATCGGTCATAACAAAGACAATGCGCGAAACCCCGAGTTCAACTGCTTTCTCCACGGCAAATTCAACTCGAGCCGGCCGCAGGGGAGCCATCAGCAGCCAGACATCAGGGCCCGCCTCTTGCGGGTGGATAAGTTGGCGGCATACAAGACGGGGCTCCTTTTGCGACATTTGTAACTCTGAACTCCATTCCCCATCACGGCCGTTGAATATAGATACGGAATCCCCATTCCGCGACCGCATCACCCGCAGAAGATAATGGGCTTGCCGCCCATTTAACGATACCGATTGAGAAGCGGCGAGGGGATGATCGACAAAAAGTCTTGCTTTCAGGGACTTATCTGGCATGGTGATAACCTTATGAATGATAATGCACAAAAACCAGCGGGGACAAAAGAGCGAGAGAGTCTGCCCGACGCTGTGGAGGGAAGTTGGGTCGACACAAAAGCCCCCGCCTTCTCGCGTCCCTATCTCAGATTGTCACGCATGGACCGTCCCATCGGCAGTTGGCTGCTCTTGCTTCCCTGTTGGTGGTCTCTTTCTTTAGCGATCATCGCGGAACCATCAACTCGGCGAGTTGAAGATATTTGGTTGGCACTCGCGTGTGCCATCGGCGCGGTGCTGATGCGGGGGGCCGGCTGCAGCTGGAACGATTTCGCCGACCGAAAACTTGACGCCGACGTGCGGCGCACCCGCTCCCGTCCTCTCCCATCAGGCCAGATCACTCCCCGACAAGCCTTGGTTTGGCTAACAGCGCAAGCCAGTCTGGCTTTTGGTTTATTGCTCACCTTCAATTCTTTTGCCATTTTTCTTGGAATCATCTCTTTGGTACCTGTGGCATTCTATCCCTTCGCCAAGCGGATCACATGGTGGCCGCAAGTCTTTCTGGGAATCGCTTTCAACTGGGGAGCTCTTTTGGCTTGGGCCGCCCATTCAGGCATGCTATCTCTATCCCCCGTCCTTCTTTATTTTGCTGGGATTTTCTGGACATTATTCTACGATACCATCTATGCCCACCAAGATAGGGATGATGATGGCGTGGTCGGTATCCGCTCAACCGCCCGTCTCCTCGGTTCGCAGACCCAGAAATGGCTGATCTTTTTTCTGGTGTGTGCCATCACTCTAATGACCTTGAGCGTCGCGATTGTGATCGTGCCATCAGACATAATTGCGGTTCAGATTATGGCCGGCTTGGGCATTGGCTTGTTTGCTCTTCATCTGCTATGGCAACTGCGACGACTTGATATTGATGACAATGAGGTCTGTCTCATGCTGTTTCGTGCCAATCGCAACGCTGGATTGGCTCCTGCCATTTGCTTTGCTTGCGCGGCCATGATTTCATAATTGAACCCATCAAGACTGGTTTTCTAACTTCCATGCTGATCGCGCTTTTCCCCCTGCTCTCATTTCTCTTCGCGGCCTTCTTGGCCGCTATTCTTGGTTTTGCCACGGTGATGACCTTTGAGAGCGCTAATTTGAGGAAGGCGGCATCAATGCTGCAGCAGGAAGGCTTTCATTGGCCTCTTCTCCGTGCCGACGGAACCTTCATTGAAATAGCTGGAACGGCGCCGAGTGCAGATGTTCAAGAGGCGGCTCTCCGCCGTCTTATGGACGAATTCCCAGCGACCTCAATTCGCGATTCAATGACATCCGAATCGAGCGAAAGCATAGATTCATTTATTCGCTTTCAAAAATCGGGCTCATCTGTTGTTCTTTTTGGTTCTGTCATGGGCAAGAAGACTTACCAAAAAGTTAAAGAGGTCGCCGAAAAAGCATTTCCGGGACGCTTATCGACCGAAATGCTTCAAACCTTGGAAGGAAATTCGCCCGACGAATTGTTTGACGATGTCGGTTTTGCCCTTTCTGCGCTGGCTCTTCCTGAAATCTCGCTCGTCACTATCACGGCCGATAACATCACCGTCAACGGTGTCACAATCTCCGAGGACGTCAAACAGAGCATCGAGGCCCAGCTCGACAAGATTCGACCCTTTGGTAAGATCATTGACTACCAATTGACCGCGCCGCCCCCGCCACTCGTGCAACCGTTTCATTTCCACCTCACCCTTAATAGCAGGACAGCGGATATCAATCGATGTCATGTGGAGACCTCATCCGACCGTGAGAGGATCATGCTGGCCGCCGCCAACGGCGACCAACGAGAGGTGAGAGGTCACTGTACTTTCGCCCGAGGGACTCCAAACGCCAATTGGATCCGAGCGGTTGAGACGATTGTGACGGCGGTCAACATATCTGCTCATGATGTGGTCATTCGAGGGGAAGATTTGACCTTTACCGTTATGCCCATTGACAAAGAATTGCGGGCGGCCTCGTTGGACTTTTCGGCTTTGCCCGCCGGTTATTCCGTGGCTCTCATTAATACCGATCTAAACCCACGCGACAATTTCACCTTTAAGATTGTGAAAGGGGCCAATAGCGACCTTGAATTTTCAGGTATTTTTGCCAACGAGACGAACAAGAAGGTCGCGCTTCTCGCCTCCCAAGCGGCCCTCAACACCTCCTTAATCCAAGACAATACCGTTATTGATCCCCAAGCAAGCCAACCGGTGACAAGCGATCAGATTATCTTGGCCAGTGAAGCCCTGAACTTTCTTTACCAAGGTTCCGCCCAACTCCGTGATGACCAGATTGTCATCTCGGGAGTCTCAGATAGGCCTGATGTTGAAGCCAAAATTGACGACTTACTTTCACAGCGATTGGCCAGTCTTGATTATTCGTTGAATATTACTTTGGACGAAAATATCAACAAACCCCCACCCCCCATGAACCCCTCGCTTTGCCTGCAATTGCTTGATGAGACTCAGCGCCCCCAGAAAATCACCTTTGAGCCCAGTTCAGTACGGATTCGGTCCGATGCGCTGGACATCATTGATAAAATGGTGGAAGTCTTGAGAAACTGCCAGCATGTGCCCCTTGAAATTGCTGGGCATACAGACAGCCAAGGTCGAGAAGAAATGAACCAAACGTTGAGTCAATTGCGCGCCCAAGCGGTGCTTGATGCGATTATCGAGGCGGGTTTTGTAGCAGAAAAAATCACCACCATTGGTTTTGGAGAATCACAACCTATCGCCGACAATGCCACCGAAGAGGGTCGTAAAAAAAATCGGCGAATCGAATTTCGCCTTCGCCCATCATCCCGCCCGTCTCAATTCTCCATGCAGTGAGGATAAAATGGACCGAGTAACCCTTGTCATCCTTATTTCAGGCGTCGCGTTTTTGATGTTTTTATTAGGATGGTTGGC
>JAJEBG010000034.1 GCA_022824005.1 Paracoccaceae bacterium
AAGCGCCTCAGCGGTCAGCAAGGCCTCAAGCCAGTGATCGAGTTGATCAGTTGTGGCTTTGCGTACAAGTTCAGAGCGTTCGCTCGATAGATCACCGAATTTAAGTTGGATCAGACGCAGGACAGTTTCCGCCTTGCCCTCGGCAATACCGGCAGCTTTGCCGCGCGCTTCGCCGCGCGCTTCGCCGCGGGCGACACCTTGTTCGATCCATTCTTCAGCAATTGAGCCCATCAGGGCCTCCCATCTTTCTGGTTTGGCTTGGCGCAAAGCTGATTCCAGCGTGGCAAGCCGTGTGTTTATGGCCCTGATAATATAATGATTTCGCCCTCAAAAAAAGGGCACAACATTCGTTTTGTCCCAACAACCCCTTACAAATAAGGGGTTGAAAATTCAAAACTAGACCAAAATGTCTGAAGTCAAGAAATAAGATGAGGTCAATTTTTTGAGATCCGTCAAAAGTCGAAAATATCGTGACTAAAGAGATGTCGTTCAGCAATTTGAAACCAATAGAATTGTCTCAAAAGGACACGAATTGACCATCACTTCCCAAAATGAAGGCCAGCATTCTAACCGTGAGTTTACCGGAATCTAATGGCGCAGCGATTCAGCCAAATATTTCTCGGCGTCCAAAGCCGCCATACAACCCATACCGGCGGAGGTCACCGCTTGTCGATAGACGCTATCGACGAGATCACCGGCGGCGAAGACACCTGCGACAGACGTTTGGGTGCTACCGGGCTGGGTCACCACATATCCTCCGAGACGGGTTTCGACTTGATCAATCACCAATTCAGATGCCGGCGTATGACCAATAGCGACAAAAACACCATCACAATTGATTGTTGAACATGTGCCGTCCAAGGTATCTTGTACCTCAATGGCGGTGACCAATTTAGGATTTTCCTGACCGTTGATTTGAGTCACAATATGGTTCCAAAGGACGGAAATCTTATTGTGATTAAACAATCGTTCTTGGAGAACCTTTTCGGCGCGCAATTCGTCTCGACGGTGAATGAGGCGAACAGTTTTGGCAAAATTGGTTAAGAACAGGGCCTCTTCGACCGCCGTATTGCCGCCACCAATCACAACCACATCTTTCTCCCGGTAGAAGAAACCATCGCAGGTGGCACAGGCCGAGACGCCGTGTCCTTTGAATGTCTCCTCGCTCGCGAGTCCAAGCCAGCGAGCTTGCGCACCGGTGGCTAGGATCAAGGCGTCACATGTTATAACGTCGTCGCTATCAAGGTGAATTTCGAACGGGCGCGATGTCAACTTGACCTCTCTGACATGGTCAAAGAGAATCTCAACTCCCGTATCGCGGGCATGATCCTCCATCCGCTGCATTAATTCTGGGCCTTGAACATTCTTGTCCCCTGGCCAGTTTTCAACATCGGTTGTGATGGTTAATTGGCCACCGGGCTGGATGCCTTGAACCAAGACCGGCTGGAGCATGGCCCGCGCGCCGTAAATGGCGGCGGTATATCCCGTCGGGCCGGAGCCAATAATCAGTAATTTGACATGTCTCATTGATCTCTCACATTCTGTTCAATTTGTCACCAGTCCTAAACCATGTTTTGACAGAACTTCGGCGCCAGCATCGGTGACCAATGAGGTGCGCCCCGTGGTCATGGCTGTCGCGGTATCATGGTCAACAAGAATAATATGGACAAACATGACCATTCCCGATTGCAAAATGGTTGACTCCCCCTTGCGGAACATTTCTCGCTCCATCCAAGAGGGAGTGAACCGAGCGCCAAGCGAATAACCACAAGCATTAAGGCGGGCCGACTTGAAACCGGCCTGATCCAATGTTTGGGCGTGGGTATCGAAAACCGCTTCCATCGACTCGCCGCCTCTGAGCTGGGCCTCACAATTCAGTAAAGCTTGACAGCACACGTCATGCATGCGGTGGTGCAGGGGGGTAGGCTGGCCAATGATGACGGTGCGCATCATGGCGGCATGGTAATGTCGATAGACTCCACTCCATTCAAGTGTCAGTTGGTCTTGCGCATCAAGCGTTCGCGTGCCTGAAGCATAACGCACGAGAAGGGCGTTTGGGCCAGAGCCAATAATAAATTCATTGCCGGGATAATCGCCACCGCCAGCAAAGATTGCGCCTTGCATCGCCGCCAAAATGTCGCCTTCACCGGCACCCGGCTTTATTTTTCTGAGCGCGGCATCAAACGCGTCATCGGCCAAAGCAGCGGCCTTTCGCGTATAGGCGAGCTCCTGTTCGGATTTGATCAATCGCAAGCGTGAAATGAGATCAGAAGCATCAACGAGGCGCACCCCGTCGCCCAAGGCCTCACGCAAACGCAAGTAGTTAAACGCGGTCAGACCATGCGTATCGAGTTCAATACCCAACGTCTGTCCCGCCAACCCGCGTTGGCGAATCAGGTCCACCAAGTCCTCGGCAGGATTAGCCGCAACATCATCCATGTAGATTCGTATATCTTCAATGTTGGATGTGAGTTGAGCTTGCAGGCGGTCGGCGGAACGGGTGAGCAGGACATCTCCCTTATGATCAACGAGGAGGCATTGAAAGAAGCAGAAGCCAAAAGTGTCGTAACCGGTCAGCCAATACATACTTTCTTGAGCAAAGCAGAGCAGGCCATCAAGTCCCCGTTGTTCCAATTCTCGATCAAGTTGCTCTCTGCGCGTGGCAAATTCCTGTGGCGTGAAATGTCGCATTGTCCAATCCTTCAAGACGATTTCGTAACAGGCGGCGCCACGCCTGCCCACACGTCTGAGATGTCACGTGGCTGTTGACACATCTCTTACCTATGTATGATGTATTGCTGCAAGCGGCGTATGGACAACTTTGTGCGGGAAAAAATTGTCAGTTTCATGGTTTTGACTCGGGGTGTCCAAAAAAGTAACCAAAAGGTTACATTTGAGGTTGAATGCTGTGATTCCGTGATGACAATGGGGGCTTATTGTGATAGTGAAATGTCAGTCACGCTCTGAGGCCAATTCGTTAAAGAGGGTGATTAAATGGCCGTCGAAACTGTTCACTACCTTGCCGCCATCAGATAGAATCGGCAATGATGATATGAACAAAGTCCTTGACCCACTGAAGATTTATAGAGATTGAACTCATGGAATATGTGGCTCCCAATAGTCTTGATAAAGCCGCCGAGATAGCCGCCAATGCGCGGGGCAGCGTTCGTTATCTCGCAGGTGGGACGGATGTGCTCGTGCAATTGCGTTCGGGACTTCATCAACCGAGTTTGGTGATCGACCTGAAGCGAATTCCGGGCATGCTCGATGTCGTGCGAACGGCTGATGGCGGTTGGAAAATCGGTGCCGCGACTCCCGCAACGACGCTCAACGCCATCAAAGAATTGCGGCAAAGTTGGCCGGGTATCGTTGAAGCCGCCGAACTCATTGGCTCCACGCAAATCCAAGGACGAGCGAGTCTAGCGGGAAATCTCTGCAATGGCTCGCCCGCCGCCGACACAGTGCCGGCGATGCTGGCCGCCGGCGCGACGGTGACAATTGTCGGGGCCAATGCTGAACGCAAAACCCTATCGATAGATGACATTGTCAAGGCACCAGGGCAGACGCATCTTAAGCCTAGGGACATTGTCGCTTCCATCAACTTGCCAGCGAGAAGCCAAAAGGGAGCTGACGCCTACCTTCGCTTTATTCCGCGAACGGAAATGGATATCGCAGTGGTGGGCTGTGCCGTAAACATGAGCCTTGACGGTGAAACTGTGAGCGAGGCGAGTGTGGCATTGGGCGCTGTCGCGCCGACCGTGGTCCTTGTACCAGAAGCGGCTGAATGCCTTCTCGGCACACGTCTTGAAGATGAGGCGATGGAAAATTTGTCGATGTCATGTCGTGCCGCCTGCAATCCTATCGATGACAAACGTGGCACGGTCGAATTCAGAATCAGCATCGCGGGCGTGTTGGCACAGCGGGCCGCACGAACGGCTTATCAACGGGCGAGAGAAAGACAATGAAGATGATGCACGTCACCACCTCCATCAATGGCGATCCCACAGAATTTCTGTGCGATCCAAGGGAAACCATGTTGGATGTCTTGCGCGATCGGCTCAATTTGACGGGGGCGAAAGAGGGATGTGGAACGGGCGATTGTGGGGCTTGTTCAATCATTCTCGGTGGAGAGGTGATTTGCGCTTGCTTGATGCTCGCCGCGGAAGCAGAAGGCCAAGACATTGAAACCGTAGAAGGGATGGCGAATGATGAAAATCTGCATCCCCTTCAGAAGAAATTCCTTGAACATGCGGCCTTGCAATGCGGGATTTGCACACCGGGGATTCTCGTCGCGGCGAAAGCTCTCCTTGAGAAGACGAACAACCCGACAGAAACTGAAGTTCGCTACTGGTTGGCGGGCAATCTTTGCCGCTGCACGGGATACGACAAAATTGTACGAGCGGTGATGGATGCCGCCGAAGAGATGAGGAGTTTGTGATCATGGCATTAGATGACGCCTTCGAAGCGAGAGAATTCAAGGTTGTGGGCACCCGACCCATTCGTCCCGATGGAATTGACAAGGTGACCGGTCGGGCTCGATTTGGGGCCGATGCCTCCGCCTCGGGCATGCTGCACGGTGCCATTCTGCGCTCCCCCCATCCGCATGCACGAATAACCAGTATTGATACATCCCGCGCCGAGTCCCATCCCTCCGTCAAGGCCATTGTGACACGAGATGACTTTGCCAAAGAGTTGAGTGGCGAAGATTGGAATGTCCTTGAAAATGTGATGGCCGGTGAACGGGTTTTGTATGATGGCCATGCCGTGGCCGCGATCGCCGCCACTTCTGTCTTGGCGGCGAAAGAGGCTTTAGCATTGATTGACGTGGTTTATGACCCGCTTCCTTTTGTCACCGATGTTGACGAAGCCATGCGGCCAGATGCGCCTGTTGTGAGGGAGGGGGTGGCCGATGAAAGTGTCCCGGAAGGGATGAATCCCAACGTCGTTCGATATCATGAGAATGGACATGGTGATGTTGACATCGGTTTTGCCAAGGCTGATTTGGTGATTGAAAAGACGTTCAAAACGGAAGCCGCGCATCAAGGCTATATTGAACCCCACGCCTGCCTCGCCCAACTCGGGGCCGATGGGAATGGTGAATTATGGTGCTGCACCCAAGGCCATTTTGTCGCCGCCCGTATCTGCGCGCGGCTCTTAGGCATTGATGCTAGTCAGTTGCGCGTGACCGCTTCTGAAATTGGCGGCGGTTTTGGGGGCAAGACGACCGTCTTTATTGAGCCGGTCGCCTTAGCTCTGTCGAGAAAATCCAATCGTCCGGTCAAAATCGTCATGTCGCGCGAGGAGGTTTTTAGAGCCACAGGACCGACCTCCTCGGCTTCAATGGATGTGAAGATTGGAATGCGCAAGGATGGCCGAATCACGGCGGCCGAGGGCGAATTTCGTTTGCAAGGTGGGGCTTTTCCGAACGCACCCATGGAATTTGCGGCTATGGCGGCTTTTGCCCCCTACGATCTCGAACATGTGCGCAGCAAGGGATGGGATGTCCTGTGCAATCGGCCCAAACAAGCGGCTTATCGCGCACCGGGCTCGCCAATGGGGGCTTTCGCGGTCGAAAGTGTGATTGATGAATTGTGCAACAAGCTGGGACTCGATCCCATTGAGGTGCGAATTCAGAATGGCTCGAAAGAAGGTTCTCGCGCCGCCTTTGGCCCGCGCTTCAAAAGAATCGGATTGATCGAGACTTTGGAAGCCGCACGAGCGCATCCGCACTATCGCGCACCGCTGAAGCCGGGGCAGGGACGAGGCCTTTCATGCGGCTTCTGGTTTAACCATTCCGGTGAGACATCCGTGACGCTGTCGCTGTCCTATGATGGCACCGTGTCTTTGGCGGTGGGCACGCCTGATATCGGTGGCTCGCGGGCGTCGATGTGCCAAATGGCGGCCGAGGAGCTCGGTATTCCTTTCGACCGTGTCCGTACCACCATCGCCGATACCGGGAGTTTAGGCTATAACGATGTGTCTCATGGCAGCCGTGTGACCTATGCGTCGGGTTTGGCCACCATCAAAGCCGCACGCGATACCATTCAAAAATGCTGTGCCCGCGCCGCTGAAGAATGGGGCATTGATCCCGAAGCGGTGGTCTGGGAGGATGGTTGCGCCAAACCGTCGGGCCATAACGCCGGCGATTTTGAGCCGATGAGTCTGGCTGAAATCGCCGCCAATATGGGGGATACGGGGGGACCCATTTCGGGGCATTTTGAAGCCACACCCACAGGGGCGGGCGTGAGTTTTGCCACCCATATCGTTGATGCCGAAGTTGACCGGGAGACGGGGGCCGCCAAGGTGACCCGTTACACTGTTGTTCAAGACGCCGGCAAAGCGATCCATCCTTCATATGTTGAAGGACAGTTTCAAGGGGGCGCGGTACAAGGCATTGGCTGGGCACTCAACGAAGAATATGTTTACGGTGATGATGGTCGATTACAAAATGCCGGCTTCCTCGATTATCGCATCCCGGTCG
The DNA here is from genome assembly GCA_022824005.1 of Paracoccaceae bacterium. Taxonomy (GTDB): domain Bacteria; phylum Pseudomonadota; class Alphaproteobacteria; order Rhodobacterales; family Rhodobacteraceae; genus JAPOXR01. Next base: position 6,482 of record JAJEBG010000034.1, read on the forward strand.
CTTCCGATTTGCCGTTTATTGATACGGTGATTGTCGAAGTGCCCAATCCCGGCCACCCCTATGGCGTGCGGGGAGTGGGCGAAACCTCCATCTGTCCACCTCTGGCCGCAATCGCCAATGCCGTGTCGAACGCGGCTGGGGTCCGCATGACTCATTTGCCGATGTCACCGCCGCGCTTGCTGAAAGCCATGCAGGAGGCTGGGATTGGTTGAGGTCGTCCTGTGGGCGAGTCTTCGACGACTGGCTGACGACCGAGAGTCTGTGGAGGTAGATGCTGAGACAGTGAAGGATGTGCTCAAGGGTTTGGTGGAACAATATCCGGCCTTGCGGCCGCATCTGCTAGATCGGGGAGTCTCGGTCTCGGTTGATGGTCAAATGGTGACCTCTGGGTGGAATGAAAAAATCTCGGCGAATAGTGAAGTGGTGTTGTTACAGCGAATTAAAGGTGGGTAAAGAGCCATGGATAGACGTGTGAGTTCCTCTCGTTGACCTTCCTTAAACAGCGATTCATCAAATATGAACGCGGCCCGCTCGCGATTTCTTGTGTGACGCGATGAATGAGTATCGGGCCGTGTTCGGTCGCGTGCCGCCGGTGGTATGGATTTTGGCCCTGTCAATTGGACTAGTCGAAGTTGCCATCCAGGTTTTCTCTTTCACGCCCGGTCTTCATTTTGACCGGATCGGAAGCTACATTTTGCTGGGTTTCGACCCCGTCGGTTTTCGTTTCCACCTCCGCCTATCGCTGCTCTTACAGAGTCTCGATTATCAAGGCAGTGGCGCGCCCATCACCTTGTTGACCTATCCCTTCATACATCTGAGTCCGATGTCGTCGATTTTTAGTCTTGTCTTTGTTTTGTGTTTGGGGAGTTTGCTCAATCAGTGGGTGCGACAATGGGCCGTGATTGCCGCCTTTTGTTTGAGCGGTATGGCCGGCGGTTTGGCCTATTCGCTCTATCCAGAACCGGCAGTTTTCCTCGTCGGCGCGGCACCAGGATATCTTGGGATGTTGGGATTGCTCGGCAGTTTGCTGGTGATGGAATACGGCCGGAAAAACCCGTCGCTAACCCCCGGCTTTATTGGCTTTCCACCCCTTCTCTTCGGGATCAAGATTGTCCAAGATGTGGTCTTCGGGTTACCGGGATTCTATGTCGCTAATGCTGTTGGCTTCATTTGTGGATTGCTATTGTCGCTCTTGGTAGTGAGAGGGAGTGTCTCGCTCGTGAGAGTCGGATTGCATCGATTGTTCAAGGAATAAAGAACTCAACGTTTTAGCAGGCGATGGACATCTTTTCGGCGTAATGCACCGAGCAAGAACAGCAATAAGCCATAAATCAGGGCCCCGCCCAACACCAATATCGTGAGATAGGCAAAGGACAAGAGCAAACCTTGCACGTGGTGATAACTATATTGAACCACGAAATGCAGTGTGATGCCCATAAAAATGGCCGCGACAATGATCTTTGGAATGGCCACAAGACATCGCCGATCAAAACGGGCTGACGAGTCAAGATGTCGGCTTTGGACGAGCAAGATGATCAACAACACCCACCCCGCTAAACTCGCCCCTAGAGCGGCCGCCAAATAACCAAAATGACCGCTCAACCCGATGGCCACAAGCGCATTGACCATCATGGCCAACACCGCGGAGAGAAGAGGGGTTCGCGTGTCATGGCGAGCAAAAAACTGCGTTTGTACGACTTTCTGTAAAACAAAGGCCGGAAGTCCCACGGCATATATGGCCAAGGCGGCTGACGTCGCGATCGAGTCGGCTTGCGTAAATTGTCCTCTCTCAAAGAGGATTTGAATGATTGGCAGGGGCATGACGGCTAGGGCTACAGAGGCTGGAGTGGCAAGAGCAAATGCCATCTCGGCTGAACGGCTATAGGCCTCCTTGGCCCCCGCTTGATCCTTGGCTCCGAGTCGCTTTGACAAATCTGGAAGCAAGACGATGCCAATGGCAATTCCCACTACGCCCAACGGAAGTTGATAAAGGCGATCGGCATAATTAAGCCATGCCACCGCGCCGTCAAAAATACTAGCGACTTGACGACCGATAAGAAGATTGATTTGAACGACGCCCCCGGCCAAAGCCGCCGGTAAAGCGATAATTGTCAACCGTTTCAATTCTGGCGTGAGTTGGGGAAGTCGAATACGAATATCGATTTTGGAGTGGCGAAGCGCCAACCAGACAAGGGCTAATTGAGCCAATCCAGCCACTGGCGCGGCAAAGGAAAGCGTGAGCCCCGCATCCCACTCAAGATAATAAGAGGTGACCAGCGCGGCGATAAAGAGGATGTTGAGCAAGACGGGGGCAGCGGCGCCCGCCGCAAACCGGTTGGCGGTGTTTAGAATACCTGAGACGAGGGCGGCGAGAGAGATAAACAAGACGTAGGGAAAAACAATTCGGCCAAAGAGCACCGCAAGATCAAATCTCTGATCACCAATAAATCCACTCGCCATGGCCACCACCATCGCGGGCATCGCCAACTGCGCCAGTCCCGTGAGAATGATGAGGACAAATGCGAGTCCCGAGAGGGCATCGCTCGCAAACTCGGTTGCCCCACGGCCCGATTGCCGCTTTTTGGCATACATGGGCACAAAAGCGGTATTGAACGCGCCCTCAGCAAAAATGCGGCGAAACATGTTGGGGAGGCTAAAGGCAATGAGAAAGGCTTCGGCGATTGGACCGGCGCCGAGCAATGCGGCAAACACGACATCGCGAATAAATCCCAAGAAACGACTGATCAGAGTCCAAAAGCCAACGGTCAGGACATTTCGTGACAATCGTGTTGCGGCCGTTTGTTGTTGTTTCCTCTCTGCCACCCTGAATGATTCAACTCTTGTCAGATTTGAAGTTGGGCCATGATCGGTCGTCGGTCAGGATGGCGGTATTGAGGAGGGCTCAAAGCTTCGCGGCGCGGGAGAGACGATCTCAAGCCGTTGGTTGCGAATTTCAGCAATAGCGAGGGCACGTTCAATTTTCCCGTTTTGACGGAATCGGAATGGGCCGGTCGAACCCATAAACCCATTGGTATTGCGCAAAGCATTAAGATTGACTCGCTGTGAGTTGTTCTGCAACATGCCATGCGCCGCCACAATCCCGTCATAAGCGAGACCTGAGAGAGGATGAGGAACCTTTTCGAACTCATATTGGAAGCGATAGCTGTAGCTAGCAGATAAATTGGGGTCAGGTAAAGGAAACCAACCTCCTTGAAGTCCAGGATTGCGGAGGTTGCTTGAAGGGATATCCCATCTCGTCAGACCGGTAAACTTGACCACTTCAGGATCAATACCCGCCTCAGGAAGCAGTTGTCCGAGCAGAGGTAAGGCCCCAGCGGTATCAGCGGTGAAGACGATCATGTCGGATTCCGATAGGGTTGCCGCCTCGACAATAATTGAAATAGAATCGACGACACCTTTTTGCGAGAATTCGTATGAAATGGTGCCACTCAATTCAGTCGGGTTGGCGAGAACCGCTGTTCTCACCGCAGAATCACCTGTGAAACCTTGTGGCGTCTCGGCGTGCACGGTTAAAATTTTTCGTCGTCCTTGATCGGAGGCGAAGCTAATGATTCGGTCGGCCGAGTTGCTGAAAGTATGTCCAAGGACAAATAAATTATCGCCAACGATTGAAGAATCGTTTGAAAAACTTAGAACCGGTACCCCTTTATTGGCCGCTAAACGAGCCGTTTCAATGGCGGCATCCTTGTAGAGGGGACCGAGAATGACTTGGGCACCGTCAGCCAATGCGGCTTTGGTCGCTTCAATCGCGCCGGGAACGCTGCCTTGGGTTTCATAAACCTGCAGTTCGAGACCTTTAGATCCCTGATCACGAAGGGCGAGCCGGGCACTGTTTTCCAAACTAGAGGCAAGGGCAATCAGATCTTTTCTGGCGGCATCACCATAAGGAAGCAGCAGGGCAATTTTACCCTTCCCACCTGTCGGAAAAGATAATGGTTGATTGCCCGTTGTTGTTGGTGTCGGGCCGCAACTCGCCACGAGGGCGAGGAGGCTGGCCAAGATGATGACCAAATTAAATTTTCGAAAACCTCTGTCGCCTAACATCTCACACTCCCTTTTGTTTTTTCTGTATTCTAGCGTCAATCCCGTGCAATATGAATAGCGATTTTCCGCTGATAGATGTTCCTAACGATCAAATGAATAACAGAAAACAGGATTGCCCGCCTGGTTTGTATCTCGTCGCCACCCCGATTGGCTCCGCTCGAGACATCACGTTGCGGGCTCTTGATGTGCTTGCCAAGGCTGATGTGATCGCCGCTGAAGATACCCGCAGCGCCCAGCGTTTGATGTCCATTCATGGCCTTTCCCTCTCTGGCCGGCGACTCATGTCCTATCATGACCACAATGGAGACGAGCAACGACCGGCTTTGCTGCGAATGCTCAAAGACAACAAAAGCGTCTGTCTCTTGAGCGAGGCGGGCTCGCCATTGATTGCCGACCCGGGCTGGAAATTGGCCCATGAAGTGAGACAGGTAGGTTTGCCCGTCCACGTCGTGCCGGGCGCATCTTCGGTTATCGCGGCTTTGCAAATTTCTGGCATGCCTAGCGACAAATTCATGTTTGTTGGCTTCTTGCCATCACAAGCCGGCCCTCGCTCAAGTCTCCTCGCCGAACTCGTTGAAATTCAGGCCACTCTGATCTGTTTTGAAACCTCCCGTCGATTGACCAAAACCCTCGCTGACATCAGAGATATCATGGGAGCGGCAAGAGAGGTCGCGGTGTGCCGAGAGATTACCAAAAAATTTGAGGAAGTTTGGCAGGGCAGCGTTGACGAGATTTTGGCGCGAGCCATGGCTTCTCCCGTAAAAGGCGAAATCGTTATTCTTATCAAAAAAGCAGCACGCAAAGACATATCTATGGAATCCATTGCGACCGATTTGCGTGAAGCCCTATCGGTCATGTCAATCCGTGACGCGGCAAAAACGGTGGCCCAAATGCATTCCATCAAACAGCG
>JAJEBG010000047.1 GCA_022824005.1 Paracoccaceae bacterium
AGAGTTTTAAATCTTGCTTGAAAGAATTTGTTAATCAAGCCATACTTCCGCACAGACTTACTTTAGGAGAACAACCAAATGGTTCGTATTTTAAATCTGGCAGCGGTGATGATTGCCACTGCCCTCATCGGCCTTTCTGCATCCGCAGATACCATCCGATGGGCCCGAGCAGGTGACGCACTTACCGTCGATCCACATGCTCAAAACGAGGGGCCAACCAACGCGCTCTCGCATCAGATGATGGAACCCCTAGTGATGCGCGATATGACTGGCAAGATGGTGCCAGCACTCGCGACAGAGTGGGGCCCGTCGGCCAACGACCCGAACGTCTGGGTCTTTAAACTCCGCCAAGGTGTAAAGTTCCACGACGGCGCGACCTTCGACAGTGAAGATGTCAAATTCTCGCTTGAGCGTGCCATGAGCGAAGAGAGTGACTTTAAGGAATTGTTGGCTTCCGTGGTTGAAGTGCGGGCACCAGAATCGCATGTCATCGAAATTGTGACTGCTGAACCGAACCCAATTATGCCCAATAACCTGACCAATATGTTCATCATGGACAAGGATTGGACAGAAGCCAATAACGCCGTCAAGGTTCAGGATTTTGAAGGAGGCGAAAATCCCTTTTCAGCCAAAAACGCCAATGGAACAGGACCTTACAAACTGGTGAGTCGAGAGCCCGATGTAAAGACGGTTTTGACCATCAATGATGATTACTGGGGCAAGGGCGAATTCCCGATGCAAGTCACGGATATCATCTTAACACCGATTCAAAATGCCGCGACTCGTGTCGCCGCCTTATTGTCGGGTGAGGTTGATTTTATTCAGGATGTCCCGGTGCAAGACTTAGACCGGGTTGCGAACGCGGATGGTCTTGAGTTGCGCACCGCGCCACAAAATCGTGTCATCTTTTTTGGCATGAATGTTGGCGATGCGGATCTCGCAAATGACAATGTGGACGGAAAAAATCCCTTGGCCGATGTGCGTGTGCGACATGCTATATCAATGGCTATCAACCGTGATGCCATCCGACAAGTGGTGATGCGCGGCCAGTCTCGACCCGCCGGTATGATCGCGCCTCCTTTCGTGAATGGATGGAGTGCCGAGATGGACGCCTCAGCGAAGACTGACGTTGAGGCAGCCAAAGCTCTGATGGCAGAAGCGGGCTATGGTGATGGATTTACAATTCAATTGGATTGCCCAAATGATCGTTACATCAATGACGAAGCGATCTGCCAAGCCAGCGTGGGTATGTTGGCACAGATTGGAATCACCGCCAATCTTGATGCTAAACCCAAAGCTCAGCATTTTCCGTTGGTTAGAAATTTGGAAACTGATTTCTACCTCCTCGGATGGGGGGTTCCAACCTATGATTCTGAGTATATTTTCAACTTCCTCGTTCATTCACAGAACGAAAAATATGGCTCATGGAATGGCACGCGCTTTTCCAATCCTGCGTTGGACATGAAAATTGAGGCGTTGGCATCCGAGACCAATCTTGACAAGCGAAACCAAATGATTGGAGAAATTTGGGCAGTTGTGCATGAAGAGGTTCTCTATGTTCCCATTCACTACCAAGTGTTGAACTGGGGAATGGCATCCAACATCGATACCATTGTTGCACCTGACAATTATGCGCAGTTCAAATACTTCACGGTAAATTGAGGCCTTTAACCTTTTTCGCTCTCCGCTTTCGTCGCTTGATGTGATGAGGCGGGGAGCGGACCCCATAATAAATCCACAAAGTTGAATTTTTCTGTGCCTGTCTGAATTTTTTCGGCGTGATGAAGCATGACTAGTTCAGTGATCATGCGGTCTCCAAAAGCCAAATAATCAACAAGAAAAACCCTCGCCCTGTGTTTTCTCGACGGGTTTTTTTGGCGTCAGTCTAGTGAGACAAGGGTTGACGGGAAGAGGCCAAACATTCCATTGTCAGTCATTCGTGGGTTGATGTCCAACCGAGGCACACGACTGGGTATCAAAATTATTCCGAGGTAGAATGGGACAACCCGATACGCTTTCAGATCCAAGCCGGCCAACTTGATTGAGACCGAGAATTCTAGCTCGGGAGATTGTGTCAAAATCAATCATTGATGATTTAAGTCGGGATGCTTGATTTATTGACCTTTCGACAAGTTTAAGGTCGCAGCGGAAGGGGTACAATGCAGTGAAACCAACGAAGATTTGAACCCCGCCAAACTATCCAAACATGTTAAGTGTCTATGATGCCATGATTCAGGTCAAGGATGACTTTGATTAGGGACTAAAGCGAGACAAATGTTGTTTGGAATCTCGTGCCGCAAGCACCAACTCCCCGTTCACAGCCAAGGCTTTACCGTTTGATCAAAGACCAGTGAGTTTGCTTTCGGACAAGTTGATGAAAATCTCAAAGTTATTGGGAAAATTTTGGCTCAACTTCAAGATCGAGAGATGTTGGACGATGATTTTGTAACAAAGAAAATTAATTTCTTATCCAGAATGCTGGAGAGAAAATCAAACACGGTTGGTAAGACCATTACTTAACTCCTACTGGCAAGATTTGAGTTTTCACTACGGATGTCAAATCGCTCCCTAGAGTTGATGCGAGACGTCGAGGACGACGACGCACCATTATATTATGCTGAAGGAACACCGCACAGATCAGAAAATCCAGTGCAAATTTCTGCTGAAGCGAGATCTGAAATCGAAAGAGAACTTACCGCTAGTGATGATTGGAAATATCGTCGCCTTCGGGTCAGAGATGTCATCAATGACAACTCGACGGGAAAGATTGTTGATGTGACCTTTATGCTTGAGCGTCAAGCATAAAGGTCACTTTGTTTTCGTTTCCATCGCTTCACTTGTCGTCCCTCTCTGGTTTATTTGAAGTTTTTCGCGCTCGGCTTCCCTGAGAAATGCTTCCCCTATTCGTTTCGCGTCGTCCAGCCATGCTGGAGGCATCTTCTTGGTTGTCTGCTGTTCCATCGCTCTCTCCATTTTTCATATCCTCCTTTTGATCAACCCTCATTACATAGTGAGGGCGCTGCTCAGTGTAAACATAGGGGCTCAACGCCTTTCTTAAATTAAGAAGTGCAGGCGATGGGTCGTCCACACTCTTGAACAGCCTTGATGCTTCTGCTTTATCAATGATAAAGCCATGTGCCGGATACTCTTCAACCAGACGCTTCACTGTGGTACTCGTGGCATTTTTCCCATGTTCAACGAGGCGGTTGCCGTAAGCCTTGGCAACGTTCAAGTCTCTCAAGTCGTTTCCGAGCACCTCTGGGTTGATCTGCGCATAGACGGGCGTCATCACGCCTGTAGCAATCTGCGCAGCAATGCGAGATGCCATTTCAAGGCTGATTGTATAATTGCTATTGACCTTGATGCCAAGCATGATTTTCTGAAAAACATCAAAAGTCTCTGCGGACAATCCACGTAAGGCTGTGCGAACAACCATACCTGATCGACGCTGGCCAATCTCGTCGCGTTGAAGCAACTGAACATCCAGCGGACCCAGTTCAGAAAAGGCCGGGGCCATAACCAACTTACTTGCTCCAAGCGCTATCAATGTGCCTGCACTCTTGCACTTTGCCGGAACGAAAATCGTGAATATTTGACTGGTTTCCTGAAACAGCCTAGCTATCTTGTAAGCTGCACCAGCATCGCCGCCCTGCGTCGTCAAAACTAGCAGAGAATTGACTCTATGTGGCGGGTTCTCGGAGGGTTGCATAGCCCTGACGATATGGCTGAAACCGTCATTGTCAATTGGTCCGCTGTAAACGAAGACACGGGCATCCATGTCTTCAGCAACTGCGTTCGCGGCTTTTTTCACCTCATCCGTCACTGCGCCACCGAATCTGCTGCACGATCTATCTCCTGACAATGCTCTGCGGAGAGGTTGGCCACCCTAGCGATACCACTCTTCCGCCCAATTTTTAACATGTCGCTGACAGGACCTACTGCTCCGTTCTCTTCTCTATCTCCAACAGCCAAGTCAACGATGTGCTTGGCAATCTGTTTTGTGTATCACGGTCTGAGAGAACTCTCAGTGTAGACCAACATTAAGCATTTGTCAACCCCCTTGTGTCCCAGGGGCTGTGTGGACGCTCCTTTACAGGCTTGGAGATTGCCTTATGGTTTGAGTAGCCCGTTGACCGTTCCCTATCCGGGAGAATCTAATGTCATGCCAAGAATTAAACCTTCGGGCAAAGGAGATTGCCTTGCTTTCAATGGAGTATAGTGCCAAAAGAGTTAGGGTGAAGGAGTGGAAATTGGCACTATCCGAAGATAACCATCGATCATGATTGCTTATGTGATCCGCCGGGTCTTTCACTCCATGATTGTGCTGCTGGTGGTGGGACTGGTGGCCTTTGCGATGTTTCGATATGTCGGCGATCCCATTGATAACATGTTGGGCCAAGAAAGGACGCAAGCCGATATTGAACGGCTGACAGAGCAACTCGGCTTGGACCAACCTTTCGTTGTTCAATATTGGAAATTTCTTCGCAACGCCGTCGATGGAAATTTTGGCGTCTCTTACCGACAGGGCCGTCCGGTGGCTGAAATCATCGCCGAAAGAGCACCGGCCACTCTTGAACTCGCAACAGTCTCAGGTCTATTTGCCATTTTGGTTGGAATTGGTTTGGGTGTTTTTACCGCCATTCGAAGAAATGGTGTGGCATCGAATCTTATCATGACCCTCTCACTCATTGGAGTATCCCTGCCAACATTTCTGATTGGCATTTTGTTTATCTACGTTTTCTCAGTTGAACTTGATTTGCTGCCGTCATTCGGAAGGGGAGATGTTGTGCAGGTTGGCAATTGGTCGACGGGTTTCCTTACCAAATCTGGATTGCTCGCGCTGATTCTTCCATCAATCACGCTCGGTCTCTATCAAATGACGCTGATTATGCGTTTGGTTCGCGCCGAAATGCTTGAGGTTTTACGACAGGATTATATCCGCTTTGCCCGCGCCCGTGGACTGCGTGAGAGGGCCGTCAATTTCAGACATGCACTCAAGAATACGTTAGTACCGGTGATTACCGTCACCGGATTGCAATTAGGATCAATCATCGCCTTCGCCATTATCACGGAAACAGTCTTTCAGTGGCCGGGCGTCGGACTCCTCTTTATCAACGCCTTGCAATTTGTCGATATACCAGTGATGGCCGCCTACCTAATGCTCATTTCGGTGATGTTTGTCGCCATCAATCTGATTGTCGACCTCCTGTATTTTGCGATTGACCCCCGGTTGCGAATTGATGGGAGAACAGGGTGACCGATATCACTCAGCACGAATTGACGAATCAACCGAGCCGTCTCAAAATCATTTGGCAATCTGATTTCGGCTATACCTTCAGAAAATCGCCGGTGGCCGTTTTTTCCTGCATCATCGTGCTGATCTTGGTCATGAGTGCTGTTCTCGCGCCTTTGATCGCGCCACACAACCCGTTCGATCCCGGGACATTAAATCTTTTGAATGGATTCACTCCCCCTCTCACACCGAACGCTTTCACTGGTGAGGAATTTTTCCTAGGGACCGATGATCAGGGGCGAGATATATTCTCGACGATCCTCTATGGCATGCGCGTATCACTATTTGTTGGATTCTCGGCGGTTCTCTTGGCCATGATTTTAGGCATTATTCTTGGCTTGATTGCCGGCTATGTGGGCGGATGGATCGAGACATTCATCATGCGGGTGGCCGATGTTCAATTGACCTTTCCCTCGATTTTGGTGGCGATGTTGATCTTCGGCATTGCCAAAGGTTTCACGCCAGTCGAATACCGAGACCAAATGGCCATATGGGTATTGATACTTGCCATTGGTCTTAGTGATTGGGTGCAATTTGCCCGCGTGGTGCGCGGAGCCACACTGGTTGAAAAAAACAAGGAGTATGTTCAAGCGGCGCGATTAATTGGTCGCTCCGGTGCGGCTATTATGTTGCGCCATATTCTCCCCAATGTCATGAGTCCTGTCTTGGTTATCGCCACCATCTCGTTGGCTTTAGCCATCATTGCTGAAGCCACGCTTAGTTTTCTGGGAGTTGGCGCACCGCCGACGCAACCTTCATTGGGCACACTCATCCGTATAGGTCAGGGATTTCTCTTTTCTGGCGAATGGTGGATATTGCTGTTCCCGTCCATCACTCTTCTGTCCCTCGCGCTCTCAGTCAATTTGTTTGGTGATTGGCTGCGTGACGCCTTAAATCCGAGGCTTCGATGAACTCTCCGCCTCTCCTGTCGGTTCGCAATTTGGTAGTTGAAATCCCAACTCGACACGGTGTGGTTCGACCGGTCGATCAGGTTTCATTTGAGATTCAGGCGGGAGAAATTCTCGGTGTTGTCGGTGAGTCCGGTGCCGGAAAGTCAATGACCGGAAACGCCATTATTGGCTTGTTGGATCGACCCGCTCGGATCGTCAGCGGGGAGATTTTCCTCAATGGCGATCGCATTGACCACCTTCCCTTGGCGGCCATGCGCAAGCGCCGTGGCAAGGATATTGGAATGGTCTTCCAAGATCCCTTGACCTCTCTCAATCCACTCTTGCCTCTCGGACACCAATTGACCGAAACCATCTTGGCCCATCTTCCTGTCTCTGTGATCGAGGCCAAAAAACGTGCCATTGCCGCGCTCGAAGAAGTTGGAATTCCAGCGGCGGCTGAACGGATTGGGGCTTATCCACATGAATTTTCTGGCGGTATGCGGCAACGGGTGGTGATTGCCTTGGCTTTATCGGCCGAGCCGTCGTTGGTGATCGCTGATGAGCCCACCACCGCGCTTGACGTCAGTGTTCAAGCACAGATTACATCTCTACTGAAACGATTATGCCGCGAGCGGGGCACGGGAGTGATGCTGGTCACCCACGATATGGGCGTGATATCGGAGACTGCTGATCGTGTCGCGGTGATGTATGCCGGCCGTTTGGTTGAACTCGGCTCGGTGCGGCAAGTCCTCACATCGCCCTGCCATCCCTATACCAGCGGTCTTATGGGCTCGACCCCTCTCGCCTCAAAAGGCCAGAAAAGACTACATCAGATTCCCGGTATGATGCCTCGTCTTGGCAATCTGCCGACTGGATGTGCATTCTCACCGCGCTGCACATATGCACAAGATAAATGTCATCAGGACCTTGAATTGCAACTTGACACCTGCGATGGCCGAGCCGCCTGTTGGTTTCCGATCGGAGAACAAGAGGCATGACGATTGTCAAAGTCGATCATCTGACACGCTTCTTTGATGTGTCAAAACCGTGGCTGAACCGGGTGACTGAACGGTTGCCTAAACGGATATTAACGGCCGTATCCGATGTATCATTTGAGATTGAGGAACGCAGTGTTTACGCCTTGGTCGGTGAATCGGGTTCAGGAAAGTCAACCATCGGTAAAATGGTGGTAGGACTGCTCAACCCTTCCGAGGGTCACATCAAAATTGAAAATGTGAATTTATTCGAAGAAACCGACCCCCAAATCATCGAGCAGATTCGCGCCAACATCCAGATGATCTTCCAAGACCCCTTCGCTTCCCTAAATCCCCGTTGGCGAGTACGCGATGTCATCGCCGAACCCGTCGCCGCGCGCGGCGGAGAGGTGAAAGGTCTGGCCGAGAAATTACTGGAACAAGTGGGATTATCGGCCGCCGACGCCAAGAAATTTCCTCATGAATTTTCTGGCGGCCAAAGGCAGCGAATTTGTGTCGCCCGTGCTCTTGCATCCGGGCCCAAACTGATCGTTTGTGATGAGCCCACTTCAGCGCTTGATGTCTCTGTGCAAGCACAGGTTCTCAACCTCATGAATGATCTGCGAGATGAGTTTGGTTTGACCTACCTCTTTATCAGTCATGACTTGACGGTTGTTCAGCACATGGCGGACCGAATCGGCGTCCTCTATTTGGGCCGCTTGGTAGAAGAAGCCACACCTGCCGACCTCTTTGAAAACCCGCTTCATCCCTACACCCAAATGCTTCTTGAAGCGGCACCCAAAATTGATGGTTTCGGACGCGATCTTGAACCGCCGCAGGGCGAAATTCCTGACCCCATTAATCCACCTTCGGGATGCGCCTACCATCCCCGATGTCCTTTAGCGACCGCACAATGCAAATCTGAACGTCCCGAATTGTTACAGACGAAGGAAAAGACTCGCCGTGTGGCCTGTTTCAAAGCCGAGCCATTGTCGGCCTAAAGAAATTCCTTACGGCATTGACCGCCATCACCGGCCGTTGCAAAGACGGAACCAAAATCAGGGAACCCTCATGTCGTTCGACCCAAAAACTGACAAGAGCAACCCACACGACTGATTGAGCTGGCAGACGCGTTCACTCCATGCAAAACTTACATCCCTTTTTGATCCATTCTCGCTATCCCCAACCCAATCTTATGGCCCATCGGGGGTTTTCAGCCCGTCATCCTGAAAATACAATGATCGCCTTTGAGGCGGCGATAGAGATTGGTTATGAATATATTGAAACAGATGTCCATGTGACCCGAGATGGGCATGTGGTGGTGTTTCATGACGACACGCTCGAGCGAATGACCAGCAGCCAAGGAAAGATTGAAGACCTCACTCTCTCTGAAGTCAGTCAATTGCGTGTTTCCGATAAGGAACCCATCCCACTTCTTGCCGAACTCTTTGAGAGCTTTCCTCACATCAAGGTCAATATCGACCCCAAAACAGACCAAGTTGTTGAGCCGTTGCGATGTCTTCTTGAGACGATGAATGTCTGGGACAGAGTTTGTATTGGGTCATTTTCGCAAAAGCGTCTCAATTTTCTTCGGGAAGAGGTGGGACATCGCCTCTGCACATCGGCGGGACCATCGGAGACCGCTCGGTTATGGCTAAGACGCTTTGGTTTGCCGCTCGGCAAAATGGGGGCCAACTGCATGCAAGTTCCGCCCCGACGCTATGGCCTCCGTGTGGTTGATTCAAACTTTGTCAACGCGGCGCATGAACAAGGCTTGCCCGTCTATGTATGGACCATTAATTCCATCGCCGAAATCAAGACTTTGCTCGCCTGCGGGGTTGATGGCATCATGAGCGATGAAGCCCAATTGATCATGCACTATTTTGAGACGCATATCTGGCAGGCAGACGTCAACACATTGTGAATGACCCGCCCAACGGCGACAATCTATTGTTTGTTGCTAGCAAGGCAGGGTATGGATCGGAGTCACATCATCGGGAGGATCACATGAACATCAATCCAAACCTAGACAAGACATCACTTCCTAGTCGCCATGTCAGTCATGGCCCGGCCCGGGCGCCCCATCGCTCTTACTATTATGCCATGGGTCTTACCGAAAGTGAAATTGCCCAACCCTTTATCGGTGTCGCCACGTGCTGGAACGAAGCAGCACCGTGCAATATCGCGCTCAACCGACAGGCACAGGCCGTCAAACTGGGGGTGAAGGCGATGCAGGGAACGCCCCGTGAATTTACCACCATCACCGTCACCGATGGAATTGCCATGGGGCACGATGGCATGAAATCGTCCCTCGCCTCAAGGGAGGCCATCGCCGACACGGTTGAATTGACGATGCGTGGACATTGTTATGATGCGTTGGTGGGATTAGCTGGATGTGACAAATCCCTACCCGGTATGATGATGGCCATGGTCCGCCTCAATGTGCCCTCAGTCTTTGTCTACGGTGGCTCTATTCTGCCGGGTCGTCTGAACGGCAAAGATGTGACAGTCCAAGACGTGTTTGAAGCGGTCGGCCGACATCAAGCCGGAGCCATGTCCGACGAGGCACTTGCTGTTCTTGAACGGGTGGCTTGTCCCTCCGCCGGCGCCTGCGGCGGCCAATTTACCGCCAATACGATGGCCTGTGTCTCCGAGGCCATCGGGCTAGCGCTTCCTAATTCGTCAGGCGCCCCGGCTCCCTATGAAAGCCGAGATCGTTATTGCGAAGCCTCGGGAGGGGCGGTGATGAAATTGCTTGAGAGAAATATTCGCGCTCGCGACATTGTCACCCGCCAATCGCTTGAAAACGCGGCCCGAGTCGTGGCATGCACCGGCGGCTCGACAAATGCCGGACTCCATCTGCCAGCCATTGCCCACGAGGCGGGAATCGAGTTCGACCTCCTGGATGTCTGTGATATCTTTCGTGACACGCCGTATTTTGTTAACCTGAAACCCGGTGGTGAATTCGTGGCCAAGGATTTGTTTGAGGCGGGCGGCGTTCCGGTTGTCATGAACGAATTGCGCAAGATCGGGTTGATCCACGAAGACTGCATGACATCTACAGGACGAGTGATGGGGGAAGAGCTCGATAGTGTCACTCGTGAAGCCGACGGACGAGTGATCTATCCGTCAACCGCGCCGATGTCTTCGACCGGGGGGGTTGTCGGTCTCAAAGGCAATTTGGCCCCTGATGGCGCGATCGTCAAAATTGCCGGTATGAGCGACGACCAGATCACCTTTACAGGCCCGGCACGCGTCTTTGAATGCGAAGAAGATGCTTTTGAAGCGGTCAAGACCCGTGCATACAAGGAAGGCGAAGTCATTGTCATCCGCAACGAAGGGCCGGCCGGCGGCCCGGGAATGAGAGAGATGTTGTCGACAACGGCGGCCTTATCGGGACAAGGGATGGGCAAAAAGGTGGCGTTGATCACCGATGGCCGATTTTCAGGTGCGACTCGCGGATTCTGTGTCGGTCATGTCGGGCCCGAGGCCGCCCATGGTGGGCCCATCGCGCTCATCCAGAATGGCGACATGATCAAAATTGATGCCCATGAAGGGGAAATTTCTGTCGATTTGACGGATGCTGATCTCGCCGCAAGAAAGGCGAACTGGCAAGGGCCACGCCGCACTATCTATACGGCGGGAGCGTTGTGGAAATATGCCCAATTGGTTGGACCGACAAAGCAAGGGGCCGTCACACATCCCGGCGCCCGCAAAGAATCGCACGTCTACATGGATCTCTGATATGTCCTCCCCCAACTACCCGCATCTGTTTTCGCCAATTGATTTTGGCTCTATTTGTCTCGCCAATCGGGTGGTGATGGGGTCTATGCATACCGGTCTCGAAGAAACGGGTGACTTTCAACGTCTTGCCGATTTCTATGTCGAACGCGTTTTGGGTGGCGTGAGTCTGATTGTAACGGGAGGTATTGCCCCCAATTCAGAGGGGGCCGTCTTTCCCAACGCGGCCGCGATGACCTCGCCAAGCGAAATCAAAGAACACCAGATCATCACCGATCAGGTTCATCAATGTGGGGGACGGATCGCCATGCAAATTTTGCATGCTGGACGTTACGCTTATGGCAAGAATTGTGTCGCCCCCTCCGCCATTAGGTCTCCGATTTCTCCGTTCGTGCCGCACGAGCTCAGCAGCAACGAGATCGAAAAACAAATTTCTGATTTCGCCGCGACCGCTCAACGGGCTCAAGACGCGGGATATGACGGTATCGAAATCATGGGATCAGAAGGTTATTTCCTCAATCAATTCTTGGTCAAACGCACCAACAGACGCAATGATCAATGGGGCGGCTCATACGAAAATAGAATGCGGTTGCCGGTTGAGATCTTACGCCGCTGTCGGGAAGCAACGGGCGGCGATTTTCTTATCATCTTTCGTCTTTCGATGCTTGATTTGGTGCCCGATGGCTCCAACTGGGATGAGGTTCTCCAACTTGCGCGGGCCGTCGAGAATGCGGGGGCCGATATCATCAATTCCGGAATCGGCTGGCACGAATCTCGAATACCCACGATCGCCACGCGAGTCCCCCGGCGTGCCTTCAGCTGGGTCACCAAGAAACTCATGGGCGCGGTGAATGTCCCTATTGTGGCCTCCAACCGGATCAATTCGCCCGATATTGCCGAACAAATATTAGCGGAAGGATACGCTGATCTCGTGTCAATGGCGCGACCCTTTCTCGCCGATGCCCAATTCGTCAAAAAGGCAAAAAACGGCCAGGCGCATCTGATCACACCCTGTATTGCCTGCAACCAAGCCTGTCTTGATCATACGTTTGAGGGCAAAGTTTCGTCTTGCATTGTCAATCCTCGTGCTTGCCATGAATCTGAATGGCAAATGACCAAAGCCGAGGTCAAAAAATCTGTCGCCATCGTCGGTGCCGGACCCGCTGGCTTGTCCGCCGCGTTGACCGCCGCTGAGAGAGGTCATCGAGTCACGTTATTTGAAAAATCTGATAGGATCGGGGGCCAGTTGAATATGGCTAGTCGTGTACCAGGCAAGGAAGAGTTTACTACTCTTCTCACATGGTACGCGGCCATGCTGGAAGAGTGGGACATTGACTTGAAACTGAACGCAGATGTTAAGTTCGATATATTGACCCGTTTTGATGAGGTGATCATAGCCACGGGTGTCAAGCCTAGAGATCTCGAAATTCGTAAGGTTGGGGATATATCAGGTCAAGTTCTGAACTACGCTGAAACTCTCACTGGAGATGACAAAGAAATTGGCGATAAAGTGGTGATTGTGGGGGCCGGCGGGATTGGTTTTGATGTCGCCGAGTTCTTGGTCAATGATGGGCCAGGCACGACCCTTGATCTTTCCCTGTGGTTAAAAGAATGGGGCGTTGAGGATCCGGCACAATTTCGAGGGGGTGTTCATCCTTCTGGGTTTGCCCCTCGCAAGCCATCGAGACAGGTCATTTTGATGCAACGTAAAACCGAAAAACCAGGCCGTCAGCTGGGCAAAACCACCGGCTGGATTCATCGCTCTGCTCTTCGTCATAAGAATGTCGAGATGCGCAGCGGGGTCAAATATTTGGCCATTGAACCCCGTGGCATCCGTGTTTCTGGACCCAATGGCTCTTCACAAACGGAACTTGTGGAAGCGGATACAGTGGTAATTTGTGCCGGTCAGGTTCCCGATCGGGATTTTGCCGATACACTTGTTGAATCGGGACTTCGCCCACATGTGATTGGCGGTGCCAAGAGTGCCACCGACCTCGATGCTAAACGAGCCGTTCAAGAAGGGGCCGGATTAGCCAAGACTTTATAGCCGTTCTTTTCTACCTTGAACATTATCACCGAACATCTCTTGCTCGGACGGGTTGAGCTGACTTGCAAACGGATGGGATGCTTCCTTATATTTTATCCGACCAAATGCATTTGATAGAGGCGGGCCAATTGACTGATCAGACGAAGAATACCTTTCCCCTGACATTGACAACCGGAGGTGATCAGGCCGAGGAAAGAATCGCGTCACTTCCCTTGATTGATGGGGTTGAATTTGCCACCGCAGCGACGGGCATCCGCTACCAAAATCGGTCAGATGTCATGCTGGTGCGTCTTTGTGCCGACACAGAAGTGGTGGGTTTTTTCACTCAATCGTCAACGCGGGCCGCGCCGGTGCTTGACTGTGAGTTCAAACTGCAATCACAAACGGCTTCTCCCTCAGCCATTTTTGCCAATTCTGGCAATGCGAATGCGTTTACGGGAGCTGACGGTTTCGCCGCGGTGAAGCGCATTGCCGCTGGCGTGGCAACAGAACTCAATATCTCTGCCGATCACGTTTTGACCGCGTCGACCGGTGTCATTGGCGAGCCCCTCACCCCCGATATAGGCAAAATTTTATCTCATATGCCGGGGCTCAAATCTTCGCTCTCACCCCTAGGAATGGGGGAAGCCGCTCGTGCCATTATGACAACCGATACATTTCCCAAGGTCGCGGCCACCGAGATCAAGACCCCTTCTGGTCCCATCTCTATTGCCGGTATTGCCAAGGGTTCGGGGATGATCGAGCCCCAAATGGCAACCATGTTGGCCTTTATTTTCACCGATGCCAAGATCAGTCGGATGGCCCTGAAGACGTTGGTCAACGAGGCCAATAGTTTAAGTTTCAATGCCATTACAATCGATAGCGACACCTCCACCAATGATACATTGCTCGTCGCCGCTACCGGGACATCTCATCACCCCGAACTGACAAGGAAAAGTGACAAATGGCCACAATTTTCCCATGGTCTAGAATCAGTCATGGCGTCGTTGGCGGAACAGATTGTCAGAGATGGGGAAGGGGCAAAGAAACTGGTGAGGGTGCGTGTCATAGGGGCGGCCAACAAGATCGACGCTGATCGAGCGGCGCGGGCCATTGCTAATTCCCCATTAGTAAAAACGGCCATCGCCGGTGACGATCCCAATTGGGGCCGAATCGTGATGGCGCTTGGAAAGTCAGGAGCCAAACTCTCCTGTGATCAACTGACAATCTCTATCGGCGGTCACCCTGTCGCCGAGAATGGCCAGGTCGCGACCGATTACCGCGAAAGTCAGGTGGCGGACTATATGAAAGGGTCGGATATCCAAATCTGTATTGATCTTGGCATTGGCAAAGCGTCGGCGCAAATATTGACCTGTGATTTGACGCACGAATATATTTCCATCAATGCCGATTATCGGTCATGAAACTTATCCTCGTATCGGCGGTGGCGCTGATTGACAAAGACAACCGGGTCTTACTCGCGCAGCGAAGACAATCATCCGAACGCTTTGCCGGACTCTGGGAATTTCCTGGCGGTAAAGTTGAACACGGGGAGACGCCGCAAGACGCCCTACTTCGTGAACTCCATGAAGAACTGTTGATTGAGACGTGGGATTCCTGTCTGGCACCGTTGACTTTTGCTAGTCACAGTTATGAAGATTTTCACCTCCTCATGCCGCTCTTTGTTTGCAGGAAATGGTCAGGCACACCGCAATGCGTCGTCCATAGCGAGCTCAAATGGGTGCCGCCCCATGAAATTCGCCTCTATCCCATGCCACCTGCTGATAAACATATCATTCCGATTCTCCGCGACTGGGTTGCTTGACCCAACCCTTTAAGTTCTCGCTCACGAGATTAGCCATCATGTGGATATGATCGTCGTCATCATTCAAGCACGGGATGTAGGAAAATTTCTCGCCGCCCGCATCCATAAACACCTCTTTGATTTCCTCCTGAATCTCCTCGAGCGTCTCAATGCAATCCGATGAAAAGCCCGGCGCAATCACCGCTATGCGCCGGCGGCCTTCACGTGCTAGGGAGGCAACCATGTCAACCGTATAGGGCTGAAGCCATGTCTCCCGTCCAAAAATAGATTGGAAGGATGTCACCAATTGGCCGTCCTCCCAACCCAGTTTCTGTTTGAGCAGTCGCGATGTTTTGCAACAATGGCAATGGTAAGGGTCGCCCTCCATCAGATATCGTTTGGGTAGACCATGATAGGAAGTCACGACGGCGTCGGGTTTATAATCTAACGCTTGCAAATGGCGGGTCACCGAATGGGCCAACGCGCCAATATAATCCTCATTTTCAAAATAGGGGGCCACAGTACGAATCGCAGGTTGCCAGCGTGATTTGAGCAACGTTTTAAAGACCGCGTCATTTGCGCTCGCCGTGGTGGATGCCGAATATTGCGGATAAAGGGGGAAATGCAGGATTCTTTGACACCCCATCTCGATCATCTGCTCAATTCTTGAAGGGGTTGATGGGTTGCCGTAACGCATACTGAAATCGGTGATAATCTGATCACCAAAACGTGAATTCAATTCTTTTTCCAATTTGATTTTCTGGGCTCGACTCGTTGTCAATAATGGGCTTTCTCCGTCTTCATGGTTCCAAATGGAACGATACGCTGCGCCCGATTTGAAGGGCCGAAGGGACAGAATAATCAGTTGCAAAATCGGCTGCCATTTCCATTTGGGATAATCAATAACCCGGTGATCGGAGAGGAATTCGGAAAGATATCGTCGAATCGGCCAGTAGGAATGATCATCTGGTGTCCCCAGATTAGAAATCAGCACGCCGATCTTTTGCGCCGGGATAGGAGGGTGGTCCTCAGGAGCATGAGGGAGAGCCATAAATTTCTTTGTCATCGGGTCATTCCAAGTGGGGTAAAATCATGTGTCCATTTTATGTTCGACCGTTTTGAGCGCATCAGCCAGTCGTGATGTTGCTGAACCCGGCCGCAAAGCTCGAGGCTGAGTCTCGGAGGGAGCCCATCCCGTCATAAAAACCAGTTCAAATGTCGCTGGCAGCGATCCTTCGCTGTCGGCAAAGCGGTGCTGGTAAATCTCTTCCAATGAACGAAAAAATTGCCTCGAGGAAGCCGTTTTTCGCCGGCCCGTCAAGGCATTGTTTTCTCCCATTGCCCGCAAATCATGCATCAAATCGTTCGCCTTGGAATAGCTGGCCTTCATCTCCCACCGATCTGTCACTGGAAGGGCGTACCCGGCCCTCTGTAGGAGTTGGCCATAGTCACGAACATCGCCCATCGGGATGACTCGGGGAGAGGCACCCCCATAGATACAAATTTCAGCATCAAGGAAAGCACACCGAAGTTCTTTGAGTGTGTCACCGCCAAGGCAAACCGCCAAAAGCAAGCCGTCAGGCACAAGCGCATGGCGGCATTGAATGAGTTGACCCACAGGATCATTGGACCAATGGAGTGCCATCGTGTGAAGGATAAGGTCAAACGGCTGAGGGCCAAACTGTAGACGTTCATCGTCGTCAAAAATTTTGGCTCTCGGCAATGTCGTCGCCCAAAATTCCTGACTCCCCGTCACAATCGCGATACGATCAAATGAACGGTTTATGCTTTGGAGACGGATCTCTAATTCATCCCACGCGGCTTGATGTAGGAAAAAAGCACGCTCTCCTGAACACGCTCGCCGCCGATGAAGACGTAAGGCGTGACGATCAACCAGTTCGGTCATCTCTAACTTTTTGTGTTCATCGATTTGATTTATCACAGCGGAACTTAAACTGGTTTGTGAGAAGCGGTCACATAATTGACACGCGTATCACGCAGAGACAATTTCCATTCTCTGGCCACAGGATTGAAGACAAACCCTTTACAATCGACAGGTTCCAATCCGGCCTCTTTCTGCATGTCCATGAGTTCTTCAGGTTTGATGAATTTTTCCCATTGATGCGTCCCTTTAGGAAGCCAGCGTAAAATATATTCGGCTCCAATTATCGCGAATAAAAAACTCTGAAGATTGCGATTGATGGTGGATATGAACAAAAGCCCCGAAGGTTTGAGCAACCGGGCGCAAATTGAAATCAGTTGCCGCGGATCGGGAACATGTTCGATGACCTCCATACATAAGACCACATCGAAGGTTTCACCGGCTTCTGCCAAATCTTCGGCGGCCGTGGCTCGATAGTCAATCTCTAAACCCGATCGTTGGGCATGTTGCTTGGCGATGGGAATATTGCGTGCGGCCCGATCAATACCGGTGACCGATCCCCCAAGCCGCGATAAAGGTTCACACAGCAACCCGCCCCCACAACCCACATCGAGAAAGCTCAATCCTGAAAAGGGTTGCCTTTGCCCAAGAGACCGGTCGAATTCAACAGATAATTGACTGTTGATATAATCAAGCCGACACGGATTCAAAAGGTGCAATGGCCGAAAACTTCCCTTTTCATCCCACCATTGGTCGGCAAGAGCGTTGAATTTTTTTGTCTCTTCCTCATCGACATTTGTGGATTGGAAAATCGCCATTGAAGATATCCATTCTTTCAGTCTAAAATTGCGAGATTCCGGTACTCGCGGGCCTCATCACCATGCATGATTTGTTTCAGCGCCATCGCCAACTTGATAATTTATACCCTTCCTTCCCACCGTTCAATGTGCGGAAACTTCCGGTTGATGGCGGTCATCAATTATATGTGGAGCAAAGTGGCTCACCGCAAGGGCTACCGGTTCTCTGTCTGCATGGCGGCCCGGGTGCTGGGTGCAGCGCTTCCATGCGTCGTTTCTTTAATCCAAAAGTGTTTCATGTCATCCTGTTTGACCAGCGGGGATGCGGCAAATCAACACCTAACGCGAGCGTCGACGCCAATACGACTCAACATCTCATTGCTGACATTGAACAGATTCGAAAGGTCCTTGAAATTGACCGATGGGTGATTTTTGGTGGCTCATGGGGCGCGACTTTGGCCCTTCTTTACGCAGAGCAATATCCAACCCGGGTGCTCTTTCTGGTCCTGAGGGCCGTCTTTATGATGATGGGGCGCGAGCTCAACTGGTTTTATGGCGGTGGGGCGGGACAATTTTGGCCCGAACATTGGCAAAAATTTCGCTCCATCATCCCTGCTTCCGAACGAGATGACCTCCTATCAGCCTACCAAAAACGTCTGTTCAGTGGCGATTACCGGGAGGAGGTCTATTTCGCGCGCCATTGGCACGATTGGGAGTGCCATCTTTGTCGATTGGAAAGCGTCACGAAAGACTCGCCCCGTCCCTCCGATGATTATGTGCGCGCCTTCGCCCGACTTGAGAACCACTATTTTGTCAATGGGGGATTCCTGCCACGGGACGATGAAATTCTCAACAATGCACAAAAACTGAAATCCATCCCCGGCACCATCGTTCACGGACGTTATGATGTGATTTGTCCGCCGCAATCGGCATGGGAATTGGCCGCCGCATGGCCTGACGCCAAATTGAATATTGTCACGGCCGGTCATGCTTTGTCCGAACCTGCCATTCGCAACAAATTGGTCTCGACGATGAACGATGTCGGCCGTCTATTCGCTTAAAATCTCCAATGGGCTACTTTTGATTCCACGATCCCAACCCGACCTCAAGACTCTTGACTCAAAATGACAAATTAGAGGTTGGCTTTACATTATCGCTTTTTCGCTGCACCGTTGAATCTCTTGATAGAAGTGGAAACCAGTATTTCATTTAGTCATCTCTTACCTTCAAATGAAGCAAAGAAACTTCATATTCCCTTTAGAGACGAAAATATATTCACTGGTGAGACAATGCGGGGCCTTTTGCAGTTCAGTGGGCAAGAGCAAGAGACGACGTAACGCGTGAGGCGGGCATGGAATCATTGACCATTGGCAATGTGTTCACTTGCCTTTTTGCCAACCATGACAGTGGCAGCATCCCACAAAATTAGAAAGTGACTTATCACCTTTGGCAATCCATCTTCCCATATCATGGTCTTTCCTGTTGCCATCATCAACGAATGTCCAAAGTCCAGAATTGGTGTGTTTATAACTCATAATTGATTGGGTATAGTTAAGTTGCAAATGGCGACTTCCCCCAATCTCGTCATAAAGTGGACAAATCAAGAGGAAAAAATTGGACGACGTCTCGTTAAAAAAAGACTCTTTGGGTGGTCAGACACGAAATGCAAAATTAACAAGCGCACGGATTTTAGCGGCGGCCAAACGGGCCTTTGCCGAACATGGGTTGGCGGGGGCGAGGGTTGATAAAATTGCCGCCGACGCAAACGTCAACAAACGCATGATTTACCATTATTATGGCTCCAAGGACAGATTGTTTGCCACCGTCGTTGAAACGGCCTACCTTGATTTTCGTTTGGCGGAGGAGCGGCTGGACATCAACAATCTGCCAGCGATTGAGGCTTTAGAAGAACTGGTACGCTTTACTTGGGACTATTTTCTCAAAAACCCAGAATTCATCACTTTAGTCAATAGCGAAAACTTGCATCGCGCCCGTCATTTGAAGAAGGCCAAACAGGTCATTGATACCAATAGAAAATTCGTTGACCGAATGCGTTCACTCTTACAGCGTGGCGTCAAGGAGGGGACTTTTCGTGATGGCCTGGATCCGGTTCATGTCAACATTACCATTGCCGCGATTGGCTATTATTATTTAACCAATCGTTTTACTGGCGCCATCGTTTATCAACGCGAAATGATGACTGATGACGCCCTGCAAGCGCGGCTTCAATTTAATGTCGAGACTATTTTGCGACTGGTACGAAAAGATTAATCCGCCTCCCGGCGGTCTCTCCGCAACCACCTGCTAACAAGTTAACTCTAGCACAGGGAGCAAACCCCTTCATGATTACATCCGAACAGAATCGGTCAATGATTGTTTGCTAAACGGGTTCGGCCTCTACCCCAAAAGGCAAGGGGATCGGCGCAGTCCGTTGGCGTGAGCTCGCCTCACGTCCCTAGAATGTGAGGCCACCGAAGCCTTTCTCGGTGCATAAATCCTCCACTTGAGAGGGCGATCAACCGACAACACAACCTTCAACAAGGTGATTCAACGTCGCGGTGTTTGGAGATAGGGGCGAGACATCTTTAGAAAAATCTCTCATCCAAGATCATGCCCCATAAATGGCCAATAGTTTTTGCATTCGTGCGATTGCTAATTCGGGGTCAGACAACAATCTCGCTTGGTCTGCGAGTTTAAAACATTCAACAAAATACGACAGCGAGCGCATCGACTGGGCACCCCCAACCATGATGAAATGGTTTTGGAAGCCATTCAGCCAAGCGAGGAAAACGATACCCGTCTTGTAATACTGAGTTGGGGCGCAAAAAATGTGCCGAGAGAGAGGAACCGTAGGGGCCAAGATTTGTTGAAAACCATCTCGGTCACCGGCGGTGAGACGGTTGAGGGAAGCCACCGCTGCGGGCGCGATGGGGTCAAAAATTCCCAATAACGCATCGGAATAAAACCCCTCATCGTCGCCGAGGATGAGTTCGGGATAATTGAAGTCATCGCCGGTATACATTCGCACACCATCGGGAAGCCTTCGGCGGAGATTAATTTCTATCTCTTTGTCGAGCAACGACAATTTAATTCCATCGACCTTCGCCGCATTCCGATGCAATATTGTGAGAAACGAGTCGGCCGCTTCTTCTATTTCATTCGCCCCCCAATATCCTTTCAGTTCTGGATCAAACATATCTCCAAGCCAATGCAGAATTACCGGCGCATCGCAAAGATTCAGTAATTTTTCATAGACAAGAAGATAATCATCGCCTCCTCTTGCCACCTTCGCGAGGGCTCGGCTGGCCATAAGAATGATGCGCCCGCCTGTGGCTTGAATGTCGTCGATCTGGCGCTGATAGGCATCAACAATTTCGTTAAGTTTGTAATCATTTAAGGGATTGAGGTGATCTGTGCCCGCGCCATTGAACACCAAGGCGTCGGGCAATTCAGTTTTTGTGCGTCGGATAAGTTCAAGAGCCGCCTTCCAATTAAGCCCAGATCCGCGTTGCGCGGTATCCATGGCTTCAGCAATGCCAAGTCCCAATCCGTCGAGATGGCGGCGGAATTCGATTGTGGCATTCCAGTCAATCGCCGCACGCGCATGGGGTCCGCGATCAGCGAAAGGGCAAGCCACAACATGGGCCGCCGCCAAAGCGATCCGAGCGGGCTTGTCTTGTAAACGTTCAAAGGTGATAGGATGATTTGATAAACGATATTCGGTGTTTTTTCCGTGCGAGTCAGGGAGATTAATTTTCATTTTAGAGACTCAAAATCGTGGCACCAGCAAGCCGCCGTCAGCAGAGATGGTTTGCCCGGTCGTGTAGGGGAGTTTACCCGTGGCTAGATTTGCCACAATCGCTCCAATTTCATCGGCTTGACCCACGCGGGGTATCAGCGTCAGGCCGGCGGCGGAACGCTGGGCGTATTCGTCGATGACGCTGGCGGTCATATCGGTGGAAATCAAGCCAGGTTGCACGTCGAAAACTGAAATTCCTTCCCGGGCAAGGCGCACCGCAAAACATTTTGAGACCATGGACGCCGCGGCTTTTGATGCACAATATTCAACCCGGTTCTCGGCCGCCGCGACCGCATTTGCCGAGGTCACGTTGATCACAGAATAGTAGAATTTTTCGTCCCTACTTTGGGTTAATAATCGGCGAGAAAATTGACGCGTGAGAAAGAACTGCGATTTGGCGTTGACCTCTAGGCAACGATTCCAACTCTCTTCGGTGACGTCAAGGGGATCGCCCCGGTTCAGCACGCTCACACCGGCATTGTTAACAAGTGTCGTGAGCGGTCCCAAAGATTCCTCAACCCTCAAGATAGCCGAATCATGCAGGCTTAGGTCAGCGACATCAAAGGGGATGGCGACCGCTGGCACACCCAATTCTTCGACCAAGGCGACAGAGTTGCGCAATTGCTCGCTGTCCCTTTGACCATTCAGCGCCACCGCGAATCCCTCTCTAGCGAGGGCCATCGCGATGCCAAATCCGATGCCACGGCTCGCCCCGGTGACCAAAGCGACTTGATTACTCATGGTTAAAATTGATGAATCCTAAATGTAACCATTAAGTTACTTAATGAACTCTCTTCTTAGATACAAGCCAAGGGTCATCAAAACTTGTTGTCAACGGGATATAAATCGAGTTGGAATGATAAAACTGAGGGCAAAAATGGCGGTGGCCGCCAGACTGATAGCTGGGCCCGCGGGAACATCAAACTCCAGTGAACTAAAGAGACCCAGCACGACTGAGATGACTCCAACTATCGCGGCCATAATAGCCATTTTCTCAGGTGTGACCGACATACGGCGGGCGGCCGCGGCGGGGATAATGATCAGCGACACAACCAGTAGGATGCCGACAATTTTCATGCCCACCGCCACAACGCCAGAGACAAGCAGCACAACTAAGGCGCGCATGTAATTGACGGGTACGCCCTCAACCGCGGCCAAGTCCTGATCAACCGTGAAAGACAGCAAACTGCGCCAATGCCAAATCAATAACCCGAGCGAAATCGATGCCGTCACAAATATCCATGTAATATCCGTCTGACTCACCGAGAGAATATCGCCAAAAAGATATCCCATTAGGTCAATACGCAGAGTTTCCATAAATGAGACCACCACAATTCCTGCCGCAAAGACAGCATGTGCCAGGACGCCCAATAGCGCATCGACAGATAGATATCTCTGCCGCTCCAATAAGAGGAGAAAAGAGGATACCAGCATACAGACAATAAACACGGCGAATATAAGTTCGATATCAAGCAAAAATCCGAGCGCGACACCGAGCAGCACGGAATGGGCGAGAGTGGTTCCAAAATATGACATTCGCCGCCATACGACAAAGCAACCCACCGGTCCTGCAACAATTGCAGCCCCGATTCCACCAATCATCGCTCGAACAAAAAAATCGTCCAATAATTCTGTCACGATTCTCGCCCGCCGGCTGAAACCGTCATTATTGTCATCAATAAAATTGATGTCATTTTTTTGTTTCCAGTTCACGCCTACTGAGTAAAAATTGCTCACTCAATTGATAGCCAAAAATATCTCTGAATAATGGATGAGAAACGATGTCCTTGGGGCCCCCCGAACAATAGTCATTCTTGCCGAGACAAATCAAGGAGTCCGAACCCGTAAGGACAAAATGAAGATCATGAGAGACCACAAGCACGCCGCATTGATGGCGGTCTCGGATCAACTCGACCAAGCCGTAAAGTTCGATTTTTCCGCTCGCATCAACACTCGAGAATGGTTCATCAAGCACCAATAGATTCGGACGACGAAGCAGAGCACGCGCCAGCAGAATACGATTCAATTCCCCACCTGATATACTCGAGACAGCGGTATCAAGGATGGCGCCAGCGCCCACCTCTTCCATGACAGTCTCCAGACCCTCGCGAGAGGCCGGTCCGCCAAGGCGAAGAAATCGCTTGACGGTCATCGGTAAAATGGAGTCCCTGTTGATGTGTTGGGGCACATAACCAATCCGAATACCGTTCATTTGGCTCACTTTGCCAGCAAACAAATGGGACAGTCCCAAAATGGCCCGCACCAAAGTTGATTTTCCTGCGCCATTGAGGCCAATCAATGTCACAATCTCACATCTATGAATTTTGATGCTGACTTTATCCAAAATCGGGCGCCTGCCAAACTTGATGCTGATATCTTCGGCGGAAATCAAAACAGTCCTGTGAGACTCCCCTTCATTCTCAATTGGGGTCATGGGATCGGCTCCCCCTTATTGGACAGGCGTCAAGTCTGTCCTTGGGACATGGCTCGCTTTCTCAAATGTCTCGATAGGCATCAATGACGAGTGCCATACCTTGGCTTTTTCAAAAGAACGGCGTTTATTTCAGAATTTACGGATAGATTCAAGAGGCACGAAATCAGAATCAACCCATTATCCCTTCCAGAATTTGGACTCGTACATAACAAATGAGACGCTTGACAGAACTTATGAAAATGATAGCCTGCCCAACTTCGCAATGATCTAACGCGTTTTTTGACTGAGAATCAGGAGAACAAGAAATGAAAAAATTAATATATTGTATAGGCTTGTGTGCCCTCTCAGGCTTAGCTAGCACAGCGGTTCGTGCCGTTGAAGTCACGGTCAGTATCAAGCCGATCCACTCGTTGGTCGCTGGCGTCATGGGCGAAATTGGAACCCCCAATCTGCTCGTTGTCGGGGCTGCTTCACCGCATTCGTATCAGATGCGGCCATCTGACGCAGTTACCTTGACCAATTCTGACCTCGTTGTTTGGGTTGGTGAACATCTTGAAGCGTTTCTTGATCGTCCAATTGCCAATTTAAGTACCAAAGCGCATATCATGACTTTGAAAGATCATCCCGATATTGATCGTCTCCCCTCCCGAGAAGGAGGACTTCGGCATGACGATGATCACGACGATCATGTGGAACACGGGTCAGACCACGACGACCATGACGATCATGCTAAACACAACTCCGATCATGACGACCATGACGAACATGCTGAGCATAGCTCCGATCATGACAAGCATAAAGATCATTCAGATGAAGGAGACGAAGATACGGCCCATGCGGGTGAAAAAGACGGCCATCATGATCATCACGGCCATGATCATGGCGAATTTGACTTGCATATTTGGCTTTCACCAAAAAATGCAGCAAAGATTGTGAGTGCTGTCGCGGACGAGCTCTCGGAGATTGATCCCGACAACGCGGCAACTTACCAAGCTAATGCAACTAAAATGCGCAACCGTATTGCCACCAAGACCGCGGAGTTGACACAATCTTTATTCTTGTTGAGCGACCATAAGTTCATCGTCTTTCATGATGCCTATCAATATTTTGAAGAGGCGTTTAATCTCAGTCATGCCGGCTCAATTCATGTCGACCCGTCGCGGCCGGCGGGCGCAAAAAGATTGAAGGAGATTCGTTCGGCCCTGACGGCACAAGATATCAAATGTGTGTTTACCGAACCTCAGTTCAGTCCCGATGTGGTGTCAACAGTTATTGAAGGCATTGATATCAATACGGCCATTTTGGACCCGCTCGGCGCCGAAGTCGAAGCCGGTGAGGATGCTTGGTTCGAAATCATGGACAGACTAGGTATGGCATTCCAAGAATGTCTCGTAAGTTAAGGACTTGAGAACATCGTATCAAATTTCATTCTGACACATGGCGTCAGAAGATCACTTCAAGTGTTCACGATCATCGTTTAATCAATGTCAGTAAGGTGCGGGCAATAACTTGCCCGCACCCACGATGGGTCACTTTTTTAATGACTTGCCATCTTCTAGGCCATGTACCCAAATGTTGACTTTTTTGCATGATCTGTCACTTCTTGGCAAAAGAATTCTACGAGGAGTTGGAGGTATGAGCGGCGACCGACACGACATGACCGACGCGGAATGGCAAATCCTCCGCTCGGTGCTTTCCCACAAGCACTAGGGCCCGGAACAGGTGCATGACCGGAGGGTGATCGGCGACAGCATACGAGGGCGTATGACACCGACGCCATTCTTGACCTGATCAAGACGGCGGGAGCCATCGCGGTCATTCCGTCGAAGTCGAGCCGGAAGTCGCCAAGGCCGCTTGATCGGCAGACCTATCGGACGCGCAACCTCGTCGAGCGGTTCTTCGGCAAGATCAAGGAGTTCCGCAGGGTTGCCACGCGCTACGACAAGACCGCCCGCAACTTCCTGTCAGCCGTTCATCTGGCTGTTAGCTGGTTCCCGCTCCGCCAGATCGCGAACCAATTATTTGAGACCACAGCCTAATCCAAAAAGTCTGAAGTCGGTGGATTGCCTCGCTCACAAAAAGAGGAAAAACATCACTGAATGGAGCTTTCTTCTGTTTGGGTGGTTCTTTAGCCCCTGTCATCAAAGCCTCCACATCCGACATGGGGTACCCCTCGGAGTCAATCGTTTGCCCAAACGGCGGATATGAATTCGGCGTGCCATCTCAAAAGCATGCAGCATATTGTGAATGATAGGGATACCGCGCAGGATTGTGACGAAAAAAACTCTCGTCATCGTGTATGATGTAATCAGTCGCGATCATTTCGATTCACTAGACAATGAGGGCTCAAGACACAAAATGGTACGAATAGACAAAGAAGAACTTCGTTCACGCCAATGGTTTATGAACCCGTCCAACCCAGAAATGACGGCCCTCTATCTTGAACGATATTTGAATTACGGTCTTACAAGGGAAGAATTGCAGTCAGGGCGTCCAATTATTGGTATTGCCCAGACGGGTAGTGATCTCTCGCCTTGTAACCGTCATCACATTGAGCTGACAAAACGAGTTCGCGACGGAGTCAACGCCGCCGGAGGGACGGCGTTTGAAATCCCTGTGCATCCCATCCAAGAAACCGGCAAAAGACCGACCGCCATGTTGGACCGCAACCTCGCCTACCTATCTTTGGTTGAATCACTCTTCGGCTACCCAATTGACGGCGTGGTCCTCAATATCGGATGTGACAAGACCACGCCCGCGTTGCTGATGGCCGCGGCGACAGTGAATATCCCGGCTATTGCCCTTTCCGTGGGGCCCATGCTTAACGGCTGGATTGACGGTCAGCGGGCCGGCTCCGGGACGACCGTTTGGAAAGCCCGTGAGTTACGGGCCGCCGGCACGATTGATGATGATGGGTTTATAGAAACGGTCGCTGCAACAGCCCCCTCTGTGGGTTATTGTAATACGATGGGTACGGCCTCAACGATGAACGCTTTAGCTGAAGCGTTGGGTATGCAGCTTCCAGGCTCGGCGGCTATTCCGGCGCCTTATCGGGAGAGAGGCCAAATCAGCTTTGAAACCGGCCGTCGCATTGTCGAGATGGTTTGGGATGATCTGCGCCCCTCCGACATCATCACCCGCCCGTCGCTTGAAAACGCGATCGTTGTGAATTCGGCCATTGGCGGGTCGACCAACGCGCCTATCCATCTCAATGCCATTGCCCGACAAATTGGCATTGAACTCACGAATGACGACTGGCAAGAATGGGGACATCCTATTCCCCTCTTGGTCAATCTCCAACCCGCCGGTGAATATCTTGGTGAAGATTTTTATCGAGCTGGCGGACTCCCCGCTGTCATTTCTGAATTAATCAAGGGGGATTTGCTGCCCCATCCGGAAGCATTAACGGTCAACGGGCGCGGCATCGGAGACAATTCTGCGTCGCATCAATCGAGGGATAAACGGGTTATCAGTTCACTCACCTCGCCCATCCGAGAGTCGGCTGGGTTCATCAATTTGAAAGGCAATATTTTTGATAGCGCGCTGATGAAAACCAGTGTCATTAGCGACGCGTTTCGTCGCCGTTACCTCTCCAATCCTGATGACCCCAACGCCTTTGAGGCGCGCGCCGTGGTATTTGACGGCCCCGAAGATTTTCATGCTCGAATCGACGATCCTAGCGAGAAGATCGATACGATGTGTATTTTGGTCATGCGGGGTGCTGGACCCAAAGGCTACCCTGGAGGCGCGGAGGTGGTCAACATGCGCGCTCCGTCATATTTGCTGCAAGAAGGAATTTCAGAACTTCCCTGTATGGGTGACGGGAGGCAATCAGGCACTTCGGGTTCGCCGTCGATCCTCAACGCGTCACCCGAGGCGGCAGAAAATGGTGGCCTTGCGCTCTTACAGAATGGCGATAGGGTCCGCATTGATCTCAACAAATGCCAAGTTAATCTATTGTTGGATGCGCAGGAATTGAGGCGGCGGCGGAAAGAACTTGAAGACGGTGGCGGTTTCAAAATTCCGCCAAGTCAAACGCCATGGCAGCAAATTTTTCGCCAACATGTCGGTCCATTCAACGAAGGAATGGTTTTTGATGCCTGTGCTGAATATCGTGATATTGCGCGACGCTATCGCCCCCGAGACAACCATTGACACCCCTTTCAATAAGAAATTCAGGCTGAACTCGATATAAGGGTCTTTGGCCAATCACGAGACTCCACAAGATTTTTATGAAGGCAATGAAAGTTTTAAGTATGGTGGGGCGTGACCGATACAAGATACATTGACAGAGCGACCTCTCGGGCTTACATCCCTTTCAATCCCTGCATCGAGCCATGGCGGGTGTTAATTTTGACTTTGGTCGCGGCCACAGGGCTTGGTGTGGACAGGAGCCGTCTATTGCAAGGCGCTGACAAAACTCTCGCGAGCAGGTGAGACTCAACTTTGGTTCGGCAATCAATCGGAGAGTAACTGCCCCTATGTTTGGAATGACACATATCGCCCGCAAGGTATTCGGCTCACCGAATGATCGGCAAATCAAGTCGATTCACTCAATCATTTCGGCCGTGAACGAATTGGAAAATCAGTTCGAGAGTCTCTCTGATGCGGAAATGATTGCCAGAACGGAAGATTTACGGGCAAGAGCCACCAATGGCGAAGACCTCGACGCCCTACTCCCTGAAGCTTTTGCCAATGTCCGTGAAGCGGGAAAGCGTGCCTTGGGCTTGCGTATCTTCGACGTCCAACTGATTGGCGGCGTCTTTCTGCATCGTGGTGATATTGCCGAAATGAAAACCGGCGAGGGGAAGACATTGGTCGCGACTCTTCCAGCTTATCTCAACGCCCTCACCGGCGATGGCGTCCATATTGTGACCGTGAACGAATATCTGGCCCGTCGGGATTCAGAATGGATGCGATCTGTTTACAACGCGTTGGGGATATCAGTTGCTGTGCTCGAGTCGCAATCGGCCGGTGGCGACAAACGCGCCGCTTACGGCGCCGATGTCACGTATGGCACCAATAATGAGTTTGGTTTTGACTATTTGCGTGACAATATGGCCAACGATATCAAATCAATGGCACAGCGAGGCCATCATTATGCGATCGTCGATGAAGTCGACTCGATCCTCATTGACGAAGCGCGAACGCCATTGATTATTTCCGGTCCATCACAAGATCGCTCAGAACTCTATAGCAGTGTCGATTCCATCATTCCTGACCTTGAAGACAAACATTACACCTTGGACGAAAAAACGCGTAATGTCACCTTTACCGATGAAGGAAATGATTTCATTGAAAGTAAGCTTCGTGAAGCCGAAATATTGCCAGAGGATCAAACGCTTTATGACCCCGAATCGACAACCATCGTTCATCACATCACACAAGCTTTAAGGGCGCACAAAAATTACCACCGTGATAAGGATTACATTGTCCGCAAAGACGAAATTGTCCTGATTGACGAGTTTACCGGTCGTATGATGGCTGGGCGGCGATTGAGCGAAGGTCTTCATCAAGCCATTGAGGCCAAAGAAAAGGTGGCCATTCAGCCTGAAAATGTGACCCTCGCGTCCATCACATTTCAAAATTATTTTCGCCTCTATGGAAAGCTCGCCGGCATGACCGGGACGGCGGCCACAGAAAGCGAGGAGTTCGCCGAAATCTATGGATTGGGCGTGGTCGAAATTCCGACCAACGAACCGGTCGCAAGAATTGATGAGGATGACCAGGTTTTCCGAACCGGTGCCGAAAAACATCAGGCGATCATGCAATCTATCCAAGAAGCCCATTCAAAAAAACAGCCCGTTCTCGTTGGAACCACCTCAATTGACAAATCTGAAATGATCTCTGAGCTTCTCAAAAAGGGGGGCATCAAGCACAATGTGTTGAATGCCCGCCACCATGAGCAAGAGGCCAAGATTATTGCCGAAGCGGGCTGTCCGGGCGCTGTGACCATAGCCACCAACATGGCCGGGCGAGGGACAGACATCCAGCTCGGTGGAAATGTCGATATGCGGCTGTCCGAAATTGTCAAAGATGGTGCTGATGGCACAGCTGAAGAGCACCGCGCAAAAATTGAAGCCGAAGTCGCGGCGGCGCGTCAGCAAGTTCTTGATTCTGGCGGTTTGTATGTCTTGGCAACAGAGCGGCATGAATCGCGGCGGATTGACAACCAATTGAGAGGCCGTTCTGGCCGTCAGGGCGATCCGGGCTTGTCGCGCTTTTTCCTATCGCTTGAAGATGACTTGATGCGTATTTTTGGTTCCGACAAACTCGACAAAATGTTGCAACGGCTAGGACTTGAGGAGGGCGAAGCCATTGTTCATCCTTGGGTGAACAAATCTCTGGAAAAAGCTCAGAGCAAGGTCGAGTCCCGCAATTTTGAAATCCGCAAACAATTGCTGAAATTCGACGATGTGATGAATGATCAGAGGAAAGTGATCTTTGATCAGCGCCTGGAAATTATGGAGTCGAGTGATGTCTCGGAAGTAGTCAAAGATATGCGCCATGAATTGATTGACGAACTTGTCTCCACCTGCATGCCGCCAAAATCCTTTGCCGAGCAATGGGAGATGGAACGGTTAGAAGAGCAAGTCCGTACGTCTCTTGGAATCGATGAACCGATCGCTTCGTGGGGGGATGAAGAGGGACTCGATGATGAGACCGTCCTCACGCGCCTCTACGATCTCTCGGACGAGTTCTTGGCCCGCAAGACAGTTGAATTTGGCAATGAATCCATGCGCTCGGCCGAAAAATATGTCCTCCTCCATACGGTCGACAAAAAATGGCGGGAACATTTGGTGACGCTTGAGCATCTTCGCTCGGTCATTGGTTTTCGTGGTTATGCTCAACGTGACCCGCTCAATGAGTTCAAGAGTGAGGCCTTTACGCTCTTTGAGAGTTTATTGAACTCGTTGCGTGTTGATGTGTCTTCACAAATCAGCCGATTGCGCCCGCTCACGCCGGAAGAACAACAGGAGTTGCTCGAAAAAATGGCGGCGCAGCGGGCGGCTGCTCTCAACTCTGCAACCCAGAACCAACAACCGGCGGCCGCCCAAACCACACAACAAACGCCGCCGGGCCGCAACAGCCCTTGTTCATGTGGTTCAGGGAAGAAATTCAAACATTGTTGTGGTCGCCGCCACTGAGTCTTCTTTTAACCCGATATATAATCAGCAAAAGTGTGACGAATTTCGGCCATTGTTGCCTTCACTTGGTGCTCATCCTTTGATCGGACCACAATATTGACGCCGAAGCGACCGTCTTTGCGAAAGGGGTAAGAGCCGATCTGGACCTTATCAAATCCTTCCGCGATTTGACTTAATCGCACCGCGAGTTCACCCTCAACTGTATTGATCTCAATACTCTCGCTGATCAACGGCAAGCCAGCGGGCAAACGAGCGAGCAAACCTTCAAGCATTGAAACAAAAATCTTTGGGACACCGGCCATGACATGGACATTCCCCAATGAAAAGCCGGGAGCCGCCGATACCGGATTCAAAATCAATTCCGCCCCGTCGGGAATGCGTGCCATACGAAGCCGCGCCGCGTTTAGTGTGAGACCATATTCATCGCAGCGCGCCTTAATCAGATTTCGGGCATCATCGCGCACCGCAATATTGACACCAAAAGCCGCCGCCACAGCTTCCGCGGTCACATCGTCATGGGTTGGCCCAATACCACCACTGGTGAAGACATGATCAAAACTCTTTCGTAACTCATTAACAGAAGCCACAATATGGTCAGGGCGGTCTGTGATGATGCGCACTTCCAAGAGATCAATACCCTGTTCGGTGAGGCAATTGGCCAAATGATACATATTGGCATCGCGAGTGCGGCCCGACAAAACTTCATCGCCGATGACAAGCATGGCAGCAGTTGGATTATTCACATCTCGTCCTGACAAGTGGCCCCGAGCTTTCGCATAACGCAAATCTTTCGCGTTTTCCACTCCCCGTTCGATCCCTCTGCGAGGCCTTCATTCTTTGACAATTCGAGGCATTGATCTCATCATCAACGGCGAGCCGAAGCCTGCATATACAGCGGGCCTCCTTCTTGATAAGCGTAGAGACTCAAACCACCACTCTCTTGAGCGGCGGAGAATTTGACCCTCTGACCACTGAAAGCCGGCGATGAAGCACGGTATTCAAATGTCTTGAAGTCTCCTCCGACCTTGACAGCCACTTGCGCGAGCAAGGTCGCCAACAATGGGCCATGGACAACAAGTGAAGGGTAGCCCGCCGAGTGTCGGCAATAGTCGACATCGTAGTGAATCCGGTGGCTATTGAATGTCAGCGCCGAATAACGAAAAAGCATCACCTCATCGAACGTCATTTCAAGTTGACATTCGGCCCCCGCCGGCAACTCAAATAGTTTGTTATTGATCTTCCCGCGCTGCGCCTCACGATAGACCAATTGTTGTCGCTCAACGATCGCCAGCCCACTCTGCAAAATATCGTGTCGGATGGTCAATAATTTCAGTGCGCCTGAACGTCCTTGTTTCTCTTCCAATTTCTCAACCGTTGAGTATCGTGTCATCACTTCGCCAATTACGATCGGTTTTTTGATGTCGAGACGTCCAGCCGCCCACATCCTTTGATCCATGTGAAGGTCGGGAAGAAAGCCTCCCGGTTTCCGATGACCATCCTCACCAGTTTCTGCTGGGCGCACGGCTTCCCAGCAGTAAATCCAATGCCAAAAGGGCGGCAATGGAGAGCCCAAAACCGGCATCTTTCCGTGACCATCTAGAGCGGAGTGAAGCATTGCCGCGCGGGCCGGATCCATCACATCAACGCGGAGAATTGATGGTTTATCTGATATATCCAAATGCGTCTCCCAAATGACTTTGATCTCTAGCGTGACAGAGAAGACTTTTACAATCAAGCCTTCTCACAATGCGGCCATCAAAACCTCAAACTCAATAGTGCGGCCGAACCCCTGAGAAATCATGGGACACCCGTGTCTTGGTTAACGATAAAGAGGCTCAAATATTCCACAAGAGCTTCGATTGTGAACGCCATCAAACCCAAATAGAATCAATATATTGAATTGATCGGAAAGGACTTGGGCTTCATGAGAAAGCATCGCATCGGTGACACGGGTCTTGAGGTTTCAGAGATTTGCTTCGGCACTGCCGTATTGGGTGATATGCCAGAGGCTTTTCCCTATTCAGTTGAAGAAAAACGTGCTCTTGAGACATTACTTGCGATCTTTGAATGTCAGGAGGTTAACTTCCTTGATACATCAAGAAATTATGGTTTCGGCCGCAGTGAAGAACGGATTGGAAAGGCCATCCGAGACCGGGGCGGATTGCCTGACGATTTTGTTGTCGCGACCAAATTGGACCGCGACTTTGAAACCAATCGCTTTGACGCAAGCCGAGCTCGACAATCGCTCGAAGACAGTTTGAAAGCGTTGGGTTTGGATCGTGTCCATATCCTCCACTTTCATGATCCCGAACATGCCCGTGATATGAATGAAATAACCAAGAGCGGCGGGGCCATCGACGAGATGTTCAAAATGAAGGAAGAAGGTTTAGCCGATGCCGTGGGTCTCGCGATGGGGCAATTGGACATCATGTTTCCACTGCTTAAACATTACCCGTTTGATGTGTTGATCAATCATAACCGGTTCAATCCGCTCAACCGAACCGCTGACAAAATGTATGATTTTGCACAGAATGCCAGCATGGCGATTTTCAATGCCGCGCCTTATGCTGGCGGTATTCTCGCCAAAGGCAGCGCAGTCATGCCACGGATCACTTATCAAGACGTGGAAGCGGCAGAACTCGAACCCGTGCGCCATTTAGAAGCTATTTGTGCGAGAGTTGGCGTATCGCCCGCCGCCGTGGCGCTGCAATTTTCCATGCGCGATCCCCGTATCATTTCAACCATAGTGGGTGTTTCAAAGCCCGAGCGAGTCCAACAGACACTTAAATTTGCCAGTGAGAAAATTCCACATGAACTCTGGGATGAGATCGCCGACCTCTCCACCGCCGATCAAGATCCTGAAACTCGACAAAAAATTTGAGCCCTGAGGGGCACAAACGACCGAATTATCGGCCCGTCACTCTTCTTTTTGACCGCTATTCCCTGTTGCCAAGTCGGCATCGGCAACTCGGGGTACAATCTGCCAAACGGCCGTCAGAAAATCTTTGCAATTGCGATTCTTGATTTTGACTTCGGTCACACCAAGATGGTTGAGTCTGAGATGTTCACGACTGTCTTCATGCATAAATTCGTCTTTGGGCAAAATTTCAATATGCAGAGTCTGAGCGCCGCCTATCTCATCAATCAAAGGCCTAACCTCGTCAATAAAACCCACGCCCGAGACAATCGAAATAGTGCCGCTCGCTTGATTATTCATCACCCTCTCTTGTCCCTCACGCCCAAGGTAATCTTCACCCCAACTCTTTTTCATGATGGTCTCACTAAACATAATATAGGCATCCCTCGGGGTCAGTCCCCCAAATTGCTCTATTGGTTGATCTTTGCAATCCTCAAATTGCATCGGTGGTATATCACTTCCTAAGCCAAAATGTTCATGTGTGAGGCGCTTAAGCAAATTCGAGAGGGCAAAATGATCGGCACTCAACTCGTCAGCCAGACAACTGCCAGCCCGACTCTTGCCCGAACGGGGCGGGCCAGAAATCAGGACCAGCCAGTAGGGAAAGTATCGATGGGTTTTCACCCTGTAAATCCTATTTTGCCGAGGCGGAAGCGGAGACAATGATCCTCTCTTCGACAAGCCAAGTCTCGGTTCAAGCGGGGATGGTGCCTCATAACCATGAAGTTTTGGTCACACCCCATTAAACGAATGAGATCAACCTTCATTTTGGCGTAAGTCCTCGTGGATTCTCGTCATCATTTTTCTGTTTCTGCCATCGGTTCTGAGTATCGCAGAGCCGTCGTCGATAAATCTCTCAAAATGGTCAAGAAAATCGATCAGTTCAGAGGAGGACTGGGACACATCAAGGGGCCGATCCTCAAGATTAAAGACCCCTTTTTCTTCAACAAACCGAGTATTCAGGAATAATTCTAAAAAATTGCCTTTTCGAATCCAAAACTGCGCCGGTCTCTGTTCAGTGGCGACATAAAAATAGATGTCAAAAAGCCACGCTTCACCTTGATTATCTTCTCTTCGAGTGGAGGTTCGACAATAGATGTTGATACTGCGCTCAAGTTGGTTTTCCTGAAGCCGAGTTAACATCGACTTGACATAATTTAGGGATGGAACCGCCATCGGAACATAGTCAAAATTTACATTCTTGCGCGTGATGATAATGCCCCGTTGGATTTGTCCGGTGGTCTCACGATAAATTGACATGGCACCAAGCCTGTGCCTTCTCGCCGTCGCGATGGCATCAAGGAGATTGCCACTCAAAATCTGCACGGGATAACGTCGTTCAACACTTGTTTGTTGATTGAAGGTTCTGAGGTGCCGATCATTGCGTCCAAGCTCGAGTCCCGACAGAATACGCAGGCGATCTTGGTTCATATGCAGCAACTGGCTGACGGACACTGTTTCAGTTTTGCTGTGTCCCGGTGTGACGGTGCGCAACTTGTAGGATTGGGGAAGCAGGGCATGTTTCTCTAGGGGTCGGATCAATTTAACAATCGTCCGAAGTCGGCCATCTCTGGAACCGTCTGGCCCATCAATCTGCACCACACGTCCCGGTTTGATGCTGCGAAGGGTTTCAATGAAACGTTTGAGCCGCATGAAACGTCGACGGAATTGATACGGTTGCAAATCGGGGGTTTGCATCGCCTGTTGAACGGTATCACCGGGCCGTACCAAATGGCTGAGGGAATCAGGAATGAGTGACTCTACAACCGCGGCGAGGGGCGCAAATCCTTCTGAACCATCGGTGACAAGTGACTCATTGACCATTTGCAAGAGCATATCCCCGTCAATGGGGTCCTCGTTGATGTGGTGCGTGCCCGTCGAGATATACAATGGTGCCGAAAAGGCTGATTCTTCAGGATCATTGCGCTCAAATTGCAGGCCCGAAAACAGCATCTTTGATTTGATGTCGATCTCACCGGCCAACTCCTTCGGTTTGAGGGGGTTGGCATTGCGGCTTTCCAATTCTTCAATAATGGCTTCAAACTCAATGCGAATGAGGTCAATCAAATCCGTCTGTTCCTTTGCACTGAGAACCAACGAACGGGTCAGGGCACGGTTAGCCAAAAGATTGGAGGTGGAATTTGAGGCACCAGAATCGGTGATCGTAAACGCCGAAGTTGATGAATTGTCATCATCGCCATCGTCCTCAACGAGATCGTCAAAACCCAATCGGCGAGCCATATCTGGATTGGTCCGCATCACGTGGCGGGTCGCCAAATCTCCAATCTTGTTGAGAAGATCCGGCACATCATCAATCAGCAAAGGGTGAGACCGATTGCCGTCGATGCTCGCGCCCATGGCACGCAATTTACGGTTGCGTTGCTGCAAGATTCGCATTTCAGGAATGAGCCCCGTCATCACGGACACAATCCGAGGCCGAGCCACTTGTCCGAAGCGATTACTGCGCCCCTGTGCTTGAATATATTTGATGATGTCAAGCGGAGTCTCCATCTCAATGAGCGAGCGAGGACGTTGGTCCTTGAAGTCGGGTGAAGCATGATAGGAGCCCCCCGTGGCACCGGCTCGATTGAACATTAAGACATCAATCTTGCCATCGTTGTAATCATTGACAATTTGGCGGCGATCAAGGTCAGCTCGGCGCACGATGTGACCTTCCTTGTAGGCGAGCGAACGACCCGAGATTTCCCCAACTGTCAAACCACGAGCTTCAAGACCCTCAATCACCGCATCAAGAGGAGAAGCCGGTAAGTCTCTCGGCAAACCATCAATATATCTCTGGATTTCACGGTCGGAATCGGCAATTTCGGAATCCATTTCTCGAGCATCCGCCGGCTCTCCACCAAACTTAATGCGAAAGATCTGTTCGGAAACCCGTCTGACCTGATCCTGGAAATTCAGGGGGATTTCTGTGGTTTCACTGCCTCCCTCGGCGACTCTTTCAGTGAAAATACCTCCATAGGTTGAATGAAAGGTGATCTGTGGTTTGCGTCCCTCATCGATTTCATTCATTGTCTCTTCAACCACTTGCTCCACTTTAATCGTATTGATCGTGAGACGGGCAAGATTGGCAAGCGGGCCATTGGCCATCGCCGAATGCTGGTATAAAACATTTGTCAGCGCACGGGCGCGGCGCTGGTCGACGCCATCAGCGAGCAACCGTTCAAAATGCAATGCGTAATCACGGCCTACCAAACTGCCCACCTTCAAGGCCGCGCCAAGCATCAACTCACTCAGTGGAGCAAACTGGTTCATGGTATTCTGATAGCGGCTCATCCGCGCATCATCAGGCAGACGAACAAGAAATTCGATATTGCTGAGCGCGTGGTCACGGCGCAAAAAGACTCCGTCTTCCGCCAACATCGTGGTGAAACATTCCTGTGCCGTCTCACCCCC
The DNA here is from genome assembly GCA_022824005.1 of Paracoccaceae bacterium. GTDB lineage: Bacteria > Pseudomonadota > Alphaproteobacteria > Rhodobacterales > Rhodobacteraceae > JAPOXR01. Next base: position 37,120 of record JAJEBG010000047.1, read on the forward strand.
TTTCTCTACACCTTCTAGAATCGCATTGACGCTACCATGTTTCCCTCTCGGGAGCAGCGGTTTGTAAAGATCAGCTCCCGAAGGGTCGCGCATTGGTGTCGCGGTGGCGTAAATGACATGATCCCGTCCCACTCGCTTGATGATTGAGCGGATGGCTTGACCCGTATTCGACTTTCTGTTCACCGCATTATGCGACTCATCAAGAATCAGTAGGACTTGATTCTCACGCGTCGCATGTTTGGCCCATTCTCGACTCGCCGATTGATCAGCTTTGCCACTGAATTGTGAATAATTTGTAATCACCAGATTCTTGCCTTGCGGCCAGAGATTGGACTCGTAAATCGCCTTCCGAGCCGCCGCCGACTCGGTCTGATATATCTCTCCTGAACGCCCCTTTGTGTCGGGGGAAATGAGCGAAACAGGTCGCGAAGCCAAAATACATGGGCGAGTATCCTTATGTGCCCCGACGGCGACAAAGTCGCGCCAGACATCCGGAATGTTGATCTCGGCACTCTCGGTGAAGTACAGAACTTTGCCCCCTCCACGTAAATGATAACCGGCCATGGCGGCTAGCGAGCGCCCCTTGCCAACCCCCGTCTGGTCAGCCAACAAGAAACCTCTCCCGCGCAAAGCCGCGAGTTGTCGTAAGGCCAACGCATCTACTTGCTCGGCGTTCAGTCTTGTCTTCAGTTTATCGACAGTCAGGCCCATGAGTCGCGCCACGAATTGATCAACGCCTCCTTCTTCTTGGATAGCGATGGACACGCGACGAAGGGCTTTGGCAATGGCACCTTCAAGCGATCTTGGGATCATTGTAAAGGGTTCCGCGACCGATGACAGCGCGACATAGGGACGTTGTCGGGTGTCGTCATCTGTCTCGGTTCCATGAAGATCACCTGTTTTCTGGCCGCTCAGCTCACGGTACCATTCGGCAATTCGCCTTCGGTTGCGCAAAAGCTCGGTATGCAATTGATCGAGATCATGCCAAGTATCGACCTTAAAAGTTCGCCGTGCCGCTTCGGGAAGGCTCTCCTCCACTTTAGGCCGCCGCTGACCGACAATGAAAACAGTGATGGGGCGACCGTCATATTTGCCATTGGCCACCAGTTGTGAAATCTCGGCGACGGCCTCCAAAGCGTAAGCCCTTCCCAATGCCTGCCTCACCGCCATGATATAATCGTCATCGGCCGATCCTTGGGTCAGCAGAATGCTGATTCCACTCTTGTGGCGATTGGCCAACACATTGGCGGATCGCTCCGCCACGCCGCCCTTTGCCGCGCCGGTCAAGTCCAGTAATTGATGCGATGTTTGGCCTTGATTGCGAAGCGTCGGGGCCGCCAATTCAAGACGTGAATTTCCTGAATATTCAATGTCTTGAGCTCCCATTGTGAGCCGTCTCAAGAAAACCAAAAATCCCGCTGTCGGGGCCAATCCTTCGATTTCTTTGGGCTCCTTCACCGCTTCAGATACCCGGTCGGCAAGCTGCATCGCCCGATGATAGCTCTCGCGCGTGCCGCCATCAGCCAACACTGTCGCCACCAGTTGCCTCAGCAACTCAACCCTGACGATTTCCTCGGCTGAATTCACGTCCCAACATGACTCGCTATCATCGGTGGAATCGCATGCGGCCTGTACGATGAAGGCGAGCGAATCTTTGCCAACATTGCCTTGTTCGGCCATTTTGAGAAGTCCGGCGGCGATTTGTGAAAGATGGGTTTCATCAGGCGCCCGAAGAAACTCCGCCGGATTGCATGTTTCAGTCTCAAAAACCGCCTCATTATGACCCTCTGAATCCGTCACGCGTTTGCTACGTTTGCCATCTTGTGACTGAAAGACTCTTTCACCAAGAAAGTTCAGTCCAATCTCCTGTTGGCTCTGAATCATATCCATCTGTCCAGTCGGCGGGCATTCAACCGTCCACGGTGTTGTGGTCAATTTATGTCGTCGAATCCTAAACACTTGACCGTCTAAATTCTGAGCCATCATTGACGCGGTGAACAGGCTTGGTGAAGGGGGCCGAAAGATAACTTCAATCTGATTGGGAATTTCTTGAAACCCATAATCAAGTGCCCGTTGGCGAAGGTTTTGTCCGGCTTCCCCATCCTTAAAGGTCAGCAATAACCCGGTTTTTTTGTCGGGGAAGACAACCCGTCTCAGAATGGCCACATCGTGGCTAAATTTCACCCATTCGACGTTATCATTATTGCTTTGAATTCTCTGACTCATACGCCGGCTCCCATTAAAAAAACGCCGGGTAAAGGTCAGTCTACTCGCTGCCGAAAATCAGGCCCACAAACTCAGAAATTCATTTGAACGTAATCTCTAAACGCCAAGCCATTTCCTTCGCCAGCCGATAGTGTCGAACGCGGCACTTCATCACGAAATTTGGAATGTCTTGATACACCATTTACGACCAAAGAGGAAGACTCATTTGTCATTTCCGAGTGGTCGAATTGGCGCTTGATGTCGGGACGATGCACAAGAGATTCGGTCAGTTGGTGAACCGCGTCATAAATTGCGGAAATAAATCGTGAGTCAGAATGCGGGTCTGACACGGTGGGGACGGAATTGCGCGGAAGGGCATCAGAAAAAGGTCTAGACTTGGTAAGGTTCAAGTCTTCGGTGGAATAAGACTGCAAACATGCGGTTGAGACAGCAAAGCCAAACTTTGTGACCGAGGGAAGTTTGATATTTCTCATCGCAAAAAAGCCCAAGATATCGCGATTCCAGACGCCATTCCAACCCAAAGAGGCAAACGCCTCTTTGGCATGTGGGTGGGCTTGCGCCAAAAAGGCATTTTCCAACCTCTGCGAAATGTCGGCTCCGCTCTGTTGCAAGCAGATTTCCATCTGCCGACCGAGGCCACCCGTCATATATTGATTGATGGGAACTCCATGCGTGGCACCGGCGTCAATCGATTCACAAACACGAGCATTTAATCGCACGATTTCCAGAGGCAATATATCCACTTTTGCCCCTTCAGCAAAGTTTACCTCCAACTTCGCTACATTCTGTCGGTCAAGGAAGTCATCCACGGCTTTTTCAACCGAAATTCGTTGTCCCTGATGCCAACCGATTGGTACCCATTCGGTTGATCTCTTCATTGTTTTGCTTGGAGGGTGAACAAATAAGGCGGCACCTCTCGTCTGTAGCGCTTCTGTCAATGAAGAACGTAAATCATCGCACGAAAAAGAAACTTGGCAATCGGACATATGGATGATTTGCGCATTGTAGATTGTCGCGCCATTGACCTTGTAACGTCGCAATTGACTGTCACGACCATAGACAGGGGCGATCTGGATTGGCATTCCGCTGCGGATAACTGATTCAGGTCCACCCATCCGGTTGAGCCATCGGGCCGTCATTTGTCCTCTCGCTAGACGAACCCCTTCAAGGGCAACATAACCCCCGATCGGCGTATGGGACAGATGGTGCTGATCGGTCAGGTCAGCGACTTTCAATACATTTTGGTTGGTAAGGGTTTTGCGAAGTGAGACAGATATAGGCTTGCCGTCCAATGCCCCGCCCATAGCACGTCCTTTGATGAGTCCAGGATAGCCCTCTGATTCAGATTCTTCCTCACAATTAAGGTCGTAACCTTGCACTTGCAGAACCACATGATTGAGTTCTGCAGTCCCGATATTTTCCGATCTAAATGCTGCTCGCATATCACCCCTAACTCCTAACAAAGGATTGATGTCTCTGGCATGAAACAAGAGACTCGCCGACCGAGGTGAAACTTCACGCATAAATTTTTCAAAATCTAATTTTTACACTCAATCCAGCATAAAGGTCTCCTCGTGATCAGGACCATTTTATTTTCGCCTCCGAGAGGCTGGCATGACGGCGAGCGGGCATGGCCGAGGCGGTCCGAGGGGGCTTCGCACGGGTTTTGACGGTCGTTGCCTGCCGTTCTGAACTGTCTGAATTCGGTTTTCGGGGTTTGCGTGCACGGCTGAGCCGCGGCGGACGGACGACGAAGGTCCATCTCGGCATCGACGGGAACAAGATGGTGAAAACCGTGTTTCTCACCCCGGGCCAGGCGGCCGACTGCGCGCAGGCGGAGGCGCTTCTTGCCGGGCTCGGGCATGACCGGACGGTGATCGACGACAGGGCGTATGACACCAACGCCATTCTTGACCTGATCGAGACGGCGGGAGCAACCGCGGTCATTCCGTCGAGGTCCAGCCGGAAGTCGCCAAGGCCGCTTGATTGGGAGACCTACCGGACGCGCAACCTCGTCGAGCGGTTCTTCGGCAAGATCAAGGAGTTTCTCAGGGTCGCCACGCGCTACGACAAGACCGCCCACAACTTCCTGTCAGCCGGTTCCTGCTCCGCCGGATCGCCAACCAATTATCTGAATCCACAGCAAAATTGAATGATAGTGTTGGCTTGGTCAGCCGAGCCACAAATGAAGTGACCTAATCCCTGAACCCTCCCTCACTTTAACAGATTCTGCTTAACCATTGGATGGGCGATCAAGTGCAAAAAGGTCATTCTACTGAAGCCTAAATCTTCGAGAAATAATGAGGCATTTATTGAGGCCGTGCAGAAACGTTACATTCTTGTCCGAAAGTATAGTTTCGCCATTGAGATGAGCGGGACTTTGAAATGAACGTATGACAAAAATTCGATAATGTCTGTGCGACGCTGCAGCGACATGTGAAGAGAATTTATTTTTCCCTCACACGTGTCATTGATAAATTTGCAGACCTCAGGAATCAGTTTGGTGAGGCGTGTGGGCCAAAGAGGCATTCCGTTCTGACAGGCTCTCCCACAAATATCTGAGAGGCACCACGATACATAAAAATTAGATCGGGTATCCGACACAGAAGAGATCAAATTAATGAGCAGGCTGGGCAATATTTACAAGATAATGACAGGCCAATTCTTTACGAATGTCCATTTCCTTTGTTGATCTCAACAATTGGATTCGATGGGCTTGATTCAAGGTTGGGTAATGCAATCCATCTGTGCATGATATCGCCGCCGATCTCTCTTGTGTCCATTAATCGAAAGCAACGTCCGTCGTTGACGGCTTTGTATCCTAGATCACCCACCGCCGGCAATCCCTCGGCACCGATGTTGACGCCGGCGTTGAAGCCAACGATCTCATCAATAAGTTGTTTGGAAATCAACGACGCCGCGAGGGCGGAACCACCTTCGCACAAAATTCGCGTGAGACCCTGTTGGGCGAGTTGAGCCAAAGCATCTTCAAGGTCGACTCCATTTTTGTTACCGCGACAGCAAAAGGTCTTGGCCCCAAACTGTTTTTGCCAAACCTGTCGGGAGTCTTCGTGAGCGTCTTCGGTATGGCATAGCCAAACCGGGTCGCGGCGAGCGAGAGTGGCGAGTTGTGAACTATGTGGTGTTGTGAGTCGGGAATCAACGACGATCCGGATGGGAGGCGTATCTATACCCAGACCTCGAGGTGCCAAATTGGGATCATCGGAGATGATTGTGCCTCGTCCCACCAAGACAGCGTCGTGTTGTGCACGCAGCCAATGCGCGTAGCGGCGCGCCAAAGGTCCTGTTATCCATTGGCTATGGCCCATCTGAGTGGCGATCTTTCCATCAAACGACATGGCGAGTTTTAGGGTGATTGAGGGCCGGTTTTTTTCTATTCGGGAAAAAAATCCACGATGTGAGCGGCGCGCCTCATCTTCCATTATGCCTGTCAGGACCTCGACGTTGGCAGATCGAAGAATGTCAATACCTTGACCCGAAACCCTTTCGTCGGGATCCTCAACAGCGACAACGACACGCTTAACTCCCGACTTGATCAAGAGTTGAGCGCAAGCAGGAGTCTCGGATTCATGAGCACAGGGTTCCAAAGTGACATAGGCGGTGCTGCCCTGTGCGTGCTGGCCGGCTTTATTGAGGGCCATGGCTTCGGCATGCGGCCGTCCCCCTTGGCCGGTCGCGGCGCGAGCGATGACTCTCTTGTTTTTGACCAACACGCAACCGACAGATGGGTTGGGCCAAGTTTGGCCCAAATGCCTTTGCCCCAAGCTGAGTGCCACCCGCATCCAACGCAGGTGGTCATATCCTTCAGCCGATTGCGGCATCAATCAATCATCAGCAGGGGGATCTTTGGGACGAAGTTCAGAGACAAACGACTCAAAATCGTTAGCCGCCTGAAAGTTTTTGTAAACGCTGGCAAATCGAACGAAAGCCACCGTGTCCATCCGTGACAATGCTTCCATCGCGGTTTCGCCAATGGCTCTTGACGTGATATTGTTCTCACCAGAGGATTCCAGCCGTCTGACAATGCCAGAAATCATTTTCTCAATCCTCTCGGGTTCAATGGGGCGTTTTCTGAGCGCAATTCTAATCGAACGTTCTAATTTGTCGCGGTCAAATTCTTCGCGCTGTTGGGACGTTTTGATGACCATCAGGTCACGTAACTGTATTCTCTCATAGGTCGTAAACCGTCCCGCACAGTTTCCACACAACCGACGTCTTCGTATAGAATTATGGTCTTCGGTTGGCCGAGAGTCTTTGACCTGAGTCTCAGTGCTTCCACAAAATGGACAACGCATCTACCACCTCGTCGCCAAGAATTGGTGAAACACTTGATAATTGCGTCAACAAAAAATGGCAACATGCAAATTTTACGCAAGGAAAGGCAAAGCACCTTCCTGAAACTGAGATCAGATTTTATGATGAACTTTCGAGAAAAGGCTTCAACTTTTTACCACGGCTTGGATGTTTCAATTTTCGGAGGGCCTTGGCCTCAATTTGTCGTATCCTCTCTCTCGTGACAAGAAACTGCTTTCCAACTTCCTCAAGTGTATGATCCGTATTCATTCCAATCCCAAAACGCATTCGAAGGACTCGTTCTTCACGCGCCGTGAGTTGAGCTAGCATACGCGATGTTGTTTCTTTCAAATTTGCTTGGATGGCGCTATCAAGTGGGAGAATAGCACTCTTGTCCTCAATGAAATCACCGAGCTGACTATCTTCCTCGTCACCAACAGGTGTTTCCAAACTGATCGGTTCTTTGGCAATTTTCATGACTTTTCGAACTTTGTCGAGCGGCATCTGAAGTTTGTGCGCCAATTCCTCAGGAGTGGGTTCTCGCCCAATTTCATGCAACATTTGACGGCTGGTTCGATTCATTTTGTTAATTGTTTCGATCATATGAACCGGTATACGGATCGTTCGTGCCTGATCGGCAATTGAACGCGTGATGGCTTGTCGTATCCACCACGTCGCGTAAGTCGAGAATTTGTAACCACGGCGGTACTCGAACTTGTCCACGGCTTTCATCAAACCGATATTGCCTTCCTGAATCAGATCAAGAAACTGCAATCCACGATTGGTGTATTTTTTGGCAATCGAAATCACGAGACGCAAGTTAGCTTCGACCATCTCGGTTTTGGCTATGTTAGCTTCCTTTTCGCCTTTCTGGACTTGCCGAACGACTTCACGAAACTCATCAATAGTTAAACCCGTCATGCGAGCGGTCTCAACTAAGTCATACTGAAGTTCCCGCACATCATCGGCATATTTTTCCACAAAAGTCTTCCAGCCCCGACTCGGTTTATTCTTGATCGAGTCAATCCAATTTAGGTTTAACTCGCTGCCTCTCCATGATTGAACAAATTCGGCCCTGTTGATCCTCGCCCGATCGACGAACTTGACCAATTTGGACTCGATGGTCAGCAATTTTTCATTATAAAAGTAGAGTTGATCAATCAGTGTTTCGACTCGGTTGGCATGGAGACAGAGATTGCCCACTCTTTGGATCAACTCTGCTCGAATATGCTGATACTTTTTCTCTCGTGGGGCCGTTAATTTTCTTCGCATTCCAATGGCGGCGCGCACGCGGTCGTTTTGGATGGGCTTGAGAGTCTTGTATAGCCTATCAATCTCATCAAGTTCGCTCTGAAGTCGCGGTGCTAAAGCTTCTTCAAGTTTGGTGACCGAGAGATTGGCTTGCTCTTCATCGATACCATCCTGATCCTTACTTCCATCGGCATCAATGTCCAATCCCAAACGGTTTCCGGCGTCTTGGGGGGGTGCACTCGTTCCGTAACTCGCATCAAGATCAATGATCTCGCGCAAGTTGAACCCATGGGCAATCAATTCAGCCCGCCAATTGACGACCGCATTGAAGGTCAATGGACTCTTGTCTAGGCCCGCAATCATCGTCCGCTTCCCAGCCTCAATCCTTTTTGCAATCGCAATTTCACCTTCTCGGGACAGGAGTTCAACACTCCCCATCTCACGAAGATACAGACGCACGGGATCATCAGTTGTATCACTTTTTTCGTTTTTTGCCTTGGTGACCGCAATTTCTTTTGAGGAGTTCACGCCGACGAGTTGATTCGATTCGTGAGCGGGCCTTTTTTTGGAAGGCGCTTCATTCTCGTTCTCCGTCACATGAATGCCCAGACGGTCAATCAACGCCATCGTATGTTCAAGCTGCTCGCCGATCATCAGTTCTTGGATTTTGTCGAGTTCTGCGTGAGTGATAGAACCCCGTTTCTTTGCTTGTCCAATCACTTTTTTGACGACGGCCAAGTCGGCCCGACTGGGGCTGCTTGGTTTTGTTGACACGGTTTCAGTCGCTTGTACACGAGCATTATTGGTTCTGGTCATGACTCGCATCCTTCAATTGCGCCGCTTGCTGATCTGAATTGCGACGATGATCAGATAAATCCATTAGCCAGATGGCCTAGCGTCTAAAGAATTTCTGATATTGGGAATGAACCTTCAATCAAAATATCCCGTTGGAACAACATATAGGTATTGTCAAGGTGAACCCAAGACCATTGCCGGTCCGCCGGCACCACTATGTCAGAGTGTGACGGTTATTTGTTGAAATCCTTGACCAATTGATCAAATGCCTGCTTTTCTTCTGGGTTAATCAAAACACCGTTGTCGGCTTTGATATAATCACTGACCTCAGCCATATTGATTCCACGTTGCGCCAACTGCCGCGACTCAACGGCTTTACCGATCCGTTTCAGTTTCAACGAATCTCCTGTCTCATCTTCTTTGTCTCGGCATCGAAGTTCGTCGAATTCTTGTCTTACCGCGTCTTCGGCTTCAACCTTGTCGAGTTCTTCCTTCAGCATCATCTCGGCCCGATTGATCAAGTTGGATTGATTTTGGCTGCCGGAGGTGTTGATGACACGTTTGAGGGGCAACAGATGTTTTGACTGGATCAATGTGTCGACAATTTCAGAGCCACAATTCTCGCTGATTGTGTCTCTGAATTCTTGGGGATTTTGTTTGGCTTTTCCAATGTCACCGATGATGTAGTTGAGAATTTTCTGGTGCGACTCCCGTTCAAACTTGAGATTCTCAAGTCGTTCGGGAAATCGATAAATGATTTCGGGCACAGTCAAACAAATACCGAGAATGAATTTTTCACGAAAGAGGCGATCAATTCGGTCCTCTCGGGTCGCACTCGCCAGTGCTGATTTGCGGAGTTCATCGGAAGGCCCAAGACTTGATTTGTTTGATCGTTCAGAGATTGAACCGTTCCATCTCTGACGACTCAATTCATATAATTTCTGACGGATGAGCTGTTCATAATGACGGCGCACTGTCACATTTTGAATGGTCGCCGTGGCTTGTTTTAAGGCCGCCTCAAGAGCCGCGCTCCCCTCAGGTGTATCGCAACTATACTCACGATTTGCCATTGTCCATACAAAATCGTTCAGGTCGGTGGCGCGGTCAATCAATTCCTGCATCGCTGAAATGCCATACTGTCGAACAAAATCATCGGGATCGGCACCTTCGGGTAAAAACGCAAAGCGCAGTGATTTGCCGGGTTGCAGCAATGTGAGAGCGAGATGAGCCAAACGCTCGGCCGCCTTCAAGCCAGCTTGGTCGCCATCAAAGGCAATGACTGGCAATGATGACATTTGCCACATTTGACGGATTTGACCCTCACTGATGGCCGTACCAAGGGGCGCGACACAGGTTTTCAGCCCGGCTTGCCAAAGAGCAATCACATCCATATAGCCCTCAGTGACAATCAGCGTCGAGCTTTCCTTTAAGGCCGCACGAGCCGGCGCATGATGGTAGAGATTCAATCCTTTTTTGAAGACTGGGGTTTCAGGAGAATTGAGATATTTGGCCGGGGCCTTTGAATCAAGCGAACGTCCGCCGAAGCCAATCAGTCTGCCCCGCGCATCCCGAATAGGAAACATGATCCGATTTCGAAAACGATCATATGGGGTTCCATCCCTATCCGACTTTGCACTCAATCCGGCTTCCACAAGTGAATCGAGAGTCATATCCTTGTTGATGAAGTGATGCGTGAGGGACGACTTTTTGTCATTCGCAAAGCCGATTTCAAAATGTTCAGAACATGTGTCATCCAATCCACGCGATCGGAGATAGTTTCGTGCGGCAGTGCCTGATTGTGAATGCAAATTCTTAATAAAATAGGCCGCCGCTTGCTCGCAGATATCATACAATGTTTGATACGATGCTCGGCGTTGCTCCTCTTGAGGTGATCTCGGTGGGACCTTCATTCCCACCATGTCGGCGAGTTGCTGAATGGCGTCTCGGGTTTCTAGTTTTCCGTATTGGCGAAGAAATGTGAGGGCGTTGCCGCTCTCCTTACAGCCAAAGCAGTGATAAAGGCCTTTTTGTTCGTCGACATGGAAGGATGGCGTTTTTTCTTTATGGAAAGGGCAGCAAGCCCAGTAATCGCCAGCGGCAGGTCGAGACTTTTTTGAGTCCCAAACCACGTTTGGACCGATTACGGCCGCGATTGAAACGCGCGCTAGCAGGTCTTCAACAAATTGTGGCATGAGCAGACCAAAGAAATTGCATATCGCCAACATGGCGGAAATCGTCACTTAAGGCAACGCAAAAGTTCAAAAAACGGCGCTGTGAGAACGCAGAGAAACGTCTTAAAATATCAGTTAACAAAACGAGCTGCCGATATAGTCAACGATTCGCCAGTCTTACCGGTCAATCCATCTCGATTTTGATACGGTGAAGAAGTTGGCCATTTTGTCGGTCGAACACCTGTATCTCGTCATCACCTGTGACGACCGCATACCAGTCGTTAGTCATTGTGAAAGCGGTCGGTTGAACGCCTTTTGGCAGAGTGATTTCATCGGGAAATGTCAATTCCATGGATGATTTTCCCAATGAATTGAATTTTGTGATAAACAGAATAACAATGACAATGAAGCCGACGATCATGGTCATCGTCAGCGTCGTGACCAAAATCTTTAGCCATTTTTGGTTTGGAATGTCTGGATTGTCAGTTGGAGTGTCGTCCATGCCATTGGGAACCCTGAACTGGGAAGTGAAAATTGGTGCTGGCGCGCCCGCCCGTCTTGATAAGGCACTTGCCCTTGGACTTCCAGACGATGCCGGACTCAGTCGGTCAAGAATCAGCGAACTTATCCGCGCCGGATGCGTCCGGCTCGGTCCGACCATCGTTTCAGAACCCGACGCCAAGATCGAAGTTGGGCAAGTCTACACGATTGAGAACAAAAGAGAAGTTTCGAACAAACTTCGGCCGGAGGACATTCCACTCAAGATCATTTACGAAGACTCTGACCTCATCGTGATTGATAAACCCGCCGGTCTCGTTGTTCATCCAGGTCGTGGAAATTGGGGTGGAACCCTTGTCAATGCCCTATTGTCCCATTGTGGTGAAGATATTCCCACATTGTGTCATTCAAACCGCCCGGGAATCGTGCATAGATTAGACAAAGACACATCGGGCGTGATGGTCACAGCGAAAACAGAACGTGCGATGCTGTCGCTATCGACGCAATTCAGCAATAGAACGGTGGCAAGGCGCTACCATGCGCTTATTCGGGGTTTACCAAAGACGAATTTGATCGGCCAACATGTGCAGGCGAATGCGGTCAAGGTCAATTTTGAGACCAATGGTTGGATCTGTATTGACGCGGCCATTGACCGCCATCCTAGTCATCGGCTACGTCAATCGGTTGTCCAAACCGGGGGGCGAGACGCGGTGACAAGAATTCGCCCTCTTCAGTCTTTAGCGGATGGCGCGATCTCGTTGGTTGAATGCAAATTGGAAACGGGACGGACGCATCAAATCAGAGTTCATCTTGAGTCTCTGGGCCATCCGGTCATTGGTGACCAAACGTATGGAACAGCTTTACGCCTTTTACCAGAAACAGCAGGCCGAGAGGCCCGAGACGCCGCCGCCAACTTTTCTCGTCAAGCGTTGCACGCGGTCTCACTCGAATTTCTTCACCCAACAAGCGGAAAAAAAATGCATTTTGAGTCCGATTATCCTCGCGATATGCGCCATTTACTGTCGTTACTCTCAAGACTCAGCGCTTGAAAAATCAACAATGGTGCGATAGATACAATTTCTGAGGGACCCATCGTGATTTGATGACGGGGAATAGCATTTCTCTTTTTCAAAGCAATGAAAGCAAAAGCTCGCTGAGGCGATTGGCAGCCAGTTAACAGTTCTTGTCCAGATTGAGATGAGGAGAGTGGTCTTCGGGTTCTTGTTAACTTCGTCCCTCTCTCTCCATCATCGGGGATAGACAATGATTCGGCGATCAGAAGGGAGTCAAATTTGGTTATGAATAGATCTTTGCCCGTTCTGTCTGAAGATCGGGGTCTCAACAGTTACCTTGCGGAAATCAAGAAGTTTCCGATGTTAGAAAAAGAACAGGAATATATGTTGGCTAAACGCTGGGTTGAGCATGGTGACGCCAGTGCCGCGCATGAACTTGTCACCTCTCACCTTCGCCTCGCGGCAAAGATTGCGATGGGGTACCGTGGTTATGGCTTGCCGATCACAGACGTGATTTCAGAGGCCAATGTCGGACTGATGCAGGCGGTCAAGAAATTTGATCCCGAGCGTGGATTTCGACTGGCGACTTACGCCATCTGGTGGATTCGGGCTAATGTTCAGGAATATATTTTGCGTTCGTGGAGTCTCGTTAAGTTGGGCACCACCCGTTCTCAGAAAAAGTTGTTTTTCAATCTGCGAAAAGCAAAGCAGAGGATTGGTGCTTTCGATACCAATCTGACAGACCAGCAGGCCGAGGAAATTGCCAAAAATCTAAATGTCCCATCCAGCGATGTTATGTCTATGCATCAACGATTGTCGGGCCGTGATGGCTCACTGAATCAGACGATGAGTCAAGAAGACGACGATGCGAGAGAGTGGCAAGATTTGATTGTTGACCAGAATGCTGATCATGTCAGTGAAATTGAGGAACAACAGGAAATCGGTGTCAGGCGAAAATTGCTGTTGGAAGCCATGGATGTGTTGAACGAGAGAGAAGCGGATATTTTGTCGAACCGGCGTTTGAGCGAAGCCCCCTGTACTCTTGAAGTGCTTTCAAACAAATATAATGTCAGTCGCGAGCGGATTCGGCAAATTGAAGAAAAAGCATTCAGCAAGATCAAGTCGAGGGTTCTAGAACTCGCGCAGGAAAAGGGAATGGTGCCGGCCTGAAGATCAGCGTTAGGCACTGAAATGGATGTTCCTCTGAGAAAAGGTGGTCAGGTTAGAACTGTCGTATTGAAAAGAACAAGTTTTGAACATAAAGAGTGTCTCCATGAAAGTGGATCTGCATCAGGCCTGTGCCTTCAAGCCGCGGGAGGAGACAAATTTTGTCGGTGGGTTAAAACTAGCAACGGGCCGGGTGCATGAATTTTGTGGAATATCGCGACGATTGCTGGCTCTCATGTGGGCCAGCTTGCTTTGTGGTCCTGTCATCTGGATCCATTCCACGCGGCAGAAAATATCTCTGAATACGGACGGAGTCCAAGCCTATATGAATCCGGGTCGACTGGTGATGGTGTCGCCATCAACCACGACAGATATTCTGTGGTCAATGGAGGAAGCATTGCGTTCTGGAGTGGCTGGTTTGGTCGTGGCAGACCTTTTTGATGTGCCAGCGATGGTACCGGTGCGTCGATTGCACCTAGCCGCTCAAACAGGGATGGATACCTTGGGGGTCATCCTTACACCTCATCATGGTGGCGCGCCGGGGGTTGAAAGCCGGTGGCATTTTTCACCTCGGCATCAATCCGATTCCATGTGTTGGCATCTTGAACGTCGGCATGCTCGTGGAGCGGCCCCGATGGCATGGAATGTGACCCAAGATGTTTCAGGTTTCAATTTATCGGCGGGAGAGGTGGATGGCACGCGCATTCGACACAACTCTTCAAAGGCAATGAACGCTTTCTGACTGTTCGTTTAAGAATTGTCCAGAGAGTTCTCACCCCTCAGCCAGAGCGCTAGAGCTTTCTCGGGGGCGCTGATATCTGCCACTGACGAATACCAATAATTTTCCCAGCCGATTTGTGGAAGGCCGGTGAACAGCATCAAATTTAGTGGATAAACCTCACTATCGGTGCAACGTCGGAAATCGTCACGGAAAAGAAAAGTGGGTTTTTTCCACGCGATGGCCATGCCAAGTTCAATCATCACGCCTTCGTCAGGTGGACAACCATTGACGATGGCGAAGATGCCATCGCAGTCGTGAACATCATTCAAGTCAGCTTGTCCGACGCGATAAGCCCAACCTGTTTCACTAAAATCAATTTGATTGTTGCGCTCAAACGGCTCCCAAACATCGGCACCAAGTTTTTCCAAAGCGACTTTGATTTCCTGTAATGGCCCTGACTTTAATTGCGCCGAAAATCCATATGGATTGGCGAGGTAAAGTGACTTTGTCATTGTGTTCGTATCCGGCCGACAGTCATATCAATTTTCAATGATCTTTCCTGTTTGAAATAAATTTTTATGGATGCCCACTTGTTTCACAGGATAGTCTCCACATGTCACGGCGTATGCGGATGGCGCTCTCCAGATTGAGCCCATACAATTCCCCCATGATCAATAAGGTGGCTGTGATGGACGATATTCATGCTGATGACACGCATTTCAACCACAATAAATGTCAAAGCCTAATCACTGTCTTCAGCTAACTGATTTAGGAGCAATCTAAGTTTTGGTAAGCCTTAATGTCAAGCGATGAAGAGAGTTAGTTTGTGGGTGACGCTCAATTTACAATTTCACCTTGCCTGCGCGGTAGAATGGGAGACTTTTGACTCACGTTGGGAGATGTGCATCCACGTAGAGTGAGCCTCTAAAGGTTCGCTCTAGATGAGCCTCGACATTGTAGGTTTGCCCGATTTCAGGCCTTGCTAAGATGGTCTCGGGAATGCTATCTGCGACAATTCGACCTTGGCCAATCAACAGGAGGCGAACACAGAATTTAGCGGCCAGATTTAGATCGTGAAGGACCGCCCCAAAACGAATGGGCCCGCGCATTCGATCCTGATCACCACGACCATGTCAAACCGGCACCAACGCTCTGCTCTTCATTCTCAGCCACTAGGTTCGTCCAGACATCAACACGCATGTTCTCGGCCTGCGGTGTATCCGGCTCAATCCGATACCCCACCCGGGCTTCATCAATCGCCGCCGAGGTGCCTCCGATCCCACCATACGGCGAGCCAACCATACCCCCTCCACGGCTGATGCCATAAGCCACTTCAGAGCGCCAACTCGCTCTGCCTTCACTTGCGCGTTGATCAGGAAAAACCGCTGGTCCAAGCAGGGCCTCACCATCGACAGTTCCATCGCCAAGATCATAACTAAACGCCGCCGAAATCCCTTCCTTCGTTGTCGGATGTGGATCCCAGAACACACCAAAACGCACACCCCAATCCTTAAAGGCACCATCGTCATGAACAGCAAGCGTGCGTCCCGTCAGGCT
>JAJEBG010000014.1 GCA_022824005.1 Paracoccaceae bacterium
CGCCCTAGGCGGCCCTTTAACACCAAGGTGCTTCAGTCTACATCGTTACCTCCGTAAACCGCCCTGGCTGCTACCAGCCGAAGCGACAAATGTTGGGTGGGATTCGCACCCACAAGGATGACGCGCCTTTCCACGGCGCACTGAGAGATGCGGGCAAAGATCATTCAATGACGTGGTTGCCTAAAGGTCTAAATATTCCAATCCATGCTAAACCCACCTGCCTTTCCGCCACGGGGTCCGAAAGTTCGGGCAGGCGCACCGGTGACGGAGTTTCGGTCACAAAAAACCCATTTGGTGGCACGATCCAACCGCCCCTTAAGGCCTGATGAATAGCGCGTTTTAGTAATTGATTTGAATGTTCATATGGGGGATCCAAAAGAAGGAGCGAAAATGACAAATATGGGTTTGTTCCTAAACGATTGGTATCTCGCCGCAGAGTGGTGGTTTTTTCCCCAATGCCCATCTGAGCAATGTTGTGGCTGATGACCTTGTGTGCGACTGGACAATGATCAACAAAAAGAGCGTGTTCCGCGCCCCTCGATAAGGCCTCCAAACCGAGGGCACCGGTACCAGCAAAGAGATCAAGGACGCGCGCCTCGTCAATCAGATTTCCCTGCTTGCTATGCATCAGGAGGTCAAACATGACTGTTCGGACGCGATCAGACGTGGGTCTTATTTTGGCCGTCCCGCCGGGTAATGAGGCCAGTCTGCGGGCTCTGAACTGACCGCCTATGATTCGCATTTCATTGTCTGAATAGGATGCGTTATCACCTTATTAACAAAAGGATGTCTTTTGAACTTGAGCCGCCATAGGCCATCTATAATCATGGCAATAGCAGAGATTTAAGGTCTGTTGAGGTATCCATCACGGCCGACGGGTCAACTTCTGTTCCGCTTTCAAGGAGTTTCTTACCCACCATATAGCTGCGGGCGTCGTTGACGGCATCAACGGCCAATAACTTATCACCTTGAAAATACCAGTAGCTCGCGGCGTTCGGTCCGCGGCCCTCGCGAGTGACCACCTTATCATGACCGCTTCCTATTCCCGCGATTTGCAATCGAGCGTCATACTGATCCGACCAAAACCAAGGAGTGGGATTGTATTCCTGCCATTGACCGACGGCATTTGTGGCAGCGCATTCGGCTTGATCGATGGCGTTTTGTACACTTTCAAGGCGAATAAGCATTCCGTTATGCCACGGAAATGACGCGCCATCGCCGGCCACAAACACATCTTTGTGCGAGGCACGGCAATGGCGGTCAACTTTGATCCCATTGTCGATCTCAAGGCCGGCCTGCGAGGCGAGGGTCGTTTCAGGTTCAATTCCGATCCCGACAATGACAAGATCCGCCTCAATACGCTGACCATCAGCAAGTTTGGCCGCCTGAACGCGTCCTTGGTCATCACCGATCAAACCCTCAATGGTCGTGTTTTCCAGCAAGTGTGTTCCATGCTCAAGGTGAAGACGGCGAATATGAAGCGATGTCTCTTGGGCGGCGACACGCATGAGAATTCTAGGAGCCATCTCAATCACCGTGACATGCAGGCCTTTGATATTGAGTGAGGCCGCCGCTTCGAGTCCAATATAACCGCCCCCAATCACCACTGCTTTTTCGCAGCGGTCGAGTTCGTGAGTGATGGTATCGATATCCTGAAGGTCGCGAACCGTGTGCACACCTTTAAGATCGCCGCCCATGGAGGCGGGAAGACGCCGCGGCACAGAGCCTGTTGTTAAGAACAAGGTATCAAATGGCACCTCTTCGCCGCTGGCAAGTGTCAGATTTTTGTGGTCGAGGTCTATGCTTTGGCATCTCTCATTCAATTGAACTCGGATGTCCTGTTCTTGGTAGAATGATTCTGGACGCAGGAACAACCGCTCCCGCTCAAAATCGCCAAGCAGATATTTTTTGCTGAGTGGAGGACGCTGATAAGGAAATTCGTTTTCGCCGCAAATCAGGGTGATTTCACCATCAAATCCCAACAGACGCAATTTCGCGCTGGCCGAATATCCGGCCTGTCCTCCGCCCACCACTGCGATTCTACTCATGATGTCCCTTTGATTGACGTGATCTCTAATTGGTTTGTATTATAGATTGGAGTTGAGGTCATGAGCATAATGAAAGGAGACAATGATGACAATTTCGACAGGCGACCGATTGCCCGATGCGACGCTCTACCGAAAAGGTTCCGAGGGCATCGAAACTGTGCAACTCCATGATATTCTGAGAGATCGCAAGATTGCTCTATTTGCCGTCCCGGGCGCATTTACGCCGACCTGTTCTGAACAGCATGTGCCGAGCTTTATTCGCAACGCTGAGGCGCTTCGGGCCAAAGGTATTGATGACATCATTTGTCTGTCGGTGAACGATCCTTTTGTCCTCGAGGCTTGGCAGGATGCGACAGGCGCAAAAGATGCCGGCGTGCAGGTTTTGGCTGACCCGTCAGCGGAATTTACCAAAGCCATAGGGTTGGATTTTAGTGTATCTGAAGCGGGCCTTCACGATCGTTCCGTGCGTTATTCAATGTATGTCAGAGACGGCATCATCCAATCACTGAATCAAGAGGACTCACCCGGCACTTGTGGGATCACCTCTGGAGATGAATTACTGAAACAAATTGCCGAGTGACCCTTTGGTTTTCATTCCGGACGACAACCGCGGCAACGGATATGACCCGACCGTTCAATTCGTTGAGGTTTTGAATGATCATCCTGATTGAACTCCTCTCAACTGGCAAACTGATCACCAAAGCTTATGTAGGCGCAAAACAGCAGAGCAAAGAGAGATTGCCATCGCGAGGTGCCACTCAATCAAATGTGTTTCAGAGGGGACGCTCGCGTCATACCCGTTCATTTTGGCCTGGAACACCCCTTCATGAACTCGTTGCCTATAGGTTGCTCTGAGACGATAAAAGACGAGTTTCAAAAAGTTGCCTGAGAAATTTGAAGCGGTGCCAAGTCATCAGAATTTAGCGGTCGTGAACTTGCGGACATTGCAGACGAGAGAGTTTTCGCAAAACAAAAAGCCATGATAGAGACTCGATTATTTGGTGTCCAAATTGATGGTGGTGCTGAGTATCCGATGCGGCTTTGAGAGGCTTAGCCTCCCCCTATTTCCACAGGAATCGGAATCTCATTCTTGAGCGAAGTATCGCTGTCGATGGCCCGCGATGATTTATCCATGAGGGATGCAAGCTCGTGTGGCAATGGATAGGAAAATATGCGCCCCTCCTCCTGAGAAGATTGTTGTTGTTGACGGTATCAATTCTCAATCAGCATTTTGGTGTTTTCTTCGCAAAGAGTGTGTAAAAGACAAGGCGGCTTGACCGAAGATCGTTTGAGAGGTACACATTTGCCCTTATTGACGATGACGACGTGGGACAAAAGGCTTGATTTCTTGGCGACCTGCGAATGACAGTTACAAAATTGACGCCAAGCCCATCAAATACATCAATGCTGAAATCACAAGCGAAAGAAAAATGGAAACCCAAATCAACGAATTGGCGGAATTGATCACAAAGGTCAGTGGGACTGCGTTTGATAATCAAACGAGCGAACAGACAACCCGAGAGGTGTTTGTGAACCCCGCCATTGGGTCTCTCGGCTGGGACACATTCAACCCAAACGAGGTTTCTAGAGAATTTCCTGTAGAAGGCGGGCGTGTCGACTATTGTCTAAAGGAGAACAATACCAATTATGCCTTAATTGAGG
This sequence comes from Paracoccaceae bacterium, assembly GCA_022824005.1. Taxonomy (GTDB): domain Bacteria; phylum Pseudomonadota; class Alphaproteobacteria; order Rhodobacterales; family Rhodobacteraceae; genus JAPOXR01. Next base: position 3,711 of record JAJEBG010000014.1, read on the forward strand.
TTAAACGCCTAGGTGAAAACTTAAAAGGACATCAAGAGCAACTTCTTGGCTACGCGTTTAAACTTGGAATTAGAATAGCGGTTCTGACAGATGGTTCTCATTGGTGGTTCTATCTGCCTTTGGCCAGAGCGACTTGGGAGCAGCGTCGTTTCCACTTGGCTGACTTTAAAGAACCAGACAGTCAAGCCACGGCAAGAGATATTTATCAATTTCTGAGTAAAGAGAGGCTGAAGAGCGGCCAAGCCGTTGAAGACGCACAGAAAAAGTTTGATAATCAAGAACGCGATCGCCAAGTTCAATTGGCTCTTGATCAGGCTTGGCTTGAGGTCTTGCAGGATTCATCGGGACTGCTTCCAGAAATTCTATCAGAGAAAGTTTGTGAGATTTCGAACTACACTCCAAATCCACAACATATCGTTCAATTTCTTAATGATGTCGCGAAGAGAGAGAGTGAAGGCCGTGAATTGCCGGTCAAAGTCAAAAAGCCTCATAGCAGCAAGAAAAAAACGGAGCCTGTCCAAAAAGAGAGGCAAAAACCATTTAGGTTTCACATGGTTGGGATCGAAAAAGGAGCGATATTGACGTCAAAATTTGATCATTCCGTGACCTGTTCGGTGGTTGATGATCAAAAAGTAAGTTTTGAGGGAAAGGTCACGACACTTTCTGGTGCGGCTTTGGAGGTCTCAAAAAGATTTGGATTTGATTGGAAAACAATTGCAGGCGGCGGGTATTGGTGTTTCAGAGGTGAGACGCTTAATGATATGCGAGAACGGCTCAAAGACCGCAGAAACTGATTTTCGGTTGATGGGGGCAAAAATCATGATTCTCGTCAAATATTCATGCAGAAATTTCCATCCATTAAAATCGCTTACGAGCGAGCTGAGAGATAGAGGAAATTGTCAGTTACGGCCATCAAGGATATTTTCCATTCCGTGTCGGTTTGCCATGATGAGCGGTGAATCCATCGGATAACTAAGGTGGCATTTAACGAAAATTCTGGTGTGTTTGATTTCACCTTATATTTCGATGCCATTTTGGTGTCGCTGAGACAAATGACCCGTGAGGAAACTCAACTTCTTTTCCATTGGGTCCAGTTGAAGAGAGATGGATGCCTCGCTTTTGTCACGATTGGTCATATGTGCTGCTTCAGACATTGTCAGGGTCGGAGTCAGATTCCGCTGAAGGCCTTGGCCAATTCAATATCAAGTTTGGTGATGCCCCCAGCACTGTGAGTGGTCAATGAGACATCAACCCGATTGTAACTGTTTGACCAATCTGGATGGTGGTTGTTTTTTTCGGCGAGCATCGCCGCTTGTGTCATCCAAGCGAAGGCCTCAATAAAAGTCTTAAACTTGAAAGACTGGTGAATCGCCGTCTTGTCTTTATTGGTCGTCCATCCTAGCGCTTTTAGCTCCTCAAGAGCTATTTTGTCAGTCATGATATGGTGATTTCTCCTGTTTTTTGAAGGGGCCGGCCGCTGTAAGAGCGGAGATGTCATGTTGGACATGAAGATGTTCCTCACGCACGAATTCGCTTACCGCCCTCCTGAAAGCCGGGTTGGCAATCCAGTGCAAGGAATGGGTGACGACCGGCATATAGCCCCGTGCGATCTTGTGCTCGCCTTGGGCACCTGCCTCAACACGGCAGAGACCTTCTGCAATGGCAAATTCGATGGCACGGTAATAGCAAACTTCAAAGTGCAGGCAAGAATGCTGCTCGGTGCATCCCCAATAGCGGCCGAACAAACAGTCGCGGCCGATGAAATTCAAAGCACCCGCGATATATTGTCCATCTCGTTCACAAAGGATGAGAAGAATATCATCGCGCATGGTGTGATGGATAATGTCAAAGAATTCGCGTTTGAGATAGGGGATGCCCCATTTTCTGGCACCTGTGTCTTGATAGAAAATCCAGAAGGCGTCCCAATGTTCGGTGCGGATTTCATCGCCCGTGAGCATGAGGATTCGCCCCCCAAATTGCATAGCACGGCGGCGCTCCTTGCGGATATTGCGGCGCTTTCGGGATGAGAGTTGGGCTAGGAAATCATCGAACTCTTGATATCCTTCATTGAGCCAGTGAAATTGCTCACCGACGCGATGGAGAAAGCCCATCTCACCCACCATCGAGGCTTCACTCGGATCGCAAAAGGTCACGTGGAGAGAGGAGAGGTTGTGATTGATAGCCAATTGTTTGGCAGCTTCAGCGAGGGTCTCAATTCCATCACTTTCCATGCCTTGGCGAGTCAAAAATCGGCGCCCGGTAACGGGGGTAAAAGGAATGGAGGCCTGCAATTTTGGGTAATAGGTTCCGCCAGCTCGCATAAAAGCGTCGGCCCAACCATAATCAAAGACATATTCCCCCTGGCTGTGGGTCTTGGCATAGAGCGGCATGACGGCGTTCACCTCCCCGCCATGTCGGGCGACCAAATGAAGAGGAGTCCAGCCGGTCGACGTGGCGACAGAGCGTGATTGTTCAAGAGCCAAAAGGAAACGATGTCTCGAAAAGGGATCAATGGCACGACCATCTTCGGCCCCCTCGGGACAGGCACAGTAATCCCATTCGCGCTCAGAAGTTGCCGAAATTCCCGAGAGCAAAGACACTTCCCATGTATCAGCGGAATGATTCATTTTCCCAAAATTCTATACTCAATAATGCCAAACTTTCCTTCACTCTGGCTTACATGTCAATGATTCGAACCGGTTCGTTTCACTTGGAATATGGCATCAACTTCAACCGCCGCCCCGAGGGGTAGCGAACAGACGCCGACGGCGGTTCGTGCATGCAAACCTCGCTCCCCCATCACGTCGAGAAGAAACTCAGAGGCCCCATTGACCACGCTCGGTTGGTCATTAAATTCGGGCACCGAATTTACAAATCCCCCGAGTTTGACAACCCTCTCGAGTAAGTTCCAATCACCATTAAGGGCGACACGTAACTGGGACAGTAAATTAATGGCGCATAAACGCGCCGCTTCTCGCCCCGTTTCAATATCAACTTCGGCGCCCAGCCGACCAGTCACGGCCAAGCGGCCGTCCTTGTCGAAAGGAAGTTGTCCAGAAAGATGAATTAAATCTCCAGAAGTGACGAACGGCTGGTAGCAGGCCACCGGAGGCGGCGCGGCAGGCAATTCTTCCCCCAATTCTTTGAGGCGGTTTTCGATATCGTTCATTTTGACTTTTACCCTGTCAAATCAAGCCCCAACGGATTTGTGAATCACAATGATAACCACCATAGTTATCAGTGAAGTACCACCCCAAGGATTGTAACAGATTGGGGCCTGTTGACAATCACGTCGCTGCGACCACGCCGGCGACGAGGTGAATCACCGCTGCGAAGTTCTCGTCCGTTTTGTCGTACCGAATCGCCACCGCGCGGAACTCCTTAATCCTTGCGAAGAAATTCTCGATCTGGTGCCGCCACTTGTACATCTCCCGATCATAGTGCCGGGGCACCGTCCGGTTCCGTCTTGAGGGAATTACCGCCTCTGCTCCGCGCGCCTTGATGTCCCCGAGCAGCCACTCCGCGTCGAAGGCCTTGTCGCCGACCAGGGCCCCGAACTGAAGGCCCTCCAGCCGGTCCGGCACGCCTGCAAGATCGTGCGCCTGGCCGAGAAGGATCATGAACCGCACGAGGTAGCCGAGATCGCCCGCTTGGGCAGAGCATTGAGCGGTCCACCTCCTGCCGTTGCACTTATCCGGCTGCTGACGCTGACGGGCTGTCGATCAAGCGAGATCAGGCCCCTTCGCTGGCCGGACTATCGCGACGGGCATATCTTCCTACGCGACAGCAAGACGGGTCCGCGCACGGTGTGGCTGTCAGCGGCGGCCCGCGCGGTGCTCGATGCCCTTCCCCGCTCCTCGCTCTGGGTCTTTCCTGCCGCCAGAGGCAACGCTCACCGCCGTTTGGTTGCGGGTTCGGGCGGAGTCTGGCCTGAAGGGTGTCCACCTGCACAATTTGCGGCATTCCGATGCGAGCGTGGCTATCACAAGCGGCGAAACCATCCTTACGGTGGGGAGGCTTCTCGGGCACCGCGACCCGGAAACCACCCTCAAATACGCCCATCACGCGGAAGCTGACGCGGAGAGAGCCGCCGCGATGGGCGCGATTCTCGGTGGGACACGCATATGAGAAAGGCGGTTCGGTAGACGAATACACGCGCAAGGTGGCTCAAGCCGTCTGTGCGGGAATACTCGGTTCAGGACAGGGCGGTGCCATCCCTAAGCCTTTGCGTCTATCCCACGGGCGCGAAGACATGGACCTGCCCACCTACCGAGCCTTCGCGATGCGTGTCTGGCGCGCGACGTGGTCCACAAGATGTAAGCCGTCCACCGCAAGGGTACAAAACAATGTTCTGACGCGGCAACTGTTGCCCGCATTCGGGGCACTGCGGCTTGACCGGATCACACGGAAAGCTATTGAGGACTGGTTTGCTGCCTACAGCGCATCCGCGCCTGGCGGGGCGAACCACGCGCTGCGGCTCCTGCGCCAGAGCCTGAACTTTGCCGTTGAGCGCGGTCTTATCCCCACCAATCCGGCAGCTTCTGCACTTCCGAACCGGCGACCGAGACTGACGCGGTTCCTGTCACGAAACGAAATAGCGCGGCTGAATGCGGTGCTTGACCAGCGCCGACGGGCGCGGGAGTGTTCAGGCCGACATCATCCGGTTGTTTCTGCTCACGGAATGCCGCAAGTCTGAAATCATCCGTCTGAAGCGGCGTGAGGTTGATGGAAACCGTCTCAGTCTCGAAGACAGCGAGACGGGTCCGAGGATTGTGTATCTCAGCCCTGAGGCCTGCGAGATCATCGAACGGCGCATGACAGCGCCCGGGGAGTATCTGTTTCCCTCTCCCCGGTTTCCGGAGAGGCCGGTTTCGGGACATCTGGGCCTCTGGTACAGGCTTCGGCGCGCCATCAACATTGAGGACTTGCGCCTGCACGACCTCAGGCATTCCTACGCGAGCCAGAGCGTGATCGCAGGCGTTCCGCTGCCCGTGGTGTCCAAACTGATGGGCCACAGCCAATGTGCGATGACCCTGCGATACGCCCACACCGCCGACCGGGATGTCGAGGCAGCGGCAGAGCGCATCGGCGCGCGGATTACCGAGCTGTTGCAGTGCAGGTGAGTGGATTGGGTTGAGGAAGTGAAGATCCTTGACCCATTTTTTCCTTCGTTGCGCTCCCAATGCTTGGCCACTTACGCTCAAGGGATGGACGCCACCCAGCCGAGATCACAGCTCCGTTCACGACCGCCCAGTCCGAAGAGGGTGCCCTAAAGGGCGAGAGGTAAAGACCTTATTCGATCTGGTAGGCTAGTCGCCTTTGCACGAAAGCTGGTCGTGATCCTTCGAGGATTTTGACGATTAGATCATTGGTCTTCGGGTTCTCGATAGAGCCTGATTTGTGTGCGAACCTGTAGTTATCCGCTTTGTCGAGCGAAACATAGATAACCTGCTCGGCATCAGCGCCAACGGCAAGGTTGGGATTGTGGGTGACCAGGATAACCTGTCTGGTTTTCTTGGCTTCCCGAATGCAAAGGGCCAGCACACTGAAGATACTGTCATTGTCGAGATTATCTTCAGGTTGATCGATGATCAGCGGCGTCTTTTCCATGTCCAGATGGAGATAGAACACCAGAAGCAAAAGCCCTTTCTCTCCGGGCGATAACTGATTCAAGTTCTTTCCCAAAAGCCGCAGCTCGTAGCGCGCAGAGAAGTATTCGAAAGAGAACAGAAGGTCGTAAAGATGTTTGACGTCCTTGACCTGTTTTCTAACGTCATCCTCCTTGATTGCAGTAACGACTCCTTTGGCAAAGTCGAGGACGCTTTCGACATCGTTCCAGTCAACCTCGGACATGCGAGCGTCTAACTCTGCACGTCCTTCTGCCAAGCCACGAAAACGTCCGCTGGCACTCTGGTTTACCAAGTTGAAAAACTGATCGGCAAACTCATGGTATGGAACGAAGGAAGCATCAATAGTCACGTCGAATACGGCCCCTCCATGTTCGTTCTCGCGAACGATCTCCAGTTTCTTTTCAACGCTCGTCTTCAAGCCCTCATAAAACTCTCGGACTCTTTTCTTCGCTTCGAATATTGAGCGAGAGAGGTTGTCCCGCGCCTCGTACTTTTCATCAAGTTTGGCCGAGAGCTCTTCTTTGATGTATTTGATACGAGCTTCGAAGTATTTGATGGTACCGGGCTTGGGATTCTCTTCCTCCCCCCTCAACTCAGACATCTTTGCCGTGACCTCGGATAGGGCCTGAACATATCGCTGATAGCGTTTTTGAGGCGCTGAAAGAGTCTCCTGCAATCCGGCAAGTTTGTCTGTTAGGAATTTATGGGTTTTTCTGAGCGCCGGGACGCTATTGAGCGTACTAAGGTCGGTCTTGTCAGAGATGTCATTGCCTTCGTCGGCTTCGAGAGATTTAGCTTCTGCCTGTGCGGTGCTGATCTTCTCATCAATGCTCGACGTATCGACTTTGAATCTGACAATAGCATCAATATCGAGCCCGAAACGCTTACAGACCGGCCTAAGTTCTTCTTTCCCACCGATTACTCTAGAATTGAGGCTCGCAAGCGAGTCCCTCAATCCGCCGAGATCAACCAGATCACCCTTGAGTGACGAAAGCTTCTCAACGGCGTCCTTTCCTCTTGTTGTGATTTCGGCAAGGGTCTCCCGTGTTTTTTCGATCTGCTCGGTAATTGCACGCTGGTCGTCTGTTTCTGTTTCAGGCTTTTCGACGACCTTGGGCTTGGATTTTTCTAGGACGTTATACTCTTTTTTGCGCTGGTCGAGTTCTTCGCGGAGACGCGCCTTTGTATCTGGGTCAGCCTGCCCTTCAAGTTCAACGATCTCGATATTGAGTTCACGAAGTTGCGACTTCAGCGCACTAATATCTGTCCTGCTCTGGGAGGTTTTCAGGTCTTCCAGTTCGGAAAAAGATGATAAGCTCATACGGTCGGACTCATCTACATGTGAAAAAACAACCTCTTCAATCTTGTGGCGAAAGGCCTTGACTTCGATTTCGTTGGTGAGACTTTCAAAATAGTTCTGGGGAAGATACTTGACTGTCTCGGGCTTGAGTATGTCAATCTTGGCGTCAAGCCGCTTTTCGGCGTTTTCATCACTCGCCCATATCATTCTGGCCTCGAAGTTCTCGGCAAAACCCTTTTGTCTAAATTTTCTATTCTTGGTGTCGTCCGCAAGAAACGAGAAGTGTTTATATTGACGCGATTCCCCGAGAAGTCCTAGAATGTCGGCAATAGCGCTCTTCCCGCTACCCTTATTTCCGATGATGACTGTCAGTTCGGGGTTCAAGGGAATCACTATATTCTTGAACCACGAGCCGTTCGCTTCATTGTAATCGGACACCTGATCCACACTCAGTTCTTTGATGAAGCGTGTGGCGTCGCGGTCAAGGCGTTCAAGGACAGTTGGCCGTTCTCCGATATAAACCCGTCCTTCAGGTTCGAAAAGCGTTTGGCGGAGGCCACGAAATGTCAGGTCGGCCTTGATCCAAGTCGCTTCGTACCCTTGTTCGTCACCTGAAAGACGGTCGAGATCATCAAAGCTATGGGCATCCGAACCGGAGTAGACTGGCTTCTTCCCAGCTTTGACGTTACCTTCGTACCGATCTTCCTTCAAAAAGTAGCGCGAATTCTTGGATGACCCGAAAAACCCGTGGCTTGCTTTATCAAGTTCGTCTGAAATTGAGCGGCTTCGCGGTGATTTGGTGTCAACTCCTCTGAGCCCGTCATTGTTTGCAGCTGTTACGATGATATAGGTTGTTTCATCCGAATAGACCTTAGCAAGCGCCTCTTTAATCTCTTTGAGACCAACTGTCGCCCTCTCAAAATCAGCCGTGGTTTCTAGGTCTTTACACCGGACCTTTTCGCCGCCATCTCGCGTGATGTGGGTAGTGAGGTCGCTTAAAAGCGTGTTGAGTTTGTCGTCCGTTGCAGCTTTAGGGTCGATCAAGACATGGGTGTGCACGTTCCCGCCATCACCGCTGATGGTCTCGGTCAGGCGGAACTCGATATTCGGAATGAAGAGCTTTTTCCCGTCCGGATAGGCCTTGTCGTAAGCGGCCTTGGCGTTGCGATAGCCGTCAAACGAAAAATAGTCGGTGATTCCGAAGGCATCAACGGCAGAGGCCTCAAGCTTATCGACATATGATTTCAGCGTAGCTTCATCAGCCTTGCCGTAGCCGTTGGACAGTTTGGTGCCGGGTGCGTGCACATGCAGGTCCCAGCGGCGCCATATCGAACCAACTCTATCGTTCACTTTGCTATCCCGCTTTCCTTTCCTCAAGGCGGGCTTTCTGCGGATCATACACATAGCCTTTGATACTACCGTTTTGAATGCGTTCAACCGCCTCGTCGATGGCGGCAAATGGAGCCAGAAACCACTCACGCGGCACAACCCGATTGCCGAAGCGATCCATGATTTTGATGTCGAGACGCGCGGAATCGAAAATACGGTGGATCAGATTTTCGAGCTTGCTGCGATTGATGTTAAAGAGCTCATAAGTTGCCACGATTTCGACATCCGCCATGAGAAAGGTGGGGTCGAGTCTGGCGTTTGCGATGCGGCGTTCGACCGTACCACTGGTCACGCCGATCTTATGTAGAACATCACGGTTGTCAGCCACGACAGGCAAGGATGATTTGCTCCTCAGAACGTAAATCGTCCCGCTGGCTTCATCGCCCTCGGCGGTGCGGTCGGCGAAGAGCGGTCCTGCGATCGGCTCATTGATGCGCCTTCCTGCCTTATCCTTGTTCAGTGCGCGCTGAAGTGAACGCATGAGCAGGTTGCTCTCGGTGCCATTGTCGAAGATCACGCGCAGGCGAGCATCAACCTTGCCTTGCGCGGTCAGGAAGTCCTCGCCCCGTTCAGCCACATATGCTTTTTGCCCCCGCACCACAAAGAAGCGTCCACGCTCAATCCTAGCCTTGCCTTCAAAGGCTTGGGTTTCACGCAATCCGGCGTCAAGCTCCTGCTGGACCTGATCGAAGATCGGCTTAAAAGCGTCGAAATCCTCGCAGCGGGCGCGGTCAGCGATCTCTTCGGCAGCCCGTTTTTCGGCGCTTGATCGGACATGGCGCAGTTCAGTGATCGGCGGGGTTTCGACCTCAATCCCCAGTTCGGCAAGAAGAGCATCATCGTCGAGCACATCTTCGATATCAGCGTCCGCAGGCGTATATCTAGAAAGAAGCCCTTGCTGATCCATCGGCTCCGCCAAGGCGCGGGCATCGGCCTGCTCGCGGATGCGGTCGAGACGCACGGCATAGAGCCTCTCAAAGATGTCGCGCCCTTCCCCGTGTTGCGGCGCACGCCCATGCTCTTCTGCAAAGCGCTGAATTTCCTCAAAGCCGGCTATAATCCGCTCTTCCAGCAGCGTGCGGCTGGCTGTTTTTTTGGACTCTACTTCAACGCCAAGCTCAGCAAGAAGGGCATCGTCCTCGTTGGTGAACCTCTTAGCCATTGGCGGCCTCCCGTTTCATGCGATCAAGAAAGGCCACGCCTTCAGCCATGCGCTTCTCCCAGGCATCGGGGGACATGATGGACGGACGCCGCCCCCGCTCCTGCTTGAACTTCAGAGCGCGTTTGGTCAAGTCGCGTGCCTCTTCGGGCGTGAGCTGCACTTTTTTTGCCGAAATCACGGTGGCGACCTGTTTCAGGCTCTCCTCACTCATCGTCTTGGCGAGGATCGCATAGGCTTCGCTGAAGGGATTGATGCGGTCAATCAGGTCAATGTCGAGCTCGCGCACATCCATCGCAAATTTCCGAACGCCTTCAATCAAGGCATTGCTCCCTGCGCCGCCCCCGCCGTCATCTTTGAGCGCTGCTTCCTTCGCCTTCTGGGTAAGGTTGAGGGCAGCGATGGCATGCTGGCGCACGGCTTCCTGATCGTGGTCATCAAGATCGGGGTATTTATCCTTGATGATCTTACCCATACGCACTTGGGTAAGTTCCTCCGGCACAAGCTCTTCATCAAAAAGCCCGCGCTCAATAGCGGCCTTGTCCTGAGCAAAGGCTGTGATCACCTCGTTCAAATCTTCCTGACAGATGCGCTCCGCGTCCTTCGTTTTCGGTTCGGCCAGCCCCTTGATCTCGATCTGGAATTGACCGCTCTCCTCGTTAAAGCCGACATTGCCCTTGTTCTTATCATAGCCGCCTTCACCGTAGTCAAAGCCTTCCTGCGGGCCGCTGTTCGCCGACTTCGGAGTGAAGTTGAAGCGCGGCGCGAGCACCTGCTCCATGAGCAAGCTCGCGGCGATGGCCTTCAGCGTGTCGTTGACCGCCTCGGTGACGGCTTCCTCAGAAGCATCAGGTTCAGCTATCAGGTTGGTGAAGCGCGCGCGGGTCTTGCCTTCGGCATCGCGGGTCGCGCGGCCAATGATCTGCACGATCTCGGTCAGACTCGACCGATAGCCAACGGTCAGCGCGTGTTCGCACCAAATCCAGTCGAAGCCTTCCTTCGCCATGCCAAGAGCGATGATAACGTCCACATGGTCGCGGTTGTTATTCTGGGCGGCGTCTTTGAGCGCCGCCGATACCTTGTCTCTTTTGGCCGCGTCATCGTCCACCAGGTCGGCAATTCGCAGCACGCGCCCGTCCACGCGTTTCACAAGCTGAAAGCCCGTGGCAGGGTCGGTGCCCTGCCACTCGCCCAACTCCTCGATGATATGCTCGACTTCCCTGATCTTGTCCTTCGTGCTTTCGCGCGAATTGACGGACGGGATGTGAATGATCGTCTTTTCGTCAGGATCGAGCACCTTCAGTATGTCGTCTGAATAGGAGCCCGCGTAGAAGTAGTAGCCGATATCGAGCGTCTTCAGATGCTTATATCCGTTCAACTGCTCGTAGTAGGTATAGGTGACGGTCTCGAACCGCGCTTCGTCATGGGGCATGAGAACGGGCTCGGCATCGCCCCGGAAATACGATCCCGTCATGGCCACGATATGCACCTTGTCGCGAGCGATCAGCTCGGCGAGCTGCGCGCCTAATTTGTTCTCGGGGTTGGCAGAGACGTGGTGGAACTCGTCCACCGCAATCAGGCAATCGTCGAAGGTTTCGATTCCGAACTTGTCAACGGCAAAGCGGAAAGTTGCATGGGTCGCGACAAGGACGCTATCCTCGCTGTCGAGGAAGGTCTTCACCGCCCTGATCTTGCCCTCATCGCCGACAGGGGCGTTGCAGAGGTTCCACTTGGGCACAACCTGCCAGTCAGTCCAGAAGCCGAATTTCGAGAGCGGCTCATCGGCAAAGCTTGATCCGATGGACTTCTCCGGCACGGTAATGATGGCTTTGCGCAGCCCCTGATTTTGGATCTTGTCGAGCGCGATGAACATGAGCGCGCGGCTCTTGCCCGAGGCAGGCGGCGACTTGATGAGAAGATACTGCTCGCCCCGCTTCTCATAGGCACGCTCCTGCATCGGGCGCATCCCAAGCTCGTTCGACTTGGTGGATGTGCCGTTCTGGGCATAGGTGACGGAAACGGAGGGAACACTATTGGTCATGGTCAAATCCTGAACTCTTCTAAAAAATTGATTGCCCACGCAGGCGGAGTCGGCCAGCTCCGAAAGCCCTTCTCGTGCCAGGTCACACTGTCGTCGCCGATCAGGCCATTGGCCTCTAAATGCGCGACAAGCCGGTCGTGGTCATAGAGATAGGCAGCATCGCCAAGAATGAAGACGACGTGGATACCCTTCCCCTGATACTTGCGGTCGATGACCAGCCGCCCCTTGAGCTGCACCTTCAGGAAGGTCTCGCCGTCGATGTGGCAGGCGATGAAATCCGCCCCCTGCCAGTCATCGGTGAGCCGCAAGCAGTTGAAACCGTAATCGGCCAGCCGTGCCGCGACCTTGTGGAAGTTGTAGTTCTCCTTCTGGCGCGAATTAAGCACGGCATAGGGGATGGGTGCGAACTGGCTCATACCGCCCCTTCTTGGTCATTTTGGTGTAGAGATCAAACAGCTTTTCGAGGCGTTCGGTATCGTTGCGGAAGCGTCTGCCGATATAGATGCGTTCCAAGACTTCGTCGTTGCGGTCGTGGGCGGCCCTCAGGTTTTCTGGCATGGCGTCAGGTTTGTAGAGGTCGGCGATGGTGGCGGGAAAGTGCGTCTCGCGGGCCAACAGGATATTCTCGGCGCAAGCTGTCAGGTCGGCTTTGTTCTTTTCGGTCAGCTTGGGGACGGGAAAGGTGTTCCAGCCGAGAGTGTTGGAATAGCGATAACGCGTTTCAAGCTTGCCGCAGACCGTGGCGATCCAGACCAGATGCAGCTTTGAGGCGATCAGCGCCATGTTCCAGAGCGGTGCGTCGTAGATTGCGAAGGCGCTATCCGAAACAATAGACCTTGGTGGCAGAAAACCACAGGGAAGGTATTGTCTGTTTTCCGATGACACGCGAGGAACGATAATCGTGTGTTTATTCCCAATGTGCATTTCCCGCATTTGATGCGCCCTTTGTGCCATTTCATTCGCACTCTTATCACGGCTTGCGAGCCGCATAGCACGCACGCCCTCAACGCGCTGTTTTAGAGATGGTATGGCAAGCGCTTCTTCAAGGTGTTTGTCCTCAATCCAGAGTACGTAGCGATCCTGCCCCCGAATATACTCCGCAGAGCCCTGAATGCGACGAATAAATCTCTCACGTTGTGCATCGCTCAGGCCAAGCGCTCCGACCTCATCAGCAGTCATCAGAAGATTGCCACCATCTACGGGCTTGTTGCCAAAGCTCATGTCAGCCACGCCAGTCAGCGGTTTGTTAGCCTTTGACACAATGACGTTTGGTGCAGCGGCAAGATAAGAGTTGATATTTCCCGCCTCTTTCAAGACCGTCTCGTGCCGCTCATCAAGCGAATAGAGTTGCCGCACCGGTCCGACATGGTTCGAGATACCAATAATCGCGACGGTAACGCCCGCGTTGTGGCTGGCAAGGTTGGCCCATTTGAAACTGGTGTGGGCAAAGCTGATTTCGTGACCGGTCTCGAAGATCAGTGGCCAGAGGATCGGTACCTGCTGCCCTTGGCAGATAGAATTGGTGGACACGAAAGCCGACACGGTGGACGTGTGCTGCCCAAAATCTGCGGCTTTCTTGAACCAGCCCGCCACATAGTCCAGTGACTTCCAGCCTTTGACCCACCCGTCAAAGATCGCCTCCAAGTCTTCTTTCTGTTCCTTGCTCTGCCATGTGGAGCCAAGATAGGGTGGGTTACCGCAGATATAGGTCTCGCCGCCCTTATTCTTGAAATCGATTTCAGCTTGATCGACGGGCGCCATAAACAAATCAGCGTAGTGCTTCACGCCCGTTTTCGTGGGCGGGCAGATGCTCCGCCAGTCAAGCCGCAAGGCGTTGCCACAAGTGATCCAGTTCATCGCATCAAGCGGCAGAAACTCGGCAAGTGCCTCCTTATAGCCACGATGAAGCACATCGCACTGATACTCGGCGATGATCAGCGCAAGCCGCGCGATCTCGGCAGGGAAGTCGCGCAGCTCGATCCCGCGAAAATTGGTCAGCGGAATCTCGGTGTGACGGTCGGCTTCGCCGCGCCGCGTATTGATCTCGGCTTCAAGGGCACGCATTTCTTTGTAGGCAATCACTAGAAAATTGCCTGATCCGCAAGCAGGGTCGAAGACTCTGATCTTGGCCATGCGATTGCGCAAATTGAGGAGCTTGCGGGGGTTGTCCCCTGCCTCGTTCAGCTTCTCGCGCAGATCGTCAAGGAAGAGCGGGTTGAGCACTTTCAGAATGTTCGGCACAGAGGTGTAGTGCATCCCCAATGCGCCGCGTTCCTCGTCATCCGCAACCGCTTGGATCATCGAGCCAAAAATATCGGGGTTGATCTTCGTCCAGTCCAGATTGCCGATGTGGCGAAGATAAGAGCGCGCGATCTTTGAAAAATGCGGTACGTCCGTGCTGCCCGAGAAGAGCCCGCCATTCACGTAAGGGAACACATTGGCCCAGCGGGGGATACCCGCAGCGTTGCGATCATCAGCCTTGGTGCTCATGGCTTTGAACAGCATGCTGATCACCTCTTTGGTGTTCGAACTGTCCGGGGTGCTCATCTTCTCGATGGTGGATGTGAACAGGCCGGCCTTGCCGAAAATATCGGTGTCTTCGGCGAAAAAGCAGAAGATCAGCCGCGCCATAAAATGGTTCATGTCGTGGCGGCGCTCTGCCCTACCCCATTCAGGGTTGTCCTTCAGAAGCTCGACATAGAGGCGGTTGAGCCGCCCCGTCGCCTTGATATCAAGGGAGCTTTCGCGGATTTGCTTGACAGTCGAGATGCCTGCGAGCGGCAGGAACAACCCGAAGTGATCGGGGAAGTCAGGATAGTTGCAGATGATAACTTCGCCAGTGGTCAGGTCTTCCGCCTGAAACTCGGTGCCATCGGTGGCCAGAATGAACTTCGCCTTGGCGCGCGTGGTTGCCCCGCTCGCCCGCAGAGCGGTAAGGGTCTCGGTCACAGTGCCACGGACACAGGTCTTGATGTGAATGTTGCTGGTCTGAAGGACGCCGCCAAGGTCGGATTTGTTCGAAGCTCCGTGGCGCAGGCGCTTGATGGTCGTGGCCTTGTTGCCGAAGGCTTCAAGAAAGACAAAAGGGAACTCGGCAGCGTCATACGGCTGCTCTGCAAGTACGGAAATGGCTTCTTCGATTTCGACAGCGTTCAAGTGCTCGCGCCCCGGATCCTTTTAACTGAGTTTAGCGACTTGGAAAAATATCCGCATCTGGAGAAATACAACAATACAACAGAGAATCACAACTTTCTGGAATTGCTCAACAATTATTTTTTCCGTCAGTCTCTCAGCACTCAGCACCAGCGGCTGCGGGTGGTCGCCGAAAATAGACAAGTCGGCACTCAGCACTCGCCCCACGAGGTAGGGCGAGGTCTTCATGCCCACGCCAGCGGCCCGACGCTTCGCTTCCGCCCAGCCCCGTCGGTGCAGGAAATGTACAACGTTCTTTTCTCAGTCTGCGCCATGTGCGGTCTCCCATGTCGAAAGGAAACTCTCCATTGTGCAGTTGGTAGAGAAGCTGGGCCGCTTCGATCAATGGGGGACCACCATCCGCTTTGCCGAAGAACATCCCGACGAGACGCTGATTAAGATCTTGAACATTCCGCAAGAGGTCACGCTGCTCCTCGGGCGTGAGGACGAGCGGGCTAGTTGGCGTCGGGGTAGCGTCATGCAGGGCGCAGGTCATCACGAAATACGAGACGCTCTTGTCGACCGATTCTGCCCGCACCCTGATCTGATCCCAGTCGGCGGAATCCCTGCAATAGACTGGCCGTCCCCTCTTTATTGCCCCTCCGCCCCTGTCGAAAAGGCCAAGTCCGTGCGTAGCCGCAATTCGCCCCAGCGAAACGCCGCTGTCTAGCCGTCCTCTTCTGCGCGCTCCGCCAGTCTGATCCGCTCCACTTCGCATAGCGTCTGAACGGCAGATTCAATCCGGGTGAGCCGCGCCGCTCTGGCCCGCGCCCGGACGATGTCCCACTCGCTGTCGGTTGCCTTGACCGCCCGCTGCTTTTTGACTAAATTGCCTGCCATCGCCTGACCCTGATATACGTATCTATGCAAGGCCTGATACATATAAGCATACCATCACCCAATGCCGATACTCTATCAGAAATAGGCATACTTCGTATATTCCATATATGCTTGCCTATACCCGGATTGACGCCTGCCGTGGACCACAGGCCATGTAGTTCACGCATAGTTATTTGCGAAAATGCAACTTTGGCTCACAGAAAATCCCCGCGCTGCATATACGCAAGTCACATAGAACCCGCTTGCCGCAAGCCGCAACATACTGTAAAGCCTACGTTAATGAGAGGAAGAAACTGGACTATGCAAGGCTGTAGCGCCCAGTGACTGAAAAATAATTGGGCCACACCGCCCGTGCAACAAGCCGCCAGGCTTTTTTACGATTTTGTGACCACTCCCCACAAACAGTTTGCCGACTTCGGCCAATAACTCCGGGGTCAGAAGGCTCACATTGTCAACCACCGACTGGTACGAATACTTCTTCTTGTCCCAGATGTCCGCATGACCGAAAAACTGCCGCAGAGTGTTGTGCTCATTGACCAGATCATGCAAACGGTCAAAGTCACAGTTCAGCCATGCATCACAACACCCATCACAAGAATCTGCCACAAATTCATACCCGGACGGCCAAGATCATGACGGACATTGGGAACCAGGTGTTCCTCCAGAAGGGCAAACAGACGAGACCTCAATTCCTTGTCGCCATAAAGATATTGAAGGCCGATCGAAAGGGCCGGCATGTCATCCCGGCACCTGTGATTAAGGTCAATGCCAGCAATGTCAATGTCGCCGAGTTCACGGTCGGGCTTGATAACATGTCGCATCGGTCAAATCCTACGAAGAGTGATCAATATTAGTGAAAAAAAGCCCTGAAACGTCTCAATCTCCAGTGAGAAAACCGATCTTCATCGTAACATCTCGATTCCAGACCCTTGTTGTAAAGAGATATTGTAATGTTTAGATATTTTTCGGACAAGCACTAACTATAAGTGGGTCCATAGTCACAGCCGTGTCTTTTCATCGAGTCGTCATTACCTTGGGGTTCTTTCAATTTGTGACTTCAAATTTGTTGCTAATCAACAACATTATTAAGTGAATCTCGCAATGTGACAGAGGGTCGGATTTGACAAATTTGGAAAAAAATATCACTTTTCGTGTTTGAGATGCTAGATAAACTGAAACAGCGGCCTCCTTCTGTCATCATCAATTGTACAGAATTGACTCTCAATTGACCGGTCGACGGATAGTTTCATGGGAGCATAACTTGACGTCAAGGGGTTGGGAGAGACAACGTTAACGGACATGACTTCGATTCACGCTCATAGCGGGGGGAAGGCCCGCCTTTTTGGGTTTTTGACCCTCCTCGCGGTCATATTTCTCTTTTCACCCCTCGCCCAAGCATCAGAAAAGTCGGCACAGCGAGTGGTTGAAAAGGTCAATGGCAAAATTGAAGCCATGTTGGCTGATTATCCCATGCGGGGCGGTCAAACAAATGTGGCTGATGAACGAATAAAGGTTGCTTTGGCGGCTCTATTGAGAGAGCATTTCAACATGGCGGCGATCTCACAAACTGTCCTCGGTCCCGCTTGGAGACGTGCGAGTCAAGAGCAACGGAACACCTTCACAGATGTTTTTACCGATTACCTTGCCGAAAAATACTCATCACGATTTCCAGAGCTTGCGGGCGCAGAATTGAAAATTACCGATACAAAAGAGTTAAAGAAAAACCATTATGTCGTTTACGTGAGAGCCGCTTTTGATCAGCGAGCCGAAAATATCCAGTACTATGTTCTGAAACACGCAGGACAATCCAAAGTCGTCAATCTTGCTTTCGCTTCGAACAATATCCTTAACTTAGAGGCCAAGGTTATCCGCTCCCTTTTGAGTCAACGTTCTGGGGACCTTGACCGTCTGAATAGAGAATTGCCGTTCCGATATACGGACTCCTGACGCTCGCGGGGCGACTTGAAGGAGATACTGGTACAGCGTATCACACCCAACTTTGATATGGTGGCCAACATCGGATTGGTCAAATTGAGTGTGGGGTAAGAGAATGAGGCCAATCTCGGCCGGCTTCTATATCAAAAATAACGCGCCTAGATACTTATTGCCGAGAGCACCGTAAATTGTTTTGGGTTCAATGTCCTCAAATTTGTGGCTTGGCACGCCTCTCTCAGCTTGTTCTACCCGTG
>JAJEBG010000017.1 GCA_022824005.1 Paracoccaceae bacterium
TTGGCTTCCCCTTCCACAAAAGTCACATAAACACAGATACACATGAGGGTTAGCCAAAGAAGGACTCCATGGATCACGCGAACAAGAACATCGTATTTGTTCATTAGAATTTTCTCGATTCGTTGAGGGGGACCGGCATGACCGCTGCTGTGAATGTATTTTCGCTGGTCGTATTGTCAGAATACAACACTAACCCATCAATGTGAAACATAACGGGACCTACCCCGTCCTTATTCATTTTAACGATGATGGGCTTTTGAAAGAATGGGTGTTTTGAAGGGCCTAAGTCGGTCCTTGTAATTTGCCAAATCCGCAAGGCATCTTTGAGTAAGATGCCAGCAAGGGGTTTACCCCCTATACATTCAGGCATGCCTTGAAACCTCACAAATACATTGACGCTGTTGCGTGCGGTGTTCCCCGCACATGCGGGGATGAACCGCTTGCAAAATAGCAGGTTTCATCGACAAAGTAGTGTTCCCCGCACATGCGGGGATGAACCGATATCCCAAACTAGCGTCTGGGGTATTCAAAAGTGTTCCCCGCACATGCGGGGATGAACCGATATCCCAAACTAGCGTCTGGGGTATTCAAAAGTGTTCCCCGCACATGCGGGGATGAACCGCAGATTGACTATTGCAACGAGATATTGTCGAGGTGTTCCCCGCACATGCGACGATGAACAGGGTATAGATCAATCAGAGTTCAAGGAATTGCCCGATAGCGACGAGGCTCTCGCTCTCGTTAAGGAATGGGCAGTGACCACGATTTAAGGCGGTGGTAATGACTAAATCTGGATGAATTTGTTGCATCTTTTCCGCTGTAGCCTTGGTCAGCAGATCAGAATTCTGGCCTTTGATGAGCGCAAGTGGGAGCCCATTCAATGCAGTGAACTGTGACCAGAGATCAGCGTTCATTGAGGTCATCGCTGCGACAAAGGCGTCTCGAAGCCCAGGGTCGTAATTGATCACAACCTGATCCCCAACTATCCGATAGCGATTTTCAGCTTCTTGCCGCCATTGTTCTAGGGAGACGTTCTTGAACTCGGGGGAGTTGTCAGCCAGACCTTGGGCGGCTTCCTCCATCGTTTTGTATCCTGGGTTGCGTCCTAGAAATTCAAGGATTCGCTCTAAACCACTCGTTTCAATTACGGGTCCAATGTCGTTGAAAAGAATACCCGTCACTCTCTCTCTTTTTTGTAAGGCCATCATCATGGCGACGATGCCACCTCTTGAGGTGCCAATGACTTTGGCATGGGGAATGTCAAGATGGTCCAGCAGCTCGAAGGCATCTCGTGCTTCAATCAATGGATTGTAACCGAGGACATTTGCATCCCAATCTGATTCACCCCGGCCCCGGTAATCGGGCATGATCAATCGATAGTCCGAGAAGGGGTCAGCAAGATATCGAAAATCACGCGAATTCCGTGTGATACCAGCAAGGCAAAGCACGGCCTCTCCCTGACCATGCTCCTGATAGGCGAGGGTGAGGCCGTCAGATGAGCGAAACGATTTCATGATGGAGGCCGGACGATTTCAGGAATATCTTGCAAATCAGAACGTTGATGCTTCACCTTCCACGGCAGATATTCGTGCGGTTCTTGGGCACGGTTGACCCAGACAGTTTCAAAACCAAATCCACTTGCCGCCGAGGCGTCCCAGCCGTTGGACGAAACGAATAGGACTTCAGAGGGACTGCAATCAAACCTTTTGAGAACGAGTTCGTAGACCGATGGATGAGGTTTGAAAACCCCGACATCTTCGACACTGATGATATCGGTGATGACATCACTAATTTTAGCCGCATCAACTGCGGCGGCCAACATGGTCGGCGAACCATTGGAGAGAATGGCCGTATCCATCTCCATCTCGTGCAGTGCATTGAGCATCGGCTTCACCTCGCCATAGGCCTCAAGCTCCCGATAAAGCGCCAATAATTGCTGGCGAAGTTTCTGGTCTCGATGGAGCCCGACCGCTTCAAGCGACCAATCAAGACTGTCAGCCGTCACTTGCCAAAAGTCGGCATGGGCACCAGCTAAAGAACGGAGCCAAGTGTATTGCAATTGCTTCAAGCGCCAGTTGGTAGCGACCGACTCCCAAACCTTCTTGAAGGATTCGCCGCCGTTTCGTGATGCGACAAGGCGGGCCGCGGCTGAGACGTCAAAGAGCGTTCCATAAGCATCGAACACACAAACTTTAGTGGCCATTTTTACTCCCTACCATTTCCGTCATTTGGATTTTTCAATTCTTATCCAACTGCCGAATTCACGATCGAATTCGATGTTTTTGCAAGGATAATTTCTCTCTCAATTATGTGTTGGCACTCAAGGTCGAGTTTGTCTGTTGATAACTCGTCGGGCAGGGGAGCCACTCAGAGGTTAAAGGATTGCGGCATGCCAAGAATATGGAATCCCCCATCGACGGTGATGATTTCTCCCGTCGTGCAAGCGCCATAATCGGAGGCGAGAAAGACCGCCGTTCCGCCAATGGCCTCAAGTGTGGCGTTGGCACCGAGCGGCGCATTCGACTCGGTGTGTCTGTAGGTCCGCCGCGCGCCGGCGATGGCCGCGCCGGCGAGGGTTTTCATTGGGCCGGGACTGATGGCGTTGACACGAATGCCCTCATGACCGAGATCGTTGGCGAGATATCTGATGGAGGATTCGAGAGCCGCTTTGGCCACTCCCATAACGTTATAAAATGGTGTGACGCGATTTGAACCCTGAAAAGTGACCGTTAAAATGGTTCCGCCATCCGGCATCAAGACATGCGAGCGTCGAACCAATTCAATGAGAGAATAGCACGAGATTGTCAGCGAATTCTGGAAATTCTCACGACTGGTATCCATAAACCTCCCCGCCAGTTCATTTCGGTCAGAGAAGGCTACCGCATGAACCAAGAAATCGAACTTTCCCCAGACCTCTGAAATCTTACCAAATAAGTGATCAAGCGAGGCGGGGTTTTCAACATCGGCCTGTTCAACAATCTCCGCGTCCAACTCTTTTGCCAACGGGATGACACGGCGTGCCAATTGTTCATGTTGATAGGTGATGGCGAGTTCTGCCCCCTCATTCCGCATGGATTTCGCGATGCCGTAAGCAATTGAGCGATTATTGGCGATACCAATCACCAGACCTCGGCGGTTCTTTAAAAGTTCAGGCACGAGTCATCCGTCATAGCGTGAAAAAGCCAAGGTCGCGTTGGTTCCACCAAAACCAAAACTGTTCGATAAAGCGGTATCAATGTCGACATCCTGCCGCAATTCGGTGACGATTTCCTGGGGTTTGATGTTGGCGTCGAGTTCAAACACGTTGGCAGAGGCAGCAATAAACCGGTCCTCCATCATAAGAAGCGTATAGATGGCTTCATGAACGCCAGTGGCACCAAGCGAATGACCTGTCAATGACTTGGTAGAACTCATCGGGGGCGTTGAATCCGCGCCAAAAATCCGTCGCACCGCCTCGACTTCGACCGTATCTCCGACCGGCGTTGAGGTTCCATGTGCATTGATATAGTCGACACGGCGTCCATCGATCGCCGCCATTGCCAGTCGCATTGATCTCTCACCGCCCTCTCCGGAAGGGGCGACCATGTCGTGCCCGTCGGATGTAGCACCATAACCCGTGATCTCAGCGTAAATTTTGGCTCCCCGTGCCCGTGCTCTCTCAAGTTCTTCAAGAACCACAACACCAGCACCGCCAGAGATGACAAATCCATCTCTTGATGCGTCAAATGGGCGTGAGGCGGTCTCGGGTGTATCGTTGTATTTGGAACTCATAGCTCCCATGGCATCAAAGAGGCAGGAAAGCGTCCAATCCACTTCTTCGCCGCCACCGGCAAAGACGATATCTTGGATGCCAAAGCGGACCTGCTCAAATCCATTGCCGATACAATGCGCTGATGTCGCGCAGGCAGAGGTAATCGAGTAATTCACCCCTTTGATTTTAAATGGCGTCGCCAAACAGGCTGAATTTGTTGAAGACATGCAGCGCGTGACCATAAACGGTCCCATTCGGCGCGGGCTGCCTTTCTCCCGCACCGTGTTATGAGCGGTAAAAAAATTCGTCGTCGACGGGCCACCGCTGCCCATGACCATGCCCGTCCGTTCATTCGAGACTTCATTCTCTTTAAGTCCCGAATCCTCAATGGCCTGTTGCATGGCAATAAAATTATAGGCCGCTCCAGCGCCCATAAAACGAAGTTGACGTTTGTCAATATGAGCTGAAATATCAATCGTTGGCATGCCATGAACTTGACTGCGGAAATTCCGTTCAGCATATTCTTCGCTGAATGTGATCCCCGACTTTCCCGCCTTGAGGGCAGCCTTGACTTCACCCGAGTGGTTTCCGATCGGCGATACAATGCCGATGCCCGTGATTGCGACACGCCGCATCTAAGACTCCATTTCGTTAGGCCGAGAAGAGGCCAACTTTCATTCCGCTAGACTTGTAAATTTCTTGACCATCTGCAAGCATTCGCCCATCAGCGACCCCCAATTTGAGTTTCCGGTCAATCACCCGCGTCAGGTCCACGATATAGGTCAGTAATTTGTTGCTAGGCGTTACCATATCGGTGAACTTGACTTCCCCAACACCTAGTGCTCGTCCCCGGCCTGGCAGCCCCCGCCAACCGAGGTTAAACCCCGTCAGTTGCCACAAGGCATCAAGCCCCAAGCATCCGGGCATCACCGGATCCCCTTGAAAATGGCAGGAGAAAAACCACAAATCAGGACGGATATCAAGTTCGGCCACGACATGGCCTTTGCCGTGCTCGCCCTGATCGTCCGAGATTTCAGTTACGCGATCAAACATCAGCATAGGCGGCAGTGGAAGTTGCGCATTGCCCTTGCCAAACAATTCCCCACGAGCACATTTCAGTAAGCCTTCTCGATCAAAAAAAGACGGAAATTTGGGCATGTGGTGGCATCTCATTGTTGGTTTCAACGATTGACGAGTCTAGCACTGACCATAAGGAATTGGAATAGCCACACAATGCAAATTGGCGAGAAAGTGCATCAATAGGGTTGCCGAAGAGATGGGCTTGGCATTCTAGTCAGGGCGCGAATGGTCAGGCTTTGCCCGGATAAATTGTCACTCTCAAGGTGGATCAAGTGATCAATTGGAGTCGTGAGTTTGCCATCAGTCATTTTGGAGTCAAATCCCACAGTAATTGGCCTCTTCAACCGAGACATGTCGGTCTAAACTCTTGACCAGTCCAATACGCCCATAGAGTGTGAAGCCACAAAAATCCAAAGATTACGGCTAGGCACCTTACATAGATGAGTTCGTTCCTCTCATTAACATAAGGAATACAGCATGTTGAGAGCCATCACAAGCAATTTGTATGTGTCTTGCACAAATGCTTCGAACGAACTTTGTATGGC
This sequence comes from Paracoccaceae bacterium, assembly GCA_022824005.1. Lineage (GTDB taxonomy): Bacteria > Pseudomonadota > Alphaproteobacteria > Rhodobacterales > Rhodobacteraceae > JAPOXR01. Next base: position 5,377 of record JAJEBG010000017.1, read on the forward strand.
AAAAAGTTGCATTTTCGGGAAAGTTTGTGCATGGAATGCGCTGCTGTTGATCTATGTATCGTGTTGATCCGAGTATAGGTAAGCATAAGTGCAATATACAAAGCATACCTGTTTAAAGGTGGTATTCTGGCTATTATGACTTCACCATGCTTGTATGTATCAGATCTTGCATAGATACATTTATCAGGCTCAGGCGATAGAAGGCAATTCGGTCAGGAACTAGCGGGCGGTAAAGGCAACCGACAGCAAGTGAGACATTGTCCGGGCGCGGGCCAGAGCTGTGCGGATATCGGCGAGCGGGTATGTCGTCTTTAGGAGCGGTCAGGCGACAGAACAAGCAGTTGCTTCACGGCATTGTAGAGTCCCTGCACGTCCGTCGCTACGCGAGCTGACGTTCCAGCTTGACCTTGCGTTCTTTCCAATCCGGCATCACGCGCCTCAACTGGTCAAAGAATGCAGCACTGTGATGTGAGTGGTCGATATGGCACAGCTCGTGGGTGATCACATAGTCGATGGCTTCCGTGGAGGCACCAATCAGCACGCGGTTGAGCACCAAATTCCGTCGCCCTGTCATTGATCCCCACCGAAGGCTCAACTCTCGAATGATGATGCTGTTCGGAACTACCTTCCTGGGGTCTGGAAAGCGCTCTCGGCAGATGTCCAACCGTTCCCCAAATTTGATCTGGGCACGCTGCAACATCCAGTCTCGAACAAGCTCACGGGTGTGGGCGGTTCGACCTGCCTTCGTGCTCCAAACCATCAATTGACCGCGCTGCATCTTGACGGCGTTTTTTACGCCGGGGATCACCTTGAGTTTGTACTGGCGACCCAAGTACAAGTGGGTCTCACCGCCGATATAGCGGCGTTCTGGCGTTTTGGGCTGGAACTGGTCGTAGTAGCGAAGCTGCTTGCATATCCACGGCGCGCGGTTGAGCACCTTCTCAAGGATACGTTCAGAACTCGCGTCCTCCGGCGCAACAACCTCGACCTGCTGATCGGGCAAGACGCTTATGGACAGGGTTTTGCGAACCCGTCTCACGACAGAAAAACGGATCGTTTCGCTGCCGAAATTTGCCTCAAGAACCTCGACACTCATCCGGGGAACCTTGCCCGCGCGATATCCATGATCCGCAGCTCGATGTCGTCGAGAAGGTCGAGGGGAATGTCGATGCCTTTCTCGTCGCGCACGACGTCGAAGAAATAATCTTCGATTGCGTTGCGCATGTTGTTCTGCGCCATCTCGTTTGACCAGACATCGACGATATGGTGATCTTTCACGATGCCTATAATCGACTGTGCAACATCGGCTGTCACTGTATCCGCAACACCGCCGTTGACCTCCTTAAAGATCGGCTCAAGGACACCGAAGACAGCCTGAGCGTCCGTGTTTCCCCTGATGCATTCGGGCACTTCACGGCCATTTTCGCGGCGTGCAACGCGCCCCGCCAATTCCAAGACCGTCTTGAGGTAATCCTTCTCTGAAATCCTTTTCTCACGGTAGTCGCGGATCGTCTCTGCCAACATCTTGGAGAACTGCCTGTAGAAGGAGGGGTCTTGCTCCATCTTTTCCGTGATCGTGCGTTTGGTGGCGCTTGCAATGCGATCTGCCTTGGAGGCGGCAGTCGTGCTCTCTTCTTTGATCACGGCGTTCAAGGCGTTAGCATCGTTGATGTTCACCAGATCAATGATAACCTCGGCGGGTTTCGCCGTGACATGATCGTCGAGCAGTTTTTGAATCTTGGGCTCGAACTCCTTCATATCGACGGTTTCCTGATAGCGAAGCTGAATTGAGCGCTTCAACTCGGAGAAGGCTTTCCAATCCTTCTTGAAGGTGACAATCGTCGCCTCGTCGAACACGCCATAAAGCTTTTCGGAGGAAAGCGAGATGTGCAGGCAGCGACCATAATTCCTCAGCCGAGAATAGAAGTCTGTTCGCTTAGCTTCGTCAGCCAAAAGTTGCTCGAATTGCTCCATGTCTTTCTTGTTGCGAACCTCCTTGAAAACATCCCACAGCTGGTCATGCAACTGCGGAAGCTTGCGGATTTCCTCCCGAATGTCGTGCAGCGACCCTGCCACATCTTCGCCGTCGAAACCTTCGAAAGCACTGTAGGTCGTAAGCGCTGCGTCGAGCTCTCCGAGAAGCCCTTCATAATCGACGATGAAGCCGAACTGCTTTTCCTTGTCGTCGTCGTCATAGAGACGATTCACGCGGGCAATGGCTTGAAGAAGGTTGTGTTCGCGCAACGGTTTGCAAACGTAGAGCACCGTGTTTCGTGGCGCGTCAAAGCCCGTTAGAAGCTTCGATACGACAATCAGGATTTCGGGATCGCCTGAGCCCTTGAAGGCATCAATGACCTCGCGGTTATAATCGTCTTCGCTCTTGTGCGTGGCCATCATCTTGTCCCAGAACTTATGCACCAAGTCCTTGGATTCCTGATCCACCTCCTCATTCCCTTCCTTGTCGTCAGGGGCAGAGATGATGATCTCACTCGCCACATGGCCTATCTCGTCGAGAACCTCCTTGAAGCGCACGGCTGAGGCCTTTGTAGGTGCTACCAGTTGCGCCTTGAAGCCCGTGCCCTGCCAATACTGGCGGAAGTGCTCGGAGATATCGAGCGCCTTGGCGTGGATGGCTTGGCTCGTCTTCGACAGAGCATCCATACGTGAGAACTTTCGCTTTAAATCAGCTTTCTGCTTTTCCGTCAGTCCCTCGCTGATCTTGTCGAACCAGGTATCGACGACATCGCCACTGACCTGCTGCTCGACCAAGCGCCCTTCGTAAAGCAACGGGACAACCGCCTCGTCCTTCACCGCCTGATCAATCGTATATTTGTGGATGAGCCCCCCGAACGTATCGAGGGTGTTCTTGTCCTTCTTCAGAAGCGGTGTGCCGGTGAAACCCAGATAGCAGGCATTCGGCAATATGCGCCGCATCTTCAAGGCAAACTTGCCGTGCCCGCCATAGTGGCCTGTCTGGCTGCGGTGGCTTTCATCGACGAGAACGAAGATGTCGGCGCTGTTGTCCTTGAAAACACCCGCCTTCATGGCGGTATCGAACTTGTTGATGATCGTCGTGATCAAGGGCACCCGGTTCCTAATCAGCTCGATCAGGTTTGCCCCCGTCGCTGCCCGCACTGGTTCAAGATCGCATGACTTGAAAGTGTCCTTGATTTGTTTGTCCAGGTAATCACGATCCGTAACGATCAGGATACGGGGGTTCTTGACGTCCGTGTCGAGAGCAAGCGCGCGTCCAAGCATCACCATCGTCAGGCTTTTTCCAGAGCCTTGCGTGTGCCAGATAACCCCTCCCTTGCGCCGACCTTGTAGATCAAAACCTTTCAAGCGGGCAAGAGCTATTCTGATGCTAAAGAATTGCTGATGGCGGGCGATCTTGCGCACCCCTCCGTCGAAGACCGTGAAACGGCGCACAAGGTCGAGAAGGCGCTCTGGACGGCACATCGCATAGATAGCGCGATCCTGTTCACTGATCGACCTCTCCCCTTCCGCTGCCAGTTCCTCAAAGAAGACACGCGCATCGGCTAGGTCGCCAGAGAAAACAGTGTCCTTTTCATCTGCCGTCAGAGGACGATTGATCGCGGTGGAGGTATCCGCGTCTTGATCCTCTTCATCGCGCCAAATTTGCCAGAACTTGCGCGGCGTTCCCACGGTGGCATAGCGAGCTTCCTGCCGCTTCATGCTCATGAGCAGCTGTGCATAGTGAAAGAGCTGCGGGATGTTGTCTTCGTTCTGATACCTGATTAGTTGGCTGTCGGCCTTCTTGAGCGACTCCGTGGGGCGCTTGTTCTCAATCACGATGAACGGGATGCCGTTCACGAAACAGACGATATCGCAGCGCCGTGTCGCGGTGCTAGCCCTCCTCTCGACACTCATTTCAGCCGTAACGTGGAAAACGTTGTTCTCAGGCGTCTCCCAGTCGATGTACTTACAAGAATAACTCTTGTTGTCTCCCTCAATCGCTTTGGATATCGTTGTGCCCAAAACCAAGAGGTCATAAATTTCCTGATTCGTTCCCTTCAGCCCCTTGAGCTTGTCAGGGGTAGGCTTGAGGTGACGCAACACCTCATGGGCGTCCTGTAGGTCGAACGCATAGCTCTTGCCGCGATAGCTATAGCTGTTGAGCTTCAGCATCTGCTCCACAACGATGTCGTCGAGGATAACACTCCGGGTTTTTCCCCGTAGTTGATCGACATTCGCCTGTGACAAGGGCTGGAAACCCAACGCAACCAAGGTTTGGATCGCGGGTATCTGGGATTGATACTTCTCGGCGGGGTTGAAGGTCATAGCTGCCACTCGTCGTGTTTCGCCTGATTGAAAAACTGGATGCAAGGCACATTCGGCACGCGACCGATTTTTTTGCGAGCGCGGTCCAGCGCATTTACCAAGCCAGCGTAATACTCCTGCTCACCAGTATAGGCTTCAGGTTGACCCATCAATTCCAGATGCCGCCGATAAACGTAGGACAAGGCATCTGCGACTTGCACCAGAGACGAGTGGTTCGACTTAATCGCGAAAGGAGTGTTGATGATGTGATCGAAACGGGACTTAGCCGTACGCGCGACCCAAGCCAGTGCGCCACGCTTGCGCTCTTGGATTTGGTAGAGCCCATCATACCAAGGGTCACATCCATGGACCGCGTCGGAGAAATTCGCCATGTCGTGCTTGTTGTCATCCATAATGACGACACTTAGACCCTTGCCACCGCTAACACCCTGCATCTTCTTCTGCACGAGCGAGCTGGTGAACATTGCAGAGCCGATCCAATAGCTGTTCCCGAACGGATGCCCGTGCCCACCGTTCACAGCCGCATCGAAGGCTTCAAACGACAAACCAATGCCGAAAATCTTCCCCCCATTGGCAACGGCGAGCTCACAAACCTCCTTCAAGAACTGTTTACGCTCTTCGGCATTGATCTCACTCCAAGCCCCTGCTCCATTGATAAAACGTTTCGTCTTCAGTTCCACCCGCGTGCCCGGATGGTGCTTTAACAGTTGCTTAAGCTTGGCGTCGAAGTCCTCCGTCTTCTTGCGCAGCTTGTAGGCATCGACCATCAAGCCACACATGACAAAGACATCCCCTTGATCGCGGCCACCGCTCTCATCGACATAGATAAACTTCATGCCGCTGTCTCTTCGTCGTCCGTGACTTCGATGCGCCATTCGCCCGTCAGGAGCTTCTGCATCAGGCCGCACTTTTGGTCGGTCAGGGCCTTGATCGCGGCGTCCAGACACGCCAATTCCGCGTGTGAGGCATTCACGACATCGGCGATCGCAGCTTGCTCGTCGGGGTCCATCGGTAGATTGAGCTTCCCTTCGAGGAACTGCTTGTTCGTGACGGCAATAGTGTTCTTAGCACCTTTTTGTACTAGCGGGTTCAAGTAATTGCGGGTTGCCAAAGGCGACTCAAAGAGTGCATCAAGGATTGCGCCAAGCGCGTAGCTCTGCGGAGTGAAGACGCCATAGAGCGGAGAGACGATGACCCCACGGGCGATCTTGCTCTGCTTGATGATGCCGAGCGGGAAGTCGCCCGTGGGGCTCTTGGTGTAGACTACATCACCCGGTAGCACACGGTTGTAGTGATCCGTGCTCGCCGCTGAGAACGACCGCCCGAGATGCTCGACCTGATTGACTAGTCCCTTATGGACCGAAACGGAGTAAACTTCCTCGGCGCCTATCGACTTGGAGCCATGCTCATGCAGCACATCACTCAGGGGCACCTTGCGCCATTCGCCCGTGAACCCCGGCAAGCGCACCTTGCCCGTGAAGAGATGGGTGCGCAGCCAAACACGGCTTCGGATATTCAGTGCCCGCAGGGCATTGAGCTTTTCGAGTGCCTCGTCCCAGGTCCGCAGAATCGCAGCGATCTTGCGTTGCTCGGGTCGTGGGGGGAGCGCAAACTTAATCGTTTCTAAGTCTTGACGATTTATCCTAGGGAAGCCTGTTCCAAAGGAAAGTGATGTAGCATCCGCGACAAAACGTTCGGAAGTGAGTGTATAGTAAACAAAGTTTCTGTCGAATTTGTGAGTATCAGATATCCACATCGGGTACATGTCGGCACTACAAATGCCTTCAAAATCTGGTAGCGCAGCTTTGTTCAAATTGGGGCGAATTTTCGAATACAGAATTGCTTCTGCGTCAAAAGCGTATTTGCCAGAAATCTGTCCAAGTTCGCGGGCTGTCTTCAGGCTACTCTGCGCAAGTCCGCCACCAGAGAAAAGATTATCAGGGCCAACGCTGAGCAAGTCCGCAAATGCATCCTCTTTTGGGTCAACTTGACCGGAAGCGATGGTAACAACTTCCCCAAGGCTAGTCTGCTTCCACCCTTCACGCATCAATCCCGAGCTCCTTCAGATAGCCCGACATCTTCGTGCGCAAATCTGCGAGTTCGCCCTCAATCCGTACGATGTCGGCCTGTACGGCGGCGACGTCGATTTCTTCCTCCGGCTCGAAGGTGTCTACATAACGCGGGATGTTGAGGATATAGCCGTTTTTTGCGATCTCGTCGGTGCTGGCGAGATGGGAATACTTCTCGACCTCAGCGCGGGCACTGTAGGTGTCGAGCACCCGCTTGATGTGGGTGTCTTCCTCCATCAAGTTTTGGGCCTTGCCTCGCGTGAACTCCTTGCTAGCGTCGATGAAGAGAACGTCGTTGCGATCTGCGTTCACGCCACCTTCTTCGCGAGAGCGGTCGAAGACCAGAATGGCAACGGGGATGCATGTGGTGGTGAAGAGATTGGCAGGCAGGCCGACCACGGCGTCGATAAGGTTTTCATCGATCAACTGCTGGCGGATTTTGCCCTCTGCACGGCCACGGAATAGAACGCCATGCGGAACGATCACCGCCACACGGCCTGACTGGCGCTTGGCGATCTCGATCATGTGGGTGATGAAGGCATAATCGCCCCTGGACTTAGGCGGAATACCCCGCCAGTAACGGTTGTATTGGTCTGTGTCTGCGCCATCTGCACCCCACTTGTCGAGCGAGAAGGGCGGATTGGCGACGACGACATCAAACTTCTGAAGGTGGTCGCCCTCAATCAGCGCGGGGCTGTTTAGGGTGTCACACCATTCGATGCGCGCGGCGTCTTTGGCGTGCAGGAACATGTTCATCCGCGCCAGTGCCCAGGTCGCACCGTTCACCTCCTGCCCGTAGAGAGCGAAATTATTGGAGCCTATGGTTTCAGCGGCCTTGATCAACAAGGAGCCTGAGCCACACGCAGGGTCACAGATGGTGTTACCTTCCTGGGGCGCAGCCAGTCTTGCCAACAGTCCCGAAACGGGGGCTGGGGTGAAGAACTCTCCTGCCTTCTTGCCCGCGTCCGAGGCGAAACGTGAAATCAGGTAGATATAAGTTTCGCCTATGATGTCTTCCTTCACCCGTGACGGGCGCAGATCGAGTGCTGGCTTGTTGAAGTCTTCAAGAAGGTTCTTCAGGCGTCGGTTGCGATCCTTGGTGCGGCCAAGGTTCGATTCCGAGTTGAAGTCGACATTGCGGAACACGCCTTCGAGCTTGGAGCGGTTCTTGTCCTCGATGTCTTCAAGAGCGATGTTTATCAACTCGCCGATATTTGGCTCGTTGCGCTGCTCGTAGAGGTCGTAAAAGCTCGCACCTTCAGGCAGGTAGAAGCGCTCGCGCTCCATGCGGCGACGGATGCGGACATCATCGTCACCATACTGCTTGCGGTAGGTCTCGAAGTGGTCGTTCCAATTGTCCGTGATGTACTTCAGGAACAACATCACCAGGATGTAGTCCTTGTACTGCGCGGGATCGACCGCGCCACGGAAAGTGTCACAAGCGGCCCATGCTGCGTTGTTCACTTCCGCTTGTGTCAATGTATCGTTCATTTGAAAATCCTATCACGTCTCGTTGTGGGGCGGGTTAGATGCCCACCTCAAGTTTTCTCAAATCAATCCACAGGGCGGTTTGAACCGCGCGCGGAGCTCACGCTCAATTAGCATCCGATTGTGGGGGTCTTAATAAATTGCGGCGAAACAGACCTTCGCGTGACCTTGTCCGAGTCAGCACGAGATGCGGCCATGGTCCGACACCCGTTCACGAATATTTTGCGACTCTCCGACATCGACAACGTTCCACTTGAACGCCGTGCTGGGCTGCCCAAGGATCACGTAGACGCCGGAGCGTGCCTGCAACCTGTTTTCATTGTCTAAAGGGCCTTCTGCTTGATAGCTTCCAATGTAGATGGTCATCATTTACCTCATGAGTTTGTTTGTTGCGATTTGCCCAAGCTTTTAGCGGAGCCTTGGGCATCATTATGCCTAGCTTCATGGCCGTGATGTTGAGCGTTTTGTACCGGTCGAAGCAGAGCAAATCTTGTGAATTTTAGCTTCTTATCAGCCAGTTCGTGCAGAAGTCGCGTTTCTGTTGCGGACAACGCATCGAGTTCTGTGATCATCCGCTGCACGGCCACACTCGGCATGTGAAGTGGCAGCGTTTCAAGGCATTCTCGGGGAATCATCCGAAGCTTTGTCCTGCGCGCACCCAAGTCCAGATACCGCTACGCTTCATATTAATTGATCGATCACCTTGATTGATCGACCACGCGACATATTCCGGCAAGAGATCGGCTCCGTTCGGGCGGATCACCATCACGGGCAACAAAGCGACCGCAGCCTCACCTGCATCTCCTACGGCAATGCTGGCAGTATTGTTCTCTTCGCCAGAGCAGAACAGGACATCGCAAGGTTCGATCAGGTAACGGTCAAGCTTGCCGTTCAAGGCGTATTTGACCGCCGAACCGAGGGGTACCTGCTTACCGTGCAAGTTGCGTAACTGGATCGCAGGAACACCGCTCTCAGCGTCCTCAGTGAGGGCCCTTCTGGCGGTGTAGCCTGCTCGAATCTCGCATGCTTCGCTAAGAGGGATGTTTTTTATGCTGTAGTTCATGCTCATGAAAATAAGCCGAGTGATGCCTTCTTGTCAAAGTTCACAATGCAGTAGGGATATCCAATGCATGATTTAAACTCTCTCTTGGATGGCTGTTCGTTTCGCGCTCAGCCAACGCGCATCTCCCCCTTAAAACGAATCAAGCGTTTCATAAAGAAGAGCCTTTTGCAAAACTCGCATGGGCGATCGAATTTTCTGCCGATTGCGCCGATTTTAGATGATACTGTAGATAGGGGCCGCATTACGGTACGATAACAGGTCAATGACCCGCTCGCCTCACCCTCACTGCAACAACTCGGCAATCTGCGCCCCGATGCGCTCCGCCGCTGCCTCGACATCCCTGTCTGCGGCGTGGGCGTATCGAAAAGTCATCGCACACCGGCTGTGGCCCAGCAGTTTTGACACCACAGGCAGCGGAACGCCCGCGATCACGCACTGGCTCGCGTAGGGATGTCTCAGGTCGTGCAGGCGCACGTCTTCAATGCAGATGTCGCGCCGAACCCGTTACCAGAGGTCTAATCTTTTAGAGACGGGCTTCTCCGGGGTTCGTTGCGATGGAAACAGGAACGCTCCGGGTGCAGTCATGCACCTTTCGATGATCTCTCGGGCCTCGGGACTGAGATACACAATTCTCGGACCCGTCTTGCTGTCGCGCAGGAAGAAATGCCCGTCGCGATAGTCCGCCCAGCGAATGGTCCTGATCTCGCTTGATCGGCAGCCCGTCAGCGCCAGCAGCCGGATAAGGGCGACGTTAGGAGAGGGACCGCTCAATGCTCTACCCAGGCGTGCGATCTCGTGCTCAGAGAGAAACCGGTCACGGGTCTGCCGTCTGTATCTCTTGATCCCCCTGCACGGGTTGGATGCCTCCGGGCGCAGACCCTCCGCCTCGGCCACCGTCATGATGACCGACAGAACAGGCATCAACCGATCCGCCGACACTGGCGTTGCGTGCATCGCGGCGAACCAGTCCCGCACCTCCTGCGGCGTGATATCGGCAATCCGCAATCCTGTGAACCGGGGCAGGATATGCTTGTTGAGATAGTGGCGGTTCCTCAAGAGCGTACTTGGCTTCCACTGCTGGCCATGGCGGCGGAAGGCCTCTTCCGCCACGGTCTCGAACAGGGTCTAGCCATCGGGCCGTCCTGACCGCAGGGCGGCCAGCAGGCTGCGTGTCTGCGCACGCGTTTCCACTACCGTCATATCGGCGGCGTCGCCCACGATCTTCCAGATGCACTGGCCTTCGTGCTGGCTGTGCAGGAAGAACCGCTTCCGGCCACTAGGCAGAACCTGGACGCCGAAGCCCGGCAGGGCGGTATCCCGAAGATTTATTGTGGTTTCCTTCGCCCGCAGGTCGCGGACCCGTGCATCGGTAAGCCGTGGCATGCTTCTCTTCTTCCATCCGGTTGCGGCCCCGGACGAAAACGCGCACGCTCATGCCCTAAACCTTGACTTCGAGAAGAAAAAGAAACCCTGTTTCAGAGACTTTGCACTGCAGGTGCGTCTTTTGGTGTCAGTCGCAACTCAACAATAATTTCTCTTTCCTGGCACAACCTTCCACAATCAGTCGGGCTTTCCACTCTTAGGGCTCATTATGCTTTGACAAATCGACTTGGCTATAGGGGTTGAAACAAGGCGTTCGGCTGATCCTCAATTATGTTGTCGGATTCATTGGCAATGATTATAGATGTTTGAGCCGTTTATTTTTGATCGGCCAACAGGTGACTCAACGATATGAAACTTATTCCATCCTTAAAAAAACATCCCTTGGTGTCGGTGCTCAGAATCGAGGGCATCATTCAATCGAGTTCAAGATCACGCCCCTATTTGATCAATGATTCGGGACTGACCAAAATAATCGAACAGGCGTTCAAGAAGGGCAAACCAAAAGCCGTCGCTTTGGCGATTAACTGCCCGGGTGGCTCTCCCGTGCAAGCGTCACTGATTGGCGCGAGGATCAAACGTTTGTCGCAGGAAACCGACATTCCCGTCTATGCCTTTGTAGAAGATTTAGCCGCTTCGGGCGGTTATTGGCTGGCTGTGACAGCTGACCGAATCTACGCTGATTCGTGTTCAATTGTGGGTTCTATTGGCGTGATCTCGGGCTCATTCGGTTTCCATGAATTGTTGGCAAAATCAGGCATCGAGCGGAGACTTTACACCTCGGGGAAGGACAAGAGTTTGCTTGATCCGTTTCTGCCAGAGAAAACTCAGGATGTCGAAAGATTGAAAGAGGCACAGGAGCAAATTCATCAGGAATTCATCGCCCATGTGAAATCAAGCCGAGGGGATGTGTTGGCCGATGGAGACCTGTTTACAGGGCGTTTCTGGATCGGTCATCGCGCCGTTGAGCTTGGGCTCATTGATGAAGTTGGTCATTTGGCACCGGTGATGAAAGAGAAGTTTGGTGATAAGGTCAAATTCCGCTTTTATGGACCTAAAGGCCGACTATTTTCGCAACTTGGTATGGGAGCTTTGGATGCCGCTCTCATCGGGCTAGAAGAACGGGCCATGAGGGCTCGGTTTGGATTTTAAGTCTCGCGCCATTTTTTCGACGGGATTGTTATCAATGAAGCCGAGCCGGCGAGCCTTTCAGGGCAGTGCCCTGATCACGGGTGGGGCGCAGCGGCTCGGACGGGCGATGGCACTAGGATTGGCGGCGCGGGGTTTGGATGTGGTGATTCATTACAACCAGTCCCAACAACTCGCCGCTGATCTGGTCGATGAAATTAAAGCCATGGGACAGAAAAGTGGCGCTCTTCAAGCCGATTTAATGGATGAAGGGGCGACACGATCTCTTGTCCAACAAGCGTGTGAGACTCTGGGCACACCGCTCCATTTGTTGATCAACAACGCGGCCATTTTTGAACGCGATGACATCTCTTCGGCGAGCCATGAGAGTTGGTCTCGCCATATGGTGACAAATTATCGGGCTCCCTTCATTCTCACGCAAGAATTTGCTCGCCAAGCACCCCCTTGTGAACTTGATGAAGAGGGAGAGGGAATAGCGGCGGCCGCGATCATCAATATCGTTGATGAATGTATCGCTCAACCGACATCTGACTTTACAACCTATACTTTGTCGAAGATGGGGCTTTGGTCTTTGACAAGAGTGTCGGCTCGGTCACTCGCCCCTGATATCCGCGTCAATGCCATTGGACCGGGACCGACGCTCAAAGCCAAACGGCAATCGCTAGAGCATTTTAGACATCAGCGGGCCCATACCCCGCTGCGGCGAAGTTCATCACTTTCAGAGTTGGTTTCGGCGCTCACATTCTTGCTCGACAGCCCCTCGGTGACTGGACAGTTGATCTTGTTGGATGGAGGCAAGAATTTCCTGTCTAAAGGGCTTGAAAATAAACAATTTTGAGACAAAAAATGGCCCTCAATACAGAATTATCCACCGATATGACAAACCGTGTCATTATTGGGTGATATGTCTTGAATGGAAAAATAGTGTCAAATTTAAGAACAAAAAATAACATATAAAACAGATAGTTAATGTTCATCATCTTGAAAGATCGACGTTTAAGAAACAAATTATTCCCTGAAAGTTCACAACAATTTTGTGCCATTATCGAAAATTATTCACAGAGTTTTCCACAGGTGATAGAAGCCTTGCCATCAAAAATCAAATGGGCTTGGCTAGAATGGCTGGTAAGAGACTGATTGACCATGATGAAAATACCTGAAGACGGCGCAAATTTGACCAAGCCGGCGGATCAATTTTTGTCCATTGAAGAGACCCAAAGAGGTCCTGAAGTCATCAAAAAATGTGTTGAAGCTCTCGACCATAGTCCAGGCGTTTATCGGATGCTCAATACAAAAGGCGAGGTTCTGTATGTCGGCAAAGCCCGCAATCTCAAAAATAGGGTTCGGGCCTATACCAAAGTCGAGGGACATAACGCTCGGATCGCCCATGTTATTGACCAGACCGCCTCAATGATGTTTCTGACCACCGAGACCGAAACCGAGGCTCTTCTTCTCGAGCAGAATTTAATCAAGCAGTTGAAACCGCGCTACAATGTGTTGCTGCGTGACGACAAAAGCTTTCCGAGCATATTGGTATCCAAAGCCCATCAATTTCCTCAAATCAAAAGGCATCGTGGGCGCAAGAGCGAGGAGGGCAGCTATTTTGGCCCGTTCGCGTCGGCGGCGGTTGTCAGACGCACGCTAAAACAGTTGCAACGCGTTTTTTTGCTCCGCAGTTGCTCCGATACCGTATTTCAAAACCGCTCCCGACCCTGCCTATTATACCAAATTCGTCGCTGTTGTGCGCCTTGTGTGGATTTGGTGTCGGAAGCCGATTATGCCATGCTTGTGGCGGATGCTGAAAGTTTTTTGGCGGGAAAATCAACCGTGATCCAGAAACAGCTCGCAGACGATATGAAGAAAGCGGCCGATCAGATGGAATTTGAGCGTGCCGCGGCCATCCGAGATCGCATCAAAGCGCTGACACAAATCCAGTCGGTACAGAACGTCAACCCCCAAGGGGTGAAAGAAGCGGACGTGGTGGCGGTGCATTGTCTTGGTGAGAACGCCTGCGTGCAGGTCTTTTTTATCCGCGCCAACCAGAATTGGGGCAACCATGCCTATTTTCCTCGCACCGGCACATGGGCCGATGAATCAGAGGTTTTGGAAGCCTTCCTAGGACAATTCTATAGCAACAAAACGCCGGCCCCCCACATCATCCTCTCACATAATCTCTATTCGCCTGAATTGATGGAAAATCTCCTGTCGGAGCATCGCGGCACTCGGGTTAAAATCACCGTTCCGCGGCGTGGAAAAAAAGTGGCCCTTGTGGTGAGTGCCATGCGAAATGCCAAAGAAGCGCTCGCGATGCGGCTCTCTGAGACGCGAACTCAAGCCAAACTCTTACGAGGGTTGGGAGAGTTCTTGGCGCTCGATTCGCCGCCACAACGGATTGAAGTTTATGACAATTCACATATTCAAGGAAAACACCAAGTGGGCGCGATGATTGTTGCCGGCCCTGATGGATTTCTCAAATCCTCCTACAGAAAGTTCAATATTCGCGATTCGAGCATGACCGCCGGCGATGATTACGCGATGATGAAAGAGGTTTTGCATCGGCGCTTTGCACGGCTCGTTAAATCAGACCCTGATCGCGAAGGGGGAGAATGGCCAGATTTAGTCCTCATTGATGGTGGCACCGGACATGTCTCAACCGCACTCAAAGTTCTGACCGACCTAGGCGCCGAGGATCTTCCCCTCGCGGGCATTGCCAAAGGTCGGGACCGCAATGCCGGACTTGAGGAATTCCATCTTCCCGGCGGGCAAATCAAAGCCTTACAGCCGCAAGACTCCGTTCTCTATTTTGTGCAAAGAATTCGTGATGAGGCGCACCGATTTGCCATCGGGGCGCACCGACGACAACGTTCCAAATCCATCTCCGCCTCGCCGCTCTCACAGATACCTGGCGTCGGTGCACAAAGAAAATCAGCTTTGATGTCTCATTTTGGCTCATCCAAAGCTGTCAGGGACGCCGGTTTAGAGGACTTGAAAGCCGTCGATGGCATTTCTGATGCTCTCGCCGAGACAATTTATCGTTTCTTTCGAGACACCCATTGATCAAAATCTCAGGATTGCCATTTCTATTCGATGGCACGACGCCCTATTTTTTGTCACTGAAAATTGACAATCACATGAATACGGCCACAGATGGCCGCATAGGAATTAAATCAAGAGGACGCGGTTTCTGATGGAAATCACGTTGAATTTGGACAATTGATTCGTCAGTTTGAAATGGTAGAGCGGGGGTTATCATTACTGTACTATTGTTTGACATTGTTGATTTTTTGACGTCATCCTGTCGCCATAGCTGAAGGTGAGGTGAAAATCATGAGTGATCTCAACTTGCCGACTTGGTTTACCCTTTCCCGATTTGTCGCCGTTTTGGTGTTTCCTATCGTCTATTTGATTTTTGACCGCCCGCTTGCCGATATGTGCGCTTTGGTGATTTTTGTGGCCGGGGCGTTGACCGATTACCTCGACGGTCAACTGGCTCGACGAATGCATCTTGAATCCCGATTGGGCGCGGCTCTCGATTCGGTCGCTGACAAAACTCTGGTGATTATCGCGCTCGCGGTGTTGCTCGCATACTTTGACGCACGGGCATGGATGTTGCTTCCAGTGGTGGCCATTATCATGCGTGAATTGCTTGTCGCCGGATTGAGAGAATGTTTGGGGTCGGTCAATGACAATATTTTGCAAGTCACTTGGCTAGCCAAATTCAAGACAACCTGTCAGATGGTGGCAATCACGCTGATTTTGTTGAGCGAAGTCGCCCTATCAATGCATGAGATTTTATTGTGGAGCGGCGTTGCCACGCTGTGGCTTGCGGCCATTCTGACGACGATTTCAGGCGTTGATTATGTGCGAAAGGCGATTCGAGCTTTGAGGCCAAGTCATGAAGCCGATTGAAGTCCTGTATTTTGCGTGGATCCGCGAGCGCATCGGGCATCCGAAGGAACAATGGACGACAAAGGCCAATACGGCGGCCGAGTTGGTCGTGGAACTTTGTCAACGGGGGCCAGAATATCAGGCCGCCTTCCGTGACCTTGCGGCCATTCGAGTGGCGATCAATCAAGAGATGGTGCCATTAGACTCGCCGATTAAAGAGGGATGCGAGGTGGCTTTTTTTCCCCCGATGACAGGAGGATAAGATGGCCATCAAAGTGCAATCAAACGCTTTTGATGCGGGTGAGGAACTAGACCGATTTATGACGTGTCATGACGGCGTTGGGGCGGTGGTCAATTTTGTTGGAATTGTGCGCTCAAATTCCGATGATGAACCGGTCGATAAACTGGTGATTGAACATTATCCCGGCATGACCGAAGCGTCACTTCAGCGTATTGTTGATGAGGCGGAGAAGCGATGGTCACTCAAGAATTGCTTGGTGATTCACCGCTATGGCGAATTATCTCCCGGCGAGGCCATTATGATGGTTGCGGTTCAAACGGCGCATCGCCAAGCCGCCTTTGAGGCGGCCAATTTCTTGATGGATTATCTTAAGAGTCGAGCCGCATTTTGGAAAAAGGAATACCGAGCTGGCGCGAGCGAATGGGTTAAAAGCCGCCATGAGGATGATGTCGCGGCTCAAAAATGGCAAGATGAGAACAGGTAGAAAGGGGTTGAATTAGTCCGTTTTCGCCGACAATTTGTTATCATCCAAACCGACCTCTTCCTCCCCTTGCGGGATGAATTTATCGCGGCGTCGAAAATAAAACCAACTCGCCAACCATCCTAATAAAAACATCAAAAACGCGACGCCTGAAATGAGGATGACAAGGTTTATTCGGTCCATTTTACCCTCACTGAATGGAGAATTGAGAGGGGCGGGATGATGGGCGAAGGCGAAATTCGATTCGTCGATTTTTTTCACGGCCCTCTTCGGTGGCATTGTCGGCGATAGGTTGTGATTCTCCTAAACCAATGGTGGTGATTTTTCCTGCCACAAAACCCGCCTCGATAATCGCATCAAGCACCGCTTGGGCGCGCAATTGGCTCAACGTTTGGTTCATTTCTTCTTGACCTTGGCTGTCTGTATGCCCAGCAATTTCAAGGGGCACATGCTGGCAGTTTTTCAAGACTTCCACCATTTTATCAATGTTGTCCAGCGCATCGGACCGAATCCGTACTGAACTGGGCTCAAAGGTGATTTTCTGGGGGCGCTGAGTCTCATCGAGCAATTGCAGGCAAAGCGAGGAATCCATTGGGGGTGGGGGTTTGTTGATATTTTCGTCAAGGGTAATATTCAACGAATAATCAAGACCGGCCAATCGCTGTAAAAGAAAGTCGTCAATTTTCGCTTCAACATCAGCCTTATCTCTTAGCTTCAGACATTTTGGCCTAATTTTGAATTTTCAACCCCTTGTTTATAAGGGGTTGTTGAGGCAAAACGAATGTTGTGCCCTTTTTGAGGGCAAAATCATTATATTACAATAGTTTACGCTCAAAAATGTCGGAAGTCAAGGGAGAAAGATGTGGTTGTGATTGGTGGCGGCAATACGGCGGTCGAAGAGGCCTTGTTCTTAACCAATTTTGCCAAAACTGTTCGCCTCATTCACCGTCGAGACGAATTGCGCGCCGAAAAAGTTATCCAAGAACGATTGTTTAATCACGATAAGATTTCCGTCCTCTGGAACCATATTGTGACTCACATCAACGGTCAGGAAAATCCTAAATTGGTCACCGCCATTGAGGTGCAAGATACCTTGGACGGCACATGTTCAACAATCAATTGTGATGGTGTTTTTGTCGCTATTGGTCATACGCTGGCATCTGAATTGGTGATTGATCAAGTCGAAACCCGTCTCGGGGGATATGTAGTGACCCAGCCCGGTAGTACCCAAACGTCTGTCCGAGGTGTCTTCGCCGCCGGTGATCTCGTCGATAGCGTCTATCGACAAGCGGTGACCTCCGCCGGTATGGGTTGTATGGCGGCTTTGGACGCCGAGAAAATATTTGGCTGAATCGCTGCGCCATTAGATTCCAGCAAACTCATGGTTAGAATGCCGGCCTTCATTATGGGGAGGTGATGGTCAATTCATGTCCTTTTGACCCAAGTTCAGAGGGTGGATGCCAGACCCGGAGGCCGCGTCGGCCCGTATCCCGGTATCGTGCTATGTCCCGGCATGATTGCGTGAAAATTGGTGCCAAAAACCTGTATTACGATGAATTCCATGCCGCAACGCCGGGAGCAGCATCCGGTCGGGTCATGGCGGAGAGCGCCGCAGACGCCGTCCATCGGACGCTGCTGGATCAAGCCGACGGCCCGCTAGCCGCCGGCGGATTCACATCAATTGCGGCACTTGGGAATCGAGGCTAGCAGTCCGGTTGGATGTTTGACTGGGTTCAATCCTGAAAAAAATAAGTAGGAAAGAACCCCAATCCTTTTATCCAGAAGGAGGTTTATTAAACCGGAACAGGTCAAGCCATTCCCGTTGAATTTTTCTTGGCAATTCCTTTACTTGATCCTTTTCGTATTCCTTTACTTGAAAGTCTGTGGAAAAAGCTTCAATTCCACACAAACTATGTAGAATACAAGATTGTCGTGCCCCGATGACATATTTTCGTTCCCCGATGACATGTTCAGGGTCGGGAATTTCGTATTCGATTTGGGTAATAAAGAGCCAGGTGTCGAAAGCCTCTTCCCATTCATATTTATTAAAACCCTGTTCAAATTTGAATTTTGGATTTTTCCGCGGTGATTGCCCTTCAGCAAGATACTCGGGATGAAGTTTTGGTAAGCTGTCTGAATATCCCAGATAGGAGTACAAATCATCCGGAGTGATGGCCGCATCAAGGAATTTGGGATAGAGTTCGGGGCGAACGACTTTTGCTATAATCAGGTCAACCATGACCGCATGCCTCCCTTTAAGAGAATTAACGTCATGATTCAGGGCTTTGCTGCTGGCCAGTGTTACAGCCGATACAATATGTTCGATTTGACGCAGGGAAACGGAATTGGAACGTGAAACAAGTTTGATCCGATTTTTCAACCACTTAGCTATATGATCCGGAACCTCCATTTGCTGGCAGAGGTAATTGAGATACCTTGAAACATTCCGGTTTCCCTGTTTTTCATCGTTGTCCACTTCTGGAAGTTCCAGCTTGATTCTTATGAACTTCTGAAGGTACTCGCCAGCATTGATGTCAGCTCCATATCTGGTACTGACCATTTTCTCCAGGGCCCTGAGATTGACTCCAAGGACAAAATGGACATTATCAACGAGGAAAAAATGCTTGATGACCTCCAGCACTTCCAGGGCATAATCCGGGCGGCACCGGTCCAGCTCGTCCACAACGAATATGATCCTTTTGCCATTCTCTCCGGATACCAGGGATTCAAGTGCCGTGCGGAATTCATCCATTGCCTTGCTTCGACTTTCTTCCTGCTTCCAGAATTCCTCCAGATGTTTTTCAGCCTCATCAGCAACAGAAGTGGCAAGAACGCCTCCAGTTTCTGACAAGCCGGAAGTTGCAACCGCTGCTCCCAGTCGAACACCTGCCTGAACAAACTTGAAAGCCACTTTTTTGATTGCCTTGAAGGTTTCCTTATCCCCGGTTCGTTCGACCAACTCCGAAACCAAGGCAGGAAGGGGATAACTGACATAATCATGGGCAAAGGCATCAAAATAAACTACGATCGAGTTTTCATTGGCTTTGTTATGTTCCCCAACCCATCTCTGCAGGAACCAGGTCTTGCCGGAACCCCATTGGCTATCAAGGGCTACAACCAGAGGTTCTTCAAGCCGATTCAAAAGGTCCGACAAGGCTTCACCTGTTTGCCTGCGATTCAGGAAGTCATTCTCTCCAAAGCCATCCTCATACAATCGTTTGACTTTTGGATCGGGAAACAGTCTTCGCATGGATCAGTGAGCCCTGAATTTCAAGATAATTCTGACCATGCACATACCTGGATTTGTAATTTTTGGAGAGGGTAAAAAAGTGATGTTCAGGAAGTGGCCAACAAAACGGCAATCACGATTGCTGAAGCGGCAATGATCACGCCAATCAGCCAGCGGGTGTTGGCGGTGTCCCGTTTGGCCATCTCGGTGTCCCGTTTGGCACTATCTTCCCTGAGTTTGGCGATATCCTTTCCCAGCCGGGCCTCAAGCTTGGCACGGTCCTCCCCCATCTTGGCCTCCAAGTGTTTCCAGCCCCGGTCATAGCGTTCGGTCATCGTGTTCATGCGTTCCTCCAGTACCGAAAGCCTGCGGTCAAGATCAATGGTATTTATAGTTTTCGGCATGACTGATACATCAATATAGCCAGCACCAAAATAACAAGTGATACAAGGATACTTTTTTGGGGGACCCTGAATCCAAACCATTGTCGTTGGTCAATTCCTCATAGATAACATTTCCACCCCCCGTTCCATAGTGAAGTGCAACATATGATGCAGTTTGATCATGTGTTTTTAGACGCATGATGTTGTGTTGCGGCCAAGTAACGGCGACAGTTCCGATATGAAAAGAGGGGAACGTTGTCATGCCCAAAGGCTACCGTCACTTGACCTGACGCCTTCCCAGAGGTCATCTCCGGGCAGCACCTCCATCCCGCGGCCCTGTAGCTTAGGCCGGACATCTCGGGCCCCGTGAAGGTCTGCGCCAGGACGGGGCGCTCGCCGTAGGCGGCTAACCAGTCGTCGGCGACGCGCGCCGTCGCCAGGCGGAGGACCCGGGA
>JAJEBG010000028.1 GCA_022824005.1 Paracoccaceae bacterium
GGGCTTGTTGAGCTTTCCGAAGGCAAAGAGGAATTTGAAGTCTTTGAGATGTTCATTGACTTCGTTTCACAAAGATACGCAGAGGACATTGATTTCAAAAGATTAGTGAAGTCAACTGCCTATCATCGTGGAACTGATTCCGACAGTGTCTTGCAGGTCTATCAGGTCGAGTTGCGAGACCAGATTCTCGAATAGAACAAAGGCGCTCGTCCCCTCGGAGCGGGCGTTCGCGTTTCAGGCCACCAAATTCTGATACATCAGCCGCTTGCCCGTCATGGCAACAACAAGGTCAGTCATTGGGTCGGCGGCGACTGCGTTCCTTTCCCTATCCTTATCTCCGACCACTGCGGTTTTTCCAACCGCCCCGCCTACGGTCATCTGCTTGCGCTTGCCGCTCATATGGGTTTCATCAACTTCGACCGGCCCAACGAACTTCTCCAATCCGCTTTCGTCCCAAGCATCGCGCAACCGGTGAAGTATCAACAAGGTGATTTTCTGCGTGATGTTTAGATCGCGGTCCAGTTCCGTGCTAGTGACGCCTTTCAAGTTAGTCACATACAGGTATACCGCGAAGGAAGGCATGAGTTTTCCATCATGCTTTCGGTGCGGACGCTGAAATACTTGCCGCAACCCCTGCACTTCTGAGGTATCGGCTTGGTGTTCTGGACTTCAAAGATATCGACCGAGCCGCAATGACCGCAACTGCACTCGCTAGTCGGCCAGCGAATTTGCTCGAACCACTCGACCGCCGATTTCTCGTTCGGGAACATCTCGGTGAACGGCATCAAACTGATGCCCTTGCGGTAGAATTTGCCGGGTGCCGACCATGTGATTGCAACTCTCCGTCTTTCGACTCACCCCACATTGTCGAACGGGTTATTTCGAATTAAATTTATTATCCCCAAATATTAACCTGAAATCGCTTACTGCAGAACCAACAATGTCTGCCCGCTGACCCTATTTTTGAGGCAACCTTTGGGACTTTGAATTGGGTGAAACCTGAGGCTTTTTATTGCTTTTCGAGGTGAAAGGCTGTGTGGCGATCATGTTATGGGCCTCACAATATGGCTTTCCGGCTTCGCTCGGATGACCACAAAACCAAAATTCTTCTTGAGAGGGATCGCCAATCGGCCATTTGCACGTCTGCTCTGTCAATTCCATCAAATTCAAGCGGGCCGATTCTTGTTCGGAACGACGGGCAATTTCAAGGACGCTGAATGACTCGCTTTCATTTTGAGGCGCTTCTTCGAAGGTCTCCGATTGATGATCCCCTTCAATGGGCGGCTTGCGTCCAACCTCGGTCGAGTCGCTGGCTTGAGACTTACCGATCCTTTGAGTTGTTTTGTTTCTCTTTTGAGACTTTGATGGTCTAACCGTGGACTTATTGCCTGAATGTCGGCCTTTTTTTTCTGACAGACCCTCACGATAAGCCTTTCCAATAACGGCGTTTCGAGTCGTACCGCCAAGCTCAGCGGCAATTTCGGCGGCCGAGCGCTTCTCGAGCCACCGAACTCTGAGCAGTTCGACACGTTCTGCCGTCCAATACATCACATTCTCCTCGTTTGTCTTCGCGGCAAGATGGCAAAAGATTTCCACACAATAAAAATAGTGTTTCTTCACCTTCTTACAAGTTGACATTGGTGTTTAGGGGAGAGTTTTGAGCCCATCCTCTTGGTATACAAATTTGACTCAATAAGCTGTGATTTGGTAGAGATGCGCTTTTATTGATGGAGTCAATTGATGGTTTCTCCGGTCATGCCGACTTACGCTCGGGCCCCCATCTCCTTCGTGCGAGGAGAGGGCAGTTGGCTTGAAGATGAAAAGGGTCGTCGATATTTGGACGCTGGCAGTGGAATTGCCGTCAGTATTCTTGGGCACGCACACCCGAAGTTAGTTGCTGCTTTGACCGAGCAAGCGGCTTCGCTCTGGCATACATCAAACCTCTATCAAATTCCTCAGCAGGAACAACTGGCAGAAATGTTGGTCGAGGCGACATTTGCCGATACGGTGGTTTTTTCGAATAGCGGTGCAGAAGCTTGCGAGGCGGCGGTGAAGATCGCTCGCCGCTATTGGCATGTCTCGGGCGACAGCCAGAAGAATGAAATCTTGACATTTAATTCGTCTTTTCATGGTCGAACATTGTCGATGATCTCGGCCGCAGGAAACAGCAAATACACTGATGGATTCGGCCCCCTCACACCTGGTTTTACCCAAGTGGTGCCAAACAATATTGATGCGCTCGAGAGGGAGGTAAATGAGAGAACGGCCGCGGTGATGGTGGAGCCGGTGATTGGGGAAGGTGGAATCATACCCCTATCTGATCGTTTTCTGAAGGAGGTTCGCCAACTCTGTGATGATTGCCATCTTTTGCTGATTATCGATGAAGTCCAGTGCGGAGTCGGCAGGACAGGCAAATTGTTTGCCCATGAATGGGCAGGAATCAAACCCGATGTGATGGCGATTGCCAAGGGAATTGGTGGTGGTTTTCCCATCGGCGCGTGTCTCGCGACAGAGGAAGCGGCCAAAGGCATGACAGCGGGAACGCATGGTTCAACTTACGGGGGAAATCCGCTCGCCTGCCGTGTGGCCATTGAGGTTCTCCGCATTGTTAACGATGCAGACTTCTTGAGCGATGTGCGTCGGAAGGCCGGTCGCATGAGGCAAAGAATGGAGTCAGTCGTAGCCACTCATCAACAGGTTTTTGCTGGGGTCCGTGGGACAGGACTGATGTTGGGTTTGGTCTGCAAAGTCCCCAATACGGATGTTATTTCGGCCGCCTATGAAAAACAGTTGCTGCTGGTTCCCGCCGCCGAAAATACGGTTCGGATTCTGCCCCCTCTGAATATTGACGAAAATGAGTTGGATGAAATCTGCGACAGGATTTCCGCCGCTGCCGACGAAATGAGCAAAGTGCCCGCCCATGCCTGACTTTCTTGAGATATCTCAAGTCGATTCATTTGACCTTCGGGCTATTCTCGAAGAGGCCATAGCTATCAAGGCAAAACGGCGCTTATTGTCGTCACGGGGAGCCCTCGATCCCGAATTGCCCATGCAAAACCATGTCGCCGCCCTCATTTTTGAGAAACCGTCGACTCGCACACGTATGTCTTTTGATGTCGCGGTGCGTCAACTAGGTGGCCAGTCGATCTTGCTATCGGGAGCCGATATCCATTTGGGAGCGGGGAGTGAGACTGTGTCGGATACGGCCCGTGTCATCAGTCGATATGCCGATATTGCCATGATTCGAACCTTCAAGCCCGAATCGCTGAAAGAATTTGCCGCCGCCGCCGACATTCCCTTGATCAACGGTCTGACCGACCAGTCACATCCATGTCAAGTCATGGCGGATATCATGACATTCGAAGAGTTTCGTGGTCCCATTGAAGGGCGGCATGTGGTTTGGATGGGCGTGGGCTCCAATGTCTGCCATTCCTTTATTGAAGCGGCGGCCCAATTCAAGTTCAAGTTGACTTTTTCGGGGCCGGACCAATTTGCCCCCGCCGCCTCGGTGCTTCGCTATGGCGGATCGAATGTCTCACTTGAGTCCAACCCGATGATGGCGGTCAAAGATGCTGATCTCATCGTAACAGATGTTTGGAAATCAATGCATGATGCGGCGGTTAGCGACGCGGCCCTCCGAGATGTCCTTCTCCCTTATCAAGTCAATGAAAACCTGATGGCGGCGAGCCAAAAGGACACTTTATTTATGCATTGTCTGCCAGCGCATCGTGAGGAGGAAGTCACCTCATCCGTTCTAGATGGGAAAAAATCGGTGGTCTTTGATGAGGCAGAAAATCGTCTGCATGTTCAAAAGGCCATTCTCAAATGGTGCTTGCGACCTTAGCGCTGCCGCTTAACTGACGGCATGTTATGGAATTCACTCCGTCTCACCGCGCCTCTAGCTTCTGCCTCAGGCGATATTTCTTGATGCTGTCGTTGCCGAGAGGCACGCTCACCCCAAGGGCCATTTGCGAAGGGCTGGCGATGGGGCCTCGGGGTTGAAGATGGGGGTTTTCGGTGACCTAGCCCGTTTTTTTGTCGCCTCGTCAGTCGCATTCGTACAAACAAAATGATGACCAAACCGGTAAAAAAGCCACCAAGGTGAGTCGAATAACCAATGTTTGATGCGTACGAATCAAGTGTGGCCCCGCGGAAATTCCAGATGACCCAAAAACTCGAATAAAGCCAGGTAGGGAGGCCAAATGTCAGAAAAAGGATCGGCCAATAGCCCCAAATCTGCCAATTCATTATGAGACGAAGAAGGATGGAAAAGGGCCAAAGGATGTTGGGTAACAGCCAGACATGTATAATTTTGGCCCGGGGGAAGAGGAGAAGATAACCACCCATGACCCCGGCGATGGCTCCCGACGCGCCGCCGAGCCGGGTGGGCTCAGTCTCTATCATCAAGAAAGCCAAACCACCCGCCACACCGCAGACAAGGTAAAAGACCAGAAACCAAAAATGGCCAAGTGTATCTTCTAGTTGATCGCCAAAGATATAGAGAAAGAGCATATTACCGATGAGGTGCTCCCATCCTCCATGCAGGAACATATGGCTGAACAACCCCGACAATATTGAGAAGGGGTCAGATTGATCGGCGATCAGCGCCCACTCGTCCCACGCGTGATCGAGTCCGCCCGTATCAGAACCGTAACCGTAGTACAAAAATAGTCCGACATTGATAATAATCAAAGCCCAGTTCACAAAAGGTCGGCGTTTAGCGGTGAGATTGTCTCGATAGGGCAGCAGCATAGAGGGTCAATAATGTTTTAGAGGTTGAACCCGTCCGTATCGTGAGGGAATCAAGTTCATATCTATGACAGATTGGAGTCAGGCTGACAATTGACCATTTGATCCCATTATTGAGTTGAGATCGACCATCATGAGAAAACGCCTGTGTCTCGTCAAATCTCCTCCCTTGCGAAATGTCGAAACCACTTGTTGATCTTCCGTTATTCCTTGAGAGACGTGGGACGTTTGGGTCACTCATCAAGAAATGAATTTTCATGATATTTGCAAATTTTCCCTCATATTCTTATCAGTTCATGCCATGACACATCCTTTGGACATCAATATGGCGAAAGCTGGAGCCGTCCTCCCTCATGTGTACAAAACCCGTGCAGACAAAATTTGATTGGCATCACTCTGCCATTGTCGCGGACGCGTCAAATGAATGTGATCACCAACGTTATCTTGAGGCCCGGCGCTTGAATAGGCGTTCAGGCAAGAACAATCGCAAGTCAATAAGCAATGTCCCGCTCAAAAATTTCGTTGAATTTTTTGTGGCGCTAGAGGCGTGTGAAGAAGTTTGTATGGAGGTTGATGGAATCAATATTCCATCGGCGAGGCGCAATTTTGATTTGCCCGTTTTTCGTTGTCTAACAGCTGGAGTGACGGGCGTGCCTGCGCAAATCCGACGCACTCATCTGTCTTGGATAACAAGTTTCCACGTCAATGCAAAACTATGGGGGTTGTCGCCACGAGACCGCTACGGATTGATAGGAAACTTATCACATACACTGTCTCTCTACGCCGCGATGGAAGCTGTGCATCTCGGTGCTGATCTTCATTTTCTCTCGGAACTTTCGCCAAGCCAGCAATTCACGGAATTGCGAAAACGCCAAATTACTGTCCTCTATGCCACGCCAGCACAGATCAATCTTCTCCAAACGACACGGCGCCATAAAGAAAATGTCATTCCTTCCTTGCGGCTCTTGCTCATCGGAGGCTCGGCATTGGGGGGAAAGCGTCGAGGCGCGCTGGCAGAAGTGTTTCCCAACGCCGAAATCTATGAATTCTATGGATCTTCAGAAACCAGTTTTGTTGCGCTTGGAGACCAAAATACCCCATCCGGTTTCATCGGCCGCGCCTATCCTCAAGTCGAAATCTCAATTCATCAAGAATCAGACCAACGGAATGGCGGGCTGATTACCGTTAAGAGCCCGTATACTGCGATAGGCTATGCTTTTGCTTCAAAAAGTTCAACCGATTGGCAAGACGGTCAGGTGAGGACAAACGATTTTGGAGAGATGTCTTCCGAGGGGTATTTGCGCCTCCTAGGTCGAAGTGACCGACGGGTAAAAATTGCCGATAAATTGGTTGGCCCCGAAGAGGTTGAGAGTTGCATTGGTGAACTTAAAGATGTGAATCAAGTGACTGTTTTGCCAATGGCCGACCGGTTGCGGAATACCGTTTTTGCGGCCTTGGTTCAGGTTCAAGGTGAGGCTCTGACGATCGGCGCGATTCGTGGGCATTGCCGTGAGCGGCTTCAACCGTTCAAGCGGCCCAAGACAATAATAATTGTTAAGGACTGGCCTTTGCTACCCTCTGGAAAGACCGACCTTCAAGCCTTGCAAGCCGAATTGGATCAACATCGACGACAAAGGCTCAATGCGTTAAATGACCGCATCACCTCAATCAATTAATCGTCAAAGGCGGTGGCATTCGTGAACTTTCTCGTCTCTGCCGGAGCGGCCGCCATCATCGGTATATATTGATGCCAGATGCTGTGCACATGATCGCCGCGCGGCGAACGCCGATTGTTCCGACGGGAGGTTTCCTCAAAAATCTTCAATCGTATGAATTGGCCGCCGAGGTCGCGCAGGCTTGTCTGGCCGATGCCGGCATCCCCAGCCAAGATGTGGACGAAATGGTTATCTCCTGTTGTCTGGGAGAGGGCGGCAATCCGGCCCGTCTTGCCGCACTGAAAGCTGACTGTCCAGAAAGCGTTTCAGGTTTGACAATAGATCGGCAATGTTGTGGTGGCTTAGATGCGCTCTTGGTCGGGGCGGCCATGATTAAATCAGGGGCCGCTAAAATCGTGTTGGCTGGAGGCTGTGAGAGTTTCTCAATGCGGCCAGCTTGTTATCGAAGAGTTCACTTCGGTGCCTATGCTAAAAAGCCCATTGATCAGGCATCGTTTACACCTTGGCCGGATCGTGACCCCAACATGCATAAAGCAGCGGAAAAACTCTCTCAAAGATATGGCATATTGAAACAGGCGCAGGATGAGTGGGCCATCCAAAGCCATCAAAAAGCGCTGAAGGGTCAGTCTGCTCTGCGCAAAGAGTTGACTCCTATCGGTAATACTGAGGTTGTAAATGATCCCTTCAGCCGCAATCTCAGCCCTTCCATATGTCAACGAGCGCGACAAATTTATGGCTCCATCACGACCGCCAATATGTCAGTCGCGGCCGATGGTGCGGCCATCTGCCTATTGGTCACTGAGGGGATCGCGAGATCATTGCCAAGTGTCGAGATGATGGGAGGTTTTACCATCGGTGGTGATCCAGAATGGCCCGCACTTGCTGGTGTGACCGCGATAAGAAAAACACTTCAATACACGGGGTTGAAATCCGCCGACGACTTGTCAGTGGCGGAAATCATGGAAGCCTATGCGGTTCAAGCCATTGCCATGGCAAAATTAGCCGATATTGATCCAGAAATTATCAATCGGCAAGGCGGCTCACTCGCGCGCGGCCATCCAATTGGGGCGTCAGGGGCCGTATTGGCGGTACGGGTCTTTCACCAGTTGATTGATCAGTCGGCTCGGCTTGGACTCGCCGCAGTCGCCGCCGCCGGGGGTTTAGGCACGGCCATTCTTTTTCGGTCATCAAAGTTGGCGTGATGTCACTCGTTGTATTGGTATAAGTGATTGAGCTGATCGAACAAACTCGTTGACAAAAATCTAAAAGGGATTCCTTTCAAAGATGATACTCTTTGATCTTTAAGTCATACAAAGAAACGGGGCTGAACATCTGCTTTCTTGATTCAGAAGAAGTCTTTTCCATCACATTTCTTGTGAAGCCTGATCACCCCAACCGCCGCCGTTGGCCGTCTCAATCACAATCTCATCACCCGGCTCAATTTGCAGGTCACTCACAAACGCGTGGAATTCACAACGACCGCTCCGACGCTTTATCTTAAGACGGTTAAGGCCACCTGGCTGACCACCTTTAAGTCCCCAGACCGGCGTTTGACTGCAACTATATCCCGCCGCCAAGACGGTGCTCCATCTTGGACGATAACAGACCGTTAACCCGCGCCCGCCGGGATATAGCCCACGGCCATGCGTCTCATTTGAGAGACTCTTCCAGCCAACGTTGATTCCGTAACGGGCCTCGCAAATTTCGACTGGACAATTAAATGTTTCACCGTGACTGGCGGAAAACATAGCGTGAAGGCCCGGCCCCCTTGAAGTGGCACCCCATCCGCCCATTTGGGGTTCAACCATGGTGAATCGACGGCCCGTGTCGGGATGTCTCCCGGCAATCACAGTGCCGCAAATCGAACCAAAATGCCCCGCTGGAAGCCGTTCTGGTACCACTTTCGCCATACATTGCCACAACATGTCATAAAGGCGAATTCGAGTTTCAAAATAGTATCCATGAGGTGCCCGGTCATCAGAATGAAAAATAGTTCCAGGTCGTGTGAGGACATGGAGCGGGCGGAAAGATCCAGCATTGGCAAAGCGTTCAGGATCGGTCAGAGCCTTAAAAATCATTTGAGCCGAGATTACAGCTCCGTCGCGGCTGGTATTGTAAGGTAGTTTTTTTTGAGTCGGGTTGTCTCTCAAATCAACCGTGAAACGTTCATCGGAGATTTCCACCGAGGCCTTCCATAGATCACCATTATCTTGCTCTATTTCTATGCCCCATTTGCCACGAGGGAGTGACTCCAAGCCTCGTCGCGCACGGGCCTCACCTTCCATGAACACGTCTGACAATGCCTGTTGGAATGTCTTGAGCCCATGAATTTCGACAAGACGAGAAATTTTATTTGAGGCACGACGGCAAGCGGCGATCTGGGCCCATAGATCACCCTTTGCAAAATCGGGAAGCCGTGAATTGGCGCAGATGATGTCCATAAGCGGCCTGACGAGCTTTCCGCCTTCAAACAATCGCACCGCAGGAAGACGGAGCCCCTCTTGAGCAATCTCAGTCGCTTTGGTGGACATCGATCCGGGCGTCATGCCTCCGATATCGCTCCAATGCGCTATTGTTGCCGTCCAAGCAATGCGCTCGCCATGTGCAAAGACTGGCATAGCGATCACCACATCGCACAAATGCGTCACGCCACCATAATTCGGATCGTTGGTGACAAACATGTCGCCATCCGCTATGTTCTGGCTTCCGTGAATGGCGATAATTCCCTTCACGGCTTTGTCAAGCACGCCAATAAATGTCGGAATACCCGCACCCGAACCCGCCAAATTTCCGTCCCTATCCGTCACACCCGTTCCGGCGTCTAGAACTTCATAGATGATTGGACTCATCGCGGTGCGGCTCAACATAAGAAACATTTCATCGGCGGCTGCCGACAAAGCCGCTTGAATGACGGCCAGAGTGATCGGATCCTCGCTCTCCTCCGGTACGGAATTGATCATTACTCTGCCTCGACGACAATCCTGTTTCCGAAGACATCGGCATCGCCAATAATCCCAAATTGGGAAATTTCGTCCTCGGGCGGCGACTCGCAAGACCATTTTCGACTCGGGAGAAGACCCCCATCACGTTTCAGAATAGCGCCGTACTCGGCCCGTTTCAGCGCCGCGATTGAAGGATCAATCACGGGAACCCCTAACGTATCAGAGAGTTTCTTGTTGAAACCTATTTCCAGTGTGCAACCAAGAATAAGCGACTCGGCATAATCCTCTTCAACCGCCCGGCGCCCCGCTTCAGTCAACAAGAGTTCAGTGCGGGCATGATCTGTTTGGAAATCATTCACTCCCAATTCGACATGGTAAAAACCGCTCAACCTATCGGCCATTCCGTTGTTGCAAACGGTTGAATGCATTTGATGAACCCATTTCCGCCGCCCGACAATAATTCCAATCCGGTTCGACAAACTGGCGGCAATTTCAAGCGAAGCAAAGCACGGAGCCGTGACGATCATTTCACCAGAAACTTCACGCGCGTCATGCAACGCGGTGTCGTAAAAGCATCCAATCGCCAAGGCATCAAAGCCTTCAGCCGCCGCGGCTCGAGTGGCCCGGACAATTCCTGTGGAAACGACGGTCTCGTAAGACCTAAATTCGATATGCGTGAAGGCACCGTCCTCGGGCTTCAACGATGTGACATGAACCTCAGTACCAGGAAGTTTATGCTGACGTGCCATATCGGCAAAGACTTGATCATAATCTGGGGTTCCTACTGGATTGAGATACATGATTGTTCTTTTTTGGTTATCTGCCATTAACTTTCTCCTTTTTCTGTTTCTGGCCCGACTAGGTCTTCAAGTCCGAAAATTTCGTGCGCCGCTTTGTTTGTAATGAGACCGTTTCGTAAGTCTTCACGAACCTGCTGTCGGTCTCGCTCACGGGGGTCACCGAAGCCGCCGCCACTGCCGGTATAGACGCGGATCACATCACCTTTGTTTGTGGTCAATCCTGACACACCAGCAAAGCTTTTCTTTTCACCTTCTATGGGGATAAATTCGATATAGTTTGGCGAACCGTCTCGTCCACCAGCGACACCCCATGGCGGAAATTTTGACCGCGTATATCCTGCCGTCAGGAATCCTTGGTCGCTGCGCACGCGGTAGTCCATGACGATTCCACGTCCGCCCATTCGCTGCCCTTCTCCTCCCTCCGACAGATTCAATGCCATCTGATCGACAATGAGCCCGTTGCGCGCCTCGTTGATTTCCGCTGGACAGTTATAGGTCTCACCATGAAAGCCGCAGAACATGGCCGTGTTGCCGTCATTTCCAGGAGCCGCGCCCCAGCCGCCAAGCTGAGGTTCAATAACCGTGTATTGACGTCCCGTGTCAGGATGAATACCGCCGATAAAAGTCCCGCAAACGGAGGCAAAGTGACCCGCCGCCAGAAGATCGGGCATATGTTCAGCCAGACAACGCCAAATCAAATCATAAACTCGCAACTCAATCTCGTAATAAAATCCAAGGGGTGCTGGCTCGCGGGCGTGAAACACAGAACCTTCTCGGGTCAAAAGATTGATGGGACGGAACGAGCCCCCATTGGCGGGGGAATAAGGATCAGTCAGTGATTTGAAGATCATCTGCACGGCCACCATGACACCGTCCCGGCTGGTGTTGAGTGGCCCATCAAGTTGATCAGGGTTATCACGCAGATCAACGGTAAATTGATCTGAATCAATTTCAATTTTCACATTATAGAACTGCCCATTGTCCTGCTCTTCGGTCAACTCAAATTTTCCACGCGGCAGTTCCCTTAAGGCCGTCCGAGAAGCTCTCTCACCGAAATCCATGAACGACTCAATGGCCGCCGCAAAGGTTCTCGTTCCATATTTTTCAGCAAGGGCCTCAAGTCGCCTTGCGCCCACTCGAACTGAAGCAATGGCGGCCCAGAGATCGCCTTGGAGCACGTCAGGCATTCGTGAATTGACCCGAATCACCTCCATCACCGGTGCGATGGGCTCGCCTTCGGCGATAATCTTGACGGCCGGTAGGCGCAAACCCTCTTGGAATATCGTCGTCGCTTCTCCGCTCAGCGAGCCCGGTGCCATTCCGCCGACATCAGAGTGATGCGCGATGTTGGCGCACCAAGCAATCAACTCACCATCACTGAAGACGGGCATGATCACCACAATGTCATTGAGATGCGTCACGCCACCAAAGTAAGGGTCATTGGTGGCAAACACATCACCGGGAGATACATCTCCAGCGTGAGGAAATTTTTCAATAATAACCTTAACCGACTTGTCAAGAACCCCAATAAAGGCGGGGATACCGGCCCCCGAAGAGGCAATGTCGCCCTTTGGGTCCATGATGCCGGTTCCCATGTCAAGGACCTCATAAATGATCGAACTCATGGCGGTTTTGCGCATCGCTGCAAACATCTCATCGGCGGCGGCCTGCAGAGAGTTCTGAATGATTTCCAAAGTGATAGGGTCGTCGTTCTGATGATGCATCTTGTCCATAATTCTTACCTTTCAAACGTGATAACGATATTGCCGTAGCCGTCGATATTCACCTTGTTTTGGGGGTGCACCACCGCCGTTGAACCCGCATCTTCAATGACGCAGGGCCCGTCGAATTTCATTCCCGGCTGCAGCAAGGTTCCATCAATGAGACACGCGTCGTGTACACCTTCAAGCGCATAATCAACCCGTCGCGTCCCTTTAACCGCTGATTGAGGGTCGCCGCCCATGGCTTCACGTTTTTGCATCTCCATGCGTCCGATTTTTGCGGTGGCCTTGATGTGAATACCAACCATCTCAATGGGGGCGGCAAGTCGGTATGTATATTCGCGCTCGTATGTGGCTTGGAAACGCTCACAGATGGAGTCAACCCTTTCAGGGAGGATAGGCTCCGATCCCAGCGGGATTTCAGTCGTATGTTCTTGATTTTGGTATCGGAATTTACCGAATCTCTCACAGGTGACCTGATCGTCAGCTATACCCTCTTGAACAAATCCGTGTCTTGCTTCGGCCTCTGTTCTCTGCAAGACGGTTTCAATGTCGCGGGCATTTTCGTCTGTTAGATCAGTGAGATAAGTGACGATAAAGTCACGCCTCAGATCCGACATAATCATACCCCATGCGGAAAATACCGATGCATCTGATGGAATCACCACTTTGTTGATACCGAGTTCTTGAGCCAAGGCGGCGGCATGCATACCGCCGCCTCCACCAAAGGCGATTAAAGTGAAATCCCGTGGGTCAAACCCTCGGTTGAGTGAGACCAATTTGAGCGCGTTAACCATATTGTTGTTGGCAATACGGACAATTCCACGAGCCGCCTCATCAATTCCGATTCCGAGTTTTTGGCCCACGGCCGTGATGGCCTTCTCCACCGCCACCATATCGGCTTGCACCTCACCACCGCAGAAATATTCACGATTGATTCGGCCAAGCCAGAGATTGGCGTCAGTGGTTGTTGCGTCATAACCCCCCTTGCCATAGGAAGCGGGTCCAGGAACGGCGCCCGCCGACTGCGGACCCACATGCAGTTTACCGAACTCATCCACCCAAGCAATGGAGCCACCTCCATTGCCAATTTCCACGAGATCAACCACGGGGACCATCACCGGATAACCCGCTGACTTTTTGTCACGCTCAATCCAGTAATCGGTGACAATCTTTACTTGGCCGTTTTCAATGAGAGAACATTTCGCTGTGGTGCCTCCCACATCAAGAGCAATGACATTCATGTCTCCCGTTAATCTACCAAGTTCAGCCGCGCCCCAGACTCCAGAAGATGGGCCGGACTCAATCATGGTGATCGGCGTTCTTGCCGCAGATTCGAGTGAGTCGACACCACAATTGGACTGCATGACTAATGGACTCCCTGTAAAACCTCTCGCTTCCAGACCATCTTTGAGACGCCGAAGATAGCGTTCGGCCGGGGGTTGCACATAAGCCGAAAGAACTGTCGTATTGGTGCGCTCGTACTCTCGCCACTCGCGAGCGATCGCATGGGATGACACCACAGGAACCTGCGGCCATAGCTGTCTGACTTCTCGCTCAGTGGCTGTTTCATGGGAAACATTGACATAGGAGTGCAAAAAGCAGATGGCCACGGCTTGCACACCTTCTTGTTTGAAATCAGTCAGAATCGCTGGCAGCGAAGCAAGATCTAGCGGCTCCATTTCTTCGCCGCGATAACTCATCCGGCCAGGCAATTCGCGCCGCAGGAATCGCGGAACGAATGGCGGTGGCTTGACATAATGGAGGTTGAAAAAGTCTGGGCGATTGCCACGAGCAATCTCCAGCGTATCCCTGAAACCCTTCGTGGTGATCAATCCAACCTTGACCCCTTTCCGTTCAGTCAACGCATTGATAACGATCGTCGTTCCATGTGCCAAGAAATCGACCTCGGCAAGATCAACGTGGCCCTTTGCCAAAACGTCCAGAACGCCCTGTTCGTATTCGGGTGGTGTGGTTGAGGTTTTTGCGGTGCGGACCCTTGGCTGACCTTGAGTCGGATCCATTTCAAAACAGACCAGATCAGTGAAAGTTCCGCCGACATCCGTCGCGACTCGGGTTATCTTTTTGTTCATCACTCAACTCCAAAATTGGATAAAGATATTGTGAGGCAGAAACAGGCAATTCCTGGAAGAATCAGGCTGCGTGCAGCTTCAAGACTGCCATCTCCATATGAGCCCACTTTATCAAGGCAATTGATACAGCCTAGAAGTTTGCCACCGACAATGGCCGGAATATTCAGCACGGCCCCACAGCCAAGAGATTCAATCAGTTCGTAATCCGGAAAAACAGGTTTGATCTCTTCAATACTGTTGGCACAGAATATTTGCCGTTTCTTAATCACTGTATCTTTCCATTTGCCTTCAGGAATTGTTTTGCGTCCGGTGACAGGATAGACGTCGGGCGAACTCGAAAAAATCCTGTATCCCTCATTGGACTCTAAATCTGTCCGCAGAAGCGTGAACAGACGGACACCGACCGTCTGCTCGGCGAGGCTCTGCAAGATTTCAAAACTCCGTCGTGGTTGATCTTTGGGATCAGCCAGACCATTGAGAAATTCATTCATTTCCATCACTTAATTTTCCATTGTGTGGCGGAGTATCTCGCGCAGAGCCTGCTCTTCTTCGGTGACGACAGGCGATGCCGCTATAAGCCGCCTTGTGTAGGGATGTGTTGGATCGGTAAAGACCCTATCAGTCTGACCCGTTTCGACGATTTCACCCGCTTTCATAACGACAACTCGGTCAGCAACATTCCGTACAACGGCCAGATCATGTGTGATAAAGATGTAGGTCAGTTGCCGTTGCAATCGCAGGTCATTCAGCAAGCCAAGGATACGCGCCTGCACGATCATATCGAGCGACGATGTGGGTTCATCAAGTACGATGAGTTGCGAGTTGCAGGCACGGGCGCGGGCAATCGCCACACGTTGGCATTGGCCTCCTGACAGGGCATTGGGATAGCGCCCAGCGATATCCGCTTCTAAACCGACTTCAGCCAGCAATTCGATGACGGAGTTGACGCGTTGTGAGCGCGCCCCAATTTTATGAACATCCAATGCCAAACGCAGCGAAGCTCCCACCGTGCGGCTGCGGTTCAGAGCCGAATAAGGATTCTGTTGCACCAATTGAATTTGCCGCCGGTGGATAAGAGAGCGGCGCAGGGGCAATGATTTGCCAGCAAAGCGAATTTCACCCGTATCCGGCTTTAGAATACCGAGAATCATATTGGCGACAGTACTCTTTCCCGACCCTGACTCTCCGACAACGGCCAAACATTCGCCCGCCGCCACATCAGCCGAAAATTGACGAACTGCATTTACTTTCTGAGAGCCGACCTGAAATGTCTTGGTCAGACGGCTGATGCTGAGGAGAGGGTTAGTCATGCCCTCGCCGGATGGATTTCACACGGTTCGGTGAACTGAGATATATCGTCAACTAACTTCGGAATTCCACTCTTTGTGATGCGAGGCACGGCGGCCAAAAGAGCCCGCGTGTAGGGATGAATTGGATCAGCAAAAACGGCACCGGTTGGCCCTTCTTCAACAATACGGCCCCTGTAAATCACATAGATACGATCAGAAAATTCTCTCACGACTCCAAGATTGTGGGATATCAGTAGGACAGCGGCGCGATGATCTTCCACCAAACGCCGCATCAATCGTAGGGTCTGGTCCTGTACGGTCACATCAAGGGCCGTGCCGGGTTCGTCGGCGATCAACAAGGAAGGCGCATTGATGAGCGCAAGAGCAATCATCACTCGTTGATTCATGCCACCAGACAGTTGGAAAGGAAATGATCTCAGAACCCGGTGGGGATCATCAATGGACACTTTCCGCAACATTTCTTCCGCCTGTTCGCGAGCGGCCGGAAGGGTGACCTTGGGATTTGTGCGGCGCAGAACTTCCAGAAACTCCGTTTCAATTCTGAAGACAGGATTGAGTGAGGAGACTGGATCTTGGAATATCATAGATATTTTTGTCCCCCGCATCTGTCGTCTCTCGGAGTCTTTCAGCAAAGCGACATCTTGTCCCTCAAACTCAATCCGACCGCCGATTTCGATTCCGCGCTGTTGTTGAAGCAAACCAAGCACAGCGCGCGCTGTCACAGATTTTCCCGAGCCAGATTCGCCCACCAATGCCACTCTTTCATCGGAATTAATATGAAGCGAAATACCCTTTAATGCATCCGTCTGCTTTGTATGCGTTCGAAAGGCAATACGGAGTTTATGAATATTGAGGAGCGGATGAGTCACAGATCGGCTCCGAGGATTTCGCGCAGTGCATCACCGAGCAGATTGAAACCAAAGACGGCGACGAGAATGGCAAGACCAGGGAATACGGTCAGCCACCAAGAATCAGGAAGGTAGCGAGCGCCCTCGGCCACCATGGACCCAAGATCGGGGGTCGGCGGTTGCACGCCAAGACCAAGAAATGACAGCGAGGATGCAATAAGGATCACAAAACCTAAATCCAAAGTCATCTTTGTAATGATGGCGGGGACACAATTCGGCAAGATTTCTACGAATAAAATGTGTACTCGAGAGGCGCCAATCACCTCAGCGGCCCGAACATAACCCTCTTCGCGTTCTACCAGAGTGATATTAAAGACCAGCCGAGCGTACCAAGGCCACCACATCGCGGTCACGGCGATCATGCCGTTGAATAATGTGGGCTCCAGCACGCCCATAATGGACATGGCTAAGACTAGGGGCGGGATTGACAGAAACACATCGGTTGTCCGCATCAACACAAATCGCACCCAGCCGCCGAGATATCCGGCGGCCAAGCCAACAGCAACGCCAACGGGAGTGGCGATGGATAGTACAACGACACCGAGAATGAGGGAAAGCCTGAAGGCGTACAGAATTCGGCTGAAAAGGTCCCGGCCCACCAGATCAGTCCCCATAATGTTGGTCCATCCCGGCGGTTGGTTGAAATTGGTAAAATCTACCACCGTCCCTCGGTGATCAGGAAAGGGCGCAATGAAGTCAGCAAACAAAGCCGAAAGAATAACGGTGCCAATGAGGACGACGCCGGCAATAGATAATGGCCGTGAGAACAATATGTGCGCCGCTCGTCTCACACACGCCCCCTAGAATAGCGAATTCGTGGATTAATCAGCGCGATCAGCAAATCAACCACAAGATTGGCGATGAGAAAGGCCGCTGAAATAATCAGCACCGTGCCGACAATGGCATTCAGATCCTTGCGAAGAATAACAGCGACACCATAGCGTGACAGTCCAGGCCACGCAAAAATGGCTTCAACCAAAAACGCGTTGCCAAGCATCGCGGCAAAATCCAATCCTATGATTGTCAATGACGGCGTCAGCGACGGTTTGAATGCATAACGCCGGGCAATACGCCATTCCGGGAAACCGTATGATCGGGCCATTTCAATGTAGGGACTATGGTATGTCTCCGCCATATTGGCACGGGTGAGACGAGCCGCCTGTCCAATACCTGACAAAGCCAAGGCAAAGGCGGGAAGCGCAATATGCCGCAACGCGTCGACAAAGGCCGCAATTTGCCCATCGAGCAACGTGTCGACCAAGAGAAAACCAGTGATTGTTGGCACATCAAACTCAACAGCGATGCGACCCGCAATCGGAAACAGCGGTAGATAAAAGGCAAACAGCAGCATCAGGATGACCGCCCAGACAAAACTTGGTGCTGAAACGCCGAGCAGTGCAATGATACGGACCAAATTGTCGATGGTGCCGCCTTGATGTTTTGCGGCTAGAATACCGAGTGGCAAGCCGAGACCAATCATCAAGACACCCGCGACAATAATCAACTCAAGTGTGGCTGGCAAAAACTGCGCGATATCGGTTGTGACTGGCCTATTGGTATAGAGTGACTGGCCGAGCTCGCCTTGGGACAGATCATGGAGAAAATAGCCGTATTGTTTCCAGATCGGCTCATTGAGGTGCAAATCGGCGCGGAGTTTGTCGACCTGTTCGTGGGTCGCATTGGGCCCTAGTGCAATTCGAGCTGGATCACCGGGTATGACCCGAGCAATCGCAAAAATCAGCATAGAGACCCCTAGCAAGACGAGAATAGAAATTCCAAGTCTAGCCGTCAGCAATCTCCCGACAGACGTCATACCCAAAAAGTTTCCAAGTGAACGGCGCGCCAATTGGCGCGCCGCGATTTCTAATGGCTATTCAATTTCCATCAAGCGGAACAAAAATCCCATTGTATCAAGTCCAAATGCTTTCGCTGGATCCGACAGCGCGGGAACCGATATTCCTGGCCGAGCGACGAAGACCGCCTGACTGTCAAAACCATAAATTGACGGTGCGATGGTCATCAGCCGATCATTAAGTGCCAAATAGGCCGCTTCACGTGCCGCATCGCTAGCCCCGATACGGCCTTCATCAAGAAGCGCGTCAACCTCTAGATCATTTAGATGTTCTGGAGACTGCCATGTGCCGGCTTTTGTTGAGTGATACATGCCGTAGAGCAGTGTATCGGGATCACCCGTGACCGCGGTCACAAAAATCTGCGAAATGTTGGGTGTGTTTTCGGGATTGCCCACCATTCCTGCAAATGCGGCCCAAGGGATTTTCTTGATAGTGGAGTTGATTCCCACCTCGGATAGATTGGCTTGTAGCAGCAGAGCGAGCCGCTCTTCCAATGGCACTTCCGCTATCCAAGAGATTTCAATGGCAAATTCGGCTGGATCATAGGTGCACATCTCCAGATGTTTTTTTGCCGCTTCGACATCACGCATGAGTTCGTTGCCCACCGGTCTTGATCCAAACATCCCGACTGTAATAGCGCCCGTGGTCGCCGAACCTTCAGAAATCTCATCTGTGACGGCAATCAACTTCAGAACAGATGCGTAATCAAAAGCGTTCGCCAGAGCCAAACGGCAGTTAATGTCATCAAGTGGTGCTTTCTGCGTATTCATTTTGAAGTAAAATGAACCCGTTCCGCCTTCTGTCAACAACTGGTTGCCATCATCGGCAAGTGCTTTTTTGACCTCTGGGGGCAGCCATTGCGAAGAAATATCATGTTCACCTTGAGCAATAAGAGTGCGGACTGTGGCGGCTTCGAGACCATAGCGAAGCCTTACCGTGTCTGGGGCTTTTTCACCGACGCCAAGAAAATAAGCCGAATTCTTGGCCATCACCGTTTCTTCTTGCGGGTTGTGAGCCGTGACCTTGTATGCGCCACTTCCCGCGCTATTATCTGAAAGATAGGATTGGCCCCAATCACCCATTTCGCCTTCGCCCTCCCCGAGGTTTTGCATGACCAATTGCTTGTCGACAATTGGCAGCCGAACAAGGGAAGATATAAAAGGTGCATAAGGCTCCGCGAGAGTGAACTTGACGGTGTGCGCATCAAGCGCTTGGGCCGACTTGACATTGGCAAACAGGAAGGACAGTCCCTGTCCGAGACCCTGCATGCGGTCAAGTGAGAAAACCACATCATCAGCTGTCATCGGATGACCGCTCTGAAACTTCACATCTGAACGCAGTTTGAACACATACTCACTGCCCGAACCTTCCCAGGTCTCCGCTAAATGTGGAACATGTCCAGGGCCGCCTTGGCGTGGCAGAACAAGTGTATCATAGACATTAAACATCAGGATAGAATCGGCGTAATCTGACGCTTTTCCGGGGTCAAGTTCGCCGACCGCAACCTCATCAAGCCGCAGCACTCGTTCCGCTAGAACAGCGGTGGAGATTGCGGCGAGAGCCGCCGCACCCAATATGGACCTTGCTAACTGTTTCATGATCGTCTCCCTATATAATTTGAATCGCCGAGACCCTCTGGCACGGCTTTGATTTGCCTGTTCTCAACGCCAGGCTGAGCGGAATCGCCAAACAAATCTGTCGTTACGACAACGAGGATTTTTGCGATTTCCGATGTGTGGTTCCAACTTGAATGCGGTAAGCTGGAACTAAAGTGAATTGAATCCCCGGCTTTGAGCACACTGATCTTGCCATTCAGTTCGAAAGTAATTGCGCCCTCAAGAACGAAATGAATTTCTTCACCGTCGTGATAGCTCGCTTCGCGGCGGTCACCGGGATGTTCTTGTACAAGAACGGCATTTAAGAGATGGCCAGGGAAGTTGGCTGAAAGTCTTTCGTAATTGTAACTGTTCTCATCAAAAAAATTGTTTGAACGCTCTTTGGCGCGAGTCGTGAGTGAACCCCCTTCAGGTACGGTAAAAAGCTCTCCAAGTTTGATGTCCAATGCACGGGCGATGGCACTCAACGAGGTGAGCGAGGGAGACGCCATGCCGCGTTCCAAAAGCGAGATAAATCCAACTGAAAGCCCGGCTTCATCGGCCACGTCCTGCAGAGTGAGGCCAAGAGATCGCCGCCGGCTTCGAAATTTTTCGCCAATACCTAGCAGTGTGCTGTCATTCTGTGTCCCGTCAACGGCAATGTCGACCATGAATCTCTCCTCCGATTTTGATCAAAGTAAAAGAGATAAGAGACATCTGTCAACAATTTTTTTAATGTGAGTAAAAAATGAGGCTCGACAGACCGGACTTGGAATTCATGCTCATGAAATTGTGTACAAATTCAAGACCAATACTTTGGAGATTGGGCATCAATTGTGCATTCCCGACTTACGGGTCGTTGTGTGAGAGAAGTGACATTGATTTCCCGTTAGATTCGAGACAACAACAATTAACTCTGACGGGTGATTTTTGTTCAGGGAAGGGTTGGCCCTTGATTTGCTGAACTTAGAATGAGTTTTGGCGGGTTAAATAACTCTCCGCTAGACGGGCTGTGGCCGCCGCAAATGTAGGGGCTAGTTTCTGGGGTTCCGTCGACTCAATTCGGCTTCCAACCCAAGCGAGTAAAGCCATTCGACGCAACATCATCATTGTATCCATTTCCTGCCGAGCGCTCAAGGGAATCTTTTGCTGCCGCTCATAACCCTTTATCCAACACTCCTTGAATATCGGGACCCGTTCGTCGTCTTCAATAAACGAGACGGCCGCCGCAAAATCGTACATAAACCAACCAAAGCCGCAATCATCAAAGTCAATAACCCAAGTCTCCCCATTTGGGTTGACCATGAGATTTGCCAGCCGCATGTCGGCATGAATAAGTCCAAAACGGCGTGAATCTGTGCCAAAAGAGTTCAATCGCTCTGTCAGGACCGCTTCAAGTCGGCACAAAATCTGACTAATATCAGAAGTGACAAAAGGGGCATCTCTCCAGTTTCCCCAGCGCGCAAGCGGGCCAAAAATCGTGTCTAAATCCCAATGAGGTCTCATGAAATTTTTGGGCTGTTTCCATTTTCTGCTGTGATGGTGAAGATGGGCCGAAATTTCACCGAGTTGTTCAAATATGGCGTACAAATTCTCTTTCTCGTCGGGCGGTTGCCCGGCCACAAATTCAAACATGACCATATGCCTTGAAGGAAACCCATCACCACCAGCCAGCTTTTGAATCCTCCGCCCGTCGGTGCCTCGGATGACTTTGGGCGTCAAAACCGTCTTTGACTGGCGCAGCGATCCCAACCAATCCAACTCGCTCCGAATCTCGATCTCTGAATTGTACTCGGGGCGGTGAACTCTCAACGCGGCTTTGAAGTCGCCAGCCTCAACAAGGTAAGTGTAATTTTCAGAGACATTCAGCAAATGCAAATTTGGGTTGGCAGGCAGTTTCCAACAATCAAGCGATGCAAATACCGCTTTGTCAAGAATGTTGTGGATGGGGAGCATGACCTCAAACCCTAAAGATATTTAGGGTTGAAAAATTGGAGCGAAAAATCCGCCATTAGGTATGACCGGCTTCGCTGTTGGCCCCATAATTTTGCTCTATATTTTAATGAGCGATTATCGCTAGAGACCTCAGTCAATACCGTCAAATGAGCGTTTCGAAATTAGGAGGACTCAGCTGTAGGTCAACAAAGTTGAGACCATCAGAAAAATCAGCCGGTCGGTTAGAATTTGTGTCATTTGGCATCGTGGAGACTTCCCATAAATTTTTCCCTCCAACTGTCACGTTCTTGCGGCGATATTTTCTGGAACGCGACATCTGGAACGGAGAATTGATGCCCGGGGGCCAATCTTTGCAGCGACTGTTTGACCTCATGAGGCCAGCCATGATCAAGACTGTTAAACGCTTTATGCGTGGACAAGGCAAAATCGGGCAAAAATGGCTGCGATAGAGTGGCATATAGGCAGACAAGGTTGAGGCAAAGAGAAATGGTCGCGGCTGCTTCGTGTTGGCTATGACGAATTGTTTTCCATGGTTCCGTGGCTTGGAGAAACTCATTGCCAGCGGCCCAGATGGCACGCAATTCTCGCGCCGCTTTGCGGATTTCAATATGATCTAACTTTTCTTCGTAGTTGCGAATTCGACGAGTCAAATCGTCGGCAAATTGATACTCTTTTTCTCCCCATTCGCATTCAGGGATTGCGGAATCAAAATGGGTTGAAGCAAACTTTGTCACGCGCCGAACAAAATTGCCGAGCACATCGGCTAAATCCTTGTTCACATTACTGACAAAGTCATCCCAAGTAAATTCGCTGTCGGAATATTCCGGGGCATGCGAGAGCAACCACCACCGCCAATAATCGGCCGGTAGAAGTTCAAGGGCTTGGTCCATGAATATCCCGCGCCCCTGACTTGTAGAAAATTGGCCGCCGTCATAATTGAGAAAATTGAAGGACTTGATGTAATCGACAAGTTTCCAATTTTCACCGGAACCCATTATCGTGACGGGAAATGACAGCGTGTGAAAAGGAACATTATCTTTTCCCATGAATTGAACATAGCGCACATCAGAAGCCCCTCGGTCGTTCCTCCACCAGCGCATCCACGCATCATCTCCGAGACCTTTAGCATCGGCCCATTCTGCGGTTGCGGCGATATATTCAATGGGGGCATCGAACCAGACATAAAAAACTTTGCCATCCATTCCAGGCCATTCTTTATTGCCACGTCGCACCGGCACGCCCCAATCAAGGTCACGCGTGATTCCACGATCTTGAAGGCCATCGCCATCGCGGAGCCATTTTTGGGCAATCGATGTCGTCAGCAATGGCCAATCATCTTTTGAGTGGATCCATTCTTCCAGCTGATCTCGGAACTCTGATTGGCAGAGGTAAAGATGTTTGGTCGGGCGCATTTCCAAATCTGTCGATCCCGAGATTTCTGATCGCGGGTTGATCAAGTCCTTGGGATCAAGTTGTTTGGTGCAGTTCTCGCATTGGTCACCCCTTGCTTGATCATATCCACATTCTGGGCATATACCTCGGACATATCGGTCAGGTAGGAATCGCTGATCTTCACGTGAGTAAATCTGATATTCTTCGACTTCTCGAATATACCCGTTGTCGGCCAATTTACCGGCAAAATGTTGCGTGAGACGTCGGTTCTGGGGACTTGACGAACGTCCAAAATGATCAAACGAGAGACGAAACCCGTCACTCAGTTTTTTTTGAACCTCATGCATGTGATCGCAATATTGGGCGACGGCTTGGTTGGCCTTTTCGGCCGCAATCTCGGCCGGTGTGCCGTGCTCGTCAGTGGCACAGATGAACATCACTTCATGCCCACGCTGACGCAGATAGCGAGCGTAAAGGTCAGCCGGAAGTTGGCTCCCAACAAGATTTCCAAGATGTTTGATTCCGTTAATGTAAGGAATTGCGGAAGTGATCAATACACGTGCCATAACCCATCTTACCCTGTGATAACGGCCTTGACACATATATCAATCCGATTGGTCTTTCCATAATGGTTCTCGACGTTTCCCATTGAGTGAAACCCTAATCCTTCCCATTCTTCTTTTTGAACAATCGACCCAAAAGAAATGTTGTTCTTGGCATATATGTATAGGCGTTCTGCCTCTCGACTGGGGTTTCCCGCATCCGCCATAGTCCATACAGACACAGGATGATATGGGCGGCCCCAATGAATATAAACATGGAATGGGTACCAAATCTTGCTATCAGAAAAGAGACGATCAGCGGGCTGAGGATCGCGCCAATGGCAAAATAAGACAGCAAAGATGCATTCAACTCAACAATTTGATTGGACGCCACTTGGTCGTTGGCGTGTGCCGCGGCGATGGAATAGATGGGAAATGTGGTCATTCCGAAAAAAATCGACGCGGCCAGCAAGCCCGCGCCACCGAATCCGGCGGCGGGTATGACGAGACCGGACGCCAAGATAGAGACCGCAGAAAAGGCGAACATCACTTTTCTTCGATCGTAGCGGTCAGATATCCATCCAGCGGGATATTGCGATAGAGCCCCGCCAAAGATGAAAAGTCCGAGGAAAAATCCAATTTCGACCGTCGTCAACCCTGATGCTTGCCCGTAGAGAGGGCCGACCATTCGGAAAGAAGCCACTGTTACTCCCGCGACCACCACACCAGCCGCCGCGGTGGGAGAGACCTGGTAGCCAAGCCATGGGCGCAGTCGCAAATGTCCTGCTGTGTCCGGTGGCTTGATCTGAGTCAGTGCTAAGGGCAGCAGAGACGCGCAACAGATAATGGCCAGTAAATTATACGCGGTGTATGTCGCTGGCTCCAAAACGG
Source organism: Paracoccaceae bacterium (assembly GCA_022824005.1). Lineage (GTDB taxonomy): Bacteria > Pseudomonadota > Alphaproteobacteria > Rhodobacterales > Rhodobacteraceae > JAPOXR01. The sequence goes on from JAJEBG010000028.1 coordinate 24,429, forward strand.
CAATGAATAATTGCCCACAAATACCGCCGACCAAATCAACGATTCGATAGATTCCGATGTTGCGCCCACGCGTTTCGTTGGTTGTCTTGGCTTGCAACCAGGCTTCAAGCACGGTGAAACAACCCGCAATGCACATCCCTGTTAGAACGCGCATGCCTGACCATGCATAAGGGTTGAGCCACAGCATATGTGAGAGAATTCCGATGGTGCCCGCGGCGGCAAAAACGGCGAAAGCTCGCGAATGGCCAATGATGCCAATCAGGCGAGGCGACCACCAACAACCAATAAAAAATCCAACAAAATGCGCCGATCCAATCAGCCCGATTTGTTGGGCATTGAAACCTTCTTGGAGCCCCGACAGGACATCCAAAGGTCCAACACCGCCTGAACTCAGTTGGATGAGAGTGACTGACAAAAACAGCGAAAAGAAAGAAATGGCAACCATCATTTTGGGTTCATCTCCACCATTAACTGGGACATGTCATCAACTATGCGCTCTCAATAAACCAAATAATCTGCGGCTCCATTCACTTGGCCGTTGACGGCAAAGGGGGCAAATCACTGGTCTTTTGCGGCCATGGGGCTAGATTTATGTCTTTGCCGAACTAAGACTTAATTCTTTCACCAAGCGGTCGAGAACACCGTTGACCAAACCGGCCGCTTTGCCCTCTGGATAGAAGGCTTTGGCAATTTCAACAAATTCGTCGATGGTCACTCGTGGGGGAACCGAACGGGTCATGAGTTCAGCCCCTGCCGAGCGAAAAAGGGCGCGTAAGGTGGGGTCTATTCGTTGCATCGGCCAACCGTCCTTGAGAGCCAAGTTCGTCAGACGATCAATTTGTTTCTGATGGCGCATCGCCGAGTCTAGTAGCAATTTAAAATAGTCTGAATCGTAGGCCGCGTATTCCTCGTCAGGCGAGTCATAACTCAATAATTTGTCCGAGGAAAATTCGGCGGTCACCTTGTCTACACTCGCTCCAGAGGCTTCCATTTGAAACAGTGCCTGCAAAGACCTGAATCGTGCCATGCGCCGCCCCATGTTCTTCTCGGAAATCATCAGTTGCTCGCTTCAGAAATTCTAACTTTTGACATCCGATGAGTGTCGTTTATTAAATCCCATACTGCCAGTGGCTTTAGCAAAACGTTTTTTGAGGGCAATCAAGTGCAACGCCGCCGCGGCCGCATCGCCACCTTTATCTTGCTTTTCGGGGTCGGCGCGTATCCGTGCCTGTGCTACGTTTTCGACTGTCAGAATACCATTTCCAATACAAAGTCCCGAGAGACCAAGAGCCGTTAATCCACGAGCACTTTCCTCACATACGATTTCAAAATGATGCGTATCACCTCGAATCACACAACCCAAAGCGACAAAGCCATCAAACTCTTTACCATTAGCAGCAATCTGTATGGCGGTGGCAATTTCCAATGACCCCGGCACCTCAATTTGATCATGTGTGGCGACTCCATTGAGTTTGCCTTTGGCACCACGAATCAGCAATTTGACAATGTCCAACTGATAAGGCGCGGCTACGATTAGCAGGTGGGGCGGTGACTCAAATTTTGGCAATGTTAGCGCCGAGTCATCTCCCTCGCGTTGAGCCAATTCAGCTATTCTCCACGGATGGGTTGAGTGCCCTGAACGGAAATTCCGTAACCGTCAAGGCCAACGATTTTGCGACTGGGTGAATTTGTGAGGAGAGTGAGTTCTTGAATCCCAAGTGAGGCCAGAATTTGTGCTCCCAATCCATATTGACGCAGAGTTTGGCTCCCCTCGCGGCGCTCTAGATCGAGTTTCATATTGGTGTCACGAAGCAAAACCACCACCCCCCGTCCTTGCTCGGCGATCATACGCATGGCATTCTTGAGAAGTCTAGCCTTGTTGGGAGCCAGTGCCAAAATATCGGTTAATGGGTTGATGGCGTGCATTCGAACCAGCACAGTCTTTCCATCTGAAAAATCCCCTTTTGTCAGCACAATATGTTCGGCCCCCTGAATCTCGTCTTCGAATATACGTAACATCCATTCGCCACCAAATTCAGAGGTGACCGCGCGGCTTGTCATTTGTCTCACGAGGTTGTCGTGCTGACGACGATAAGCGATCAAATCGGATATGGTACCGACCTTCAATCCGTGCAATTGGGCGAAGGCGATCAAGTCTGGAAGACGGGCCATCGTTCCATCTTCTTTCATGATCTCGCAAATGACGGCTGAGGGATTTAATCCGGCCAACCGTGAAATATCGACCGCGGCTTCGGTATGGCCGGCACGGACAAGAACGCCACCATTGCGGGCGCGGACAGGAAAGACATGGCCCGGAGTTGCAATGTCATCGGCGTGACTCTCGGGGTTGATAGCCACGAGAATGGTGTGCGCCCGATCATGGGCGGAGATACCCGTGGTGACCCCCTGGCGGGCTTCAATTGATGTCGTAAAGGCGGTTTCATGGCGTGACATGTTTTTGGCGGCCATGAGGGAGAGGCCGAGTGTGTGCGTGCGCTCTTCGGTTAAGGCCAAACATATCAAACCGCGTGCATTAGTCGCCATAAAGTTAACGGCGTTGGGGGTGGCCATCTGCGCCGGGATTACCAAATCACCCTCATTTTCCCGATCTTCATGGTCAACGAGGATAAACATGCGGCCATTTCGCGCATCTTCAAGAATATCTTGAATTGAAGAGATCGCGTCGCTGTAGTTATGTTCGGTCATGAGTCGCCGGCCACTTCCCGAAAGCGAGCGATGTAACGCGCCAAGACATCAATCTCAATATTGACGCAGTCACCTTGAGAGGCACCTCCCCAAGTGGTCACCGACAATGTGTGGGGAATCAGATTGACCGTGAAATGCGTTTGTGTGACGGTATTGATTGTCAATGAAACCCCATTCAGCGTCACCGAACCCTTCGCGGCAAGAAATCCTTCCATTCCTTCAGGTATCCGACATGTCAATTGCTGGCTGTCTTTGACGGGTTCAATAGATTCGATCTCGGTGATGCCGTCGACATGACCGGACACAATATGTCCACCTAGCTCATCACCCACGCGTAGAGGTCTCTCCAAATTGACCCGCTGACCCTCATGCCATTTTCCAATTGTCGTGCAATTTAAAGTTTCTTGCGACACGTTGACTTTGAACCAGCGATGATCAGGTGCATTTTCGACGATGGTCAGGCAGACACCGTTGCACGCCATCGAAGCGCCAATTTCAGGAAATGGTGCCTCGGGACGTTGCGGCGCAATTCGGAAACACAGGTCGGATGTTCCGAGTCTTTCCTCAACAATCCCGATATCAGAGACGATTCCAGTGAACATGACAGTATTTCCAAAATTAACTGAATGATTGACCTCATACCGAACTGATTTTTCCACCTATCAAACAACCCAGTCTAAAGTCTTGGCATCAGGTGGAAATTTCAGACGGCTATCCCGCTCACCTATAAGGGCAATAGAGAAAATTATGAAACCAATTTTTCCATTCTATTGACCCCTCGTATCAGTTTTCAAACTTCTCACTCCTATCTCTCGATAGTTTAGGCTAGGCAGCGTAAGCGTATGCTGCTTTTACGCCGTATCCTGCCGCACGGTCGTCACCGCTGCATCGCTGTCAGTCAGCCAGAAAGTCTAAGCTGCAAAGGGGCCAACGGTCCACTGACCTTGCCAAAACTTCCTTCCGATCTTTCGGAGTCAGGGAACCCTCATTCCACATGCACGACGTCATCGCTTCCGGCCGGCAGGCTGACGACCATTCCGTCTTCCGCGAGCGTGATCCTTCCATCGAAATTCCGCGATGCATCTCCGAGAAACAGGCCATGGAGAAGCCTGCTGGGCACCGGCGGGATCAGGTGGTTCAACATCAGCTCCCGAACGCCGGCCTCCCGCGCCGCCCGTGCGGCATCCTCGGGCGTGGTGTGGTAGCTCAGCGGGTCGCCCGCGATGTCCTCCATGTCGGGCCCGCCACTTTCCATGGTCACGCGATTGAGGACGGCCATCATCCTTGCCGAAAGAGCCTCGTGGACAAGCAAATCGGCACCTGCCGAGACGCGGACTAGGTTGGGATCATAGGCCGTGTCACCGCTGAAGACGACGGAGCGGTCCTTGTAGTCGAACCGGTAGCCAAAGGCGGGCTCGGCGGGATGGTGGCTCACTCTGAACGCCGTGATCTTCAAGTCGCCCTCGTCAAGGACCACGGAACTTTCGCCATTCAGGGCAATCGTCGTGGCGTCGAGGCCGTAGCCATTCGCGTTGATCGATGCCGACGGGTTGGCCAGGCGGTAGTCGCGGTCGGGGCTGAAGGCCATGTTGAAGCCTTCGGTCGTCGCCTCCACGCCTTCAGGACCGGAAACGGGAAGCGAACTCGTGCGCCGGCCGATGGTCCACGCCTGGATCATCGCTTCGCCAAGCCCCTCTATATGGTCGGAGTGCAGGTGGGTCACGTAGACCCTTTCGATCTCGCCGACGGGGAACTGGCCGAGGAGCAGATTGCGCACGCCGCCGGCACCGATGTCGACGACGAAGACGCGTGTGCCAGCGATCACGCCGTTGCATGTGCTCGTCCGGGTCGGGTCGGGGACGGGAGAGCCGGTGCCGCAGAAAAGCACGTGCAGCCCGTCCGGCAGGGTGTTCCGCAAGTCAGCACCGATATTGTTCCGCACGAAGCTCGCAAAGACGGCTTCGACAATATGGTCCCGAAAGAGCCATGCCGTTCCAGTCGCAAGCACGATGATCGCCAGCAGGCCAGCCAGCAAGCGCTTAAAGGTCATCGGAAACTCCTTTTATCATCAAGCCAGCGGGCCGGAAAGATGGCACCGCCGTTCCGATCAATGCCCCGTCTGCTCATTTTGCGCCGATCGGGTCACCAAAATACATAAGTTCCCAGATCGCCTTGTCGCTGACATGGGATTCGGCAAGGTTGCCCTTGTGGTAGACGTCGAGCCTCGCTTCGCCGATCATCCGGTAGTAGGCGCTGCTTTTACCAGTGAACAGCTTGACTAGGCTCAACAGGTAACGGTTGTGGATGGCCTTGCCGAGCAGGTCCAACGCGGTGACGTTCCGGTCCTTTTTCAGCGTCAAGACATAGCTCACCTCGTCCTCGGGGCCACCGTAGACATACATCAGGTTGTCGCTCATCGGCTTGCCGAAGTCGGCTTGTAATCTAGGCGAACTGCGGTAGCCATCCAGCCGGTCGCGGTCGTCGGCTACCGTCTTGCCGTCACGGGCAAGGTAGAAGTTGAAGGTCGTGGCGTAGTCGTACTTCTCGTCGGCAACCATGTCGGCGACCACCACGGTGTAAGGGCCGAGCTCCGTGCGCGCCCAGTACCAGTGGTTGCGTACCTCCATCATGTTGACATTGCCCCAGTTGTGATCGTGATAGCATGATCCTTCAAGCACCTCCTCCTTGCCGTCGAGCGCGATCCTCGCCTTGACCCGGCCCTGCGGCACCGGCACGAGCCAGGAGCCGAATACGTCCCTTTCCTCACCGAAGAACTGGTGCCCGGTATCGGCGCGCCAGCTCTCCGTGGTTCGGGTCACTTCCAGCGTCACGTCGATACGCTCGTCTTTCACGTGGATTTCGTAGCGCTTGAGGTCGCCGCGAAAATGGTTGTGGGCAATCTTCACGTCGCATCTGTCCTTTGCGGCAAAGAATTCGTCCGCCTTGAACTTGATGTCGCGCTTGTAGGAAGAGCCGTCAGGGCGGTCGAACTCGATGTTGATCATCGGTGCCAATCCCTTTCGCATCGGAGCCATGGGCTTAGGGAAGAAAACGACCACGAGGGTCGAGCCGTCGTCCAGATGGGCATCGAAATACCACCATTCGTAATTCATTTGAACGGGATCGGTCCGCATCCCGTCTTCCCAGGCCTCGGGAACGTTGCCGGGTTTCATGCCCAGCCGCGCAAAGTCATCTGCTGATTTCGAGATACCTTCATAGTTGTGCGTAAGTGACTGCTTGTTGCTCATTTCTCACTCCCGATTTGTGGCAAGCCGATTGACAATGGGTTGATGTCAGAGAGTCTATATCCCTCTCGCCGTGATGGTGCAAGACTTTGTAGAGGCCTAGAAGAAGGGGCACCAGAAGTTGCAGGAATTGGCATCGTGAAAAAGAATCAATCCACTAGCGAGTTGAATCCGCGGTTATCCGAAGCCCAGATTCACTGTCAAAAAGGTACAGATGCCGAGCGTCAACTTCAATGCCGGCGATTTGTGTGTCACCAATTTCAAACTCTTTTGGCATCCGCGAGACGATCTGAGAGCCATGTAATTGCAACGTCACAAGCACCTGATCACCGGTTAATTCCGCTGTGTAGACTTCAGCATCCATAGCCCCTGAACCCGCTTTCACGATACGGCAATCTTCCGGTCTGAAACCAAGCGTCACCTGATTGGATTTTGGTGCTCCCGGCAGAGGAAGTTTGACACCCTTTGTTGTAAAGGACTCATTGTCAATGGCACCGGAAATGAAATTCATCGGAGGTGAACCCATAAAACCGGCGACAAACAGATTGGCCGGATTGGAATAAACTTCCTTGGGTGTACCGAGTTGCTGTAAAGTGCCGTCCTTTAGCACTGCCACCCGATGGGCTAACGTCATGGCCTCAATCTGATCATGAGTGACATAGATCATGGTAACGCCCAATTTGCTCTGCATATATTTGAGTTCAGCGCGCATGTTTCCACGCAATTTGGCGTCAAGATTTGACAGAGGCTCATCCATCAGAAACACTGAAGGTCTTCGAATAATGGCTCGCGCCAACGCGACCCGCTGTCGCTGCCCACCTGAGAGTTGGCCAGGAAATCGCTCAAGATAGTCACCAAGTTCAACTTGCTGGGCGGCGGCCAAGACCGCCGTATCAATATCCGCCTTCGGTGTTTTCGCCATCTTTAACGGAAAGCCAATATTTTCGGCCACCGTCTTGTGCGGATACAAGGCGTACGATTGAAAGACCATCGCAATGTCCCGATATTTGGGGAGCACATTTGTCACGTTCGTCTCACCGATGAACAGCTCACCCGATGAAATACTCTCAAGACCGGCAATCAACCGAAGGGCGGTTGATTTACCGCAACCTGATGGGCCGAGGAGAACTAAAAACTCCCCGGCCTGAACTTCTAAAGATAGGTCTTTGAGCACATGAACGGCCTGAAAGAATTTGTTCATTGAGCGAATGGAGATTGACTTGGCTGTCCCCTTGTCTTTGTTTTTCATTTATTTATCCCTTGACAGCTCCAACAAGAATTCCTTTAGCGATATATTTCTGCAATAGGATCGCCATGATCACGACCGGAATGATCATAATCATAATGACCGCAGACATCGTCCACCAAAGGATACCGCGTTCTCCCGCGTTCATGGCCGCCACAAGAATAGGCATCGTCTGCGCCTTGTTGGTGGAGAGAAACAAGGCCAACAGGTATTCGTTCCAACATAGGATCACCACCAGCAATGTGGTCGCCGCGAGCCCGGCTCGGGAAAGTGGAAGAATGATTTCTCGAAAGATTCCGATCATTGTCGCCCCGTCAAGCTGCGCACTTTCTTCCAAATCTCGTGGGATTGAGTTGAAAAAGTCGTACATGAGCCAAACGACCACAGGAAGGTTGATCACCGTATATGTCAAAATGATCGCCAAGTGAGTATCAAGGAGACGAACTGATTGAAACATCATGTAAATCGGAACCACGACAACAATTGGGGCGAGTATTCTCTGAGAAATGATCCAAAACAGAATATCACCATTTTGTAACCTCAGTTGGTAGAGACGGCCAATGGCACGGGCGAGAAAGAAAAATAGAGCAATGGCCGTGGCCGCCGCGACTCGCCAGTCGACATCGTAAATGCCGACCGCGACCCCGGTGAGAGCCAAAAGTCCAACAAAATACAGAATGGTAATTAGATTTGGCGCGAATTTAACACGGCTGAGCGCATAAGCTGCCATGGAGCCCACGAGGATCGCCAAAGCTGTCGCCGAGAGTGATATCACAATTGAATTGAAATAAGCCCGAAATGTGTCACGATAATCATTGACGAAGAGTTCTTTCCAAGCATGAAGGCTAGGTTCAAAATCAATCCATGGCAGGAAGTAAGGTCCTTGATTAACGGCCGCAATTGTCTTGAATGACGTGATAATGAGCCAATAGATTGGAAAAAGGACAAAGGCTGACCATGCAAGCAGCACAGTATAGAGCACAATCTTTGTCGCCGTTGCCATTTGCCCGATATCGGGCGGCTCAAACAGGCTTCGCCGCGCCGCTGGCTTTGTCATGATGCCTTCCTGACACGAGCAAGAACAACAAGATTAAAAAACGACACACAGATGATGACCGTCACAAACAGAAGGACATAAGCTATGGCCGAGGCTTGACCAAGATCAAGAGATCGCCATGCAAAATATGATTGCAACGAGACCGACTCAGTGGCAATCCCTGGCCCTCCTGACGTCATGATGTTTGGAAGATCAACAATCTTGAACGCTTCAATAACCCTGATCAGCATCACCGTTGCGGCGACCGGCAGGACATGCGGCCAAGTAATTTCTGTGAATTTTTGCCAAGCATTGGCCCCGTCAAGTTCGGCCGCCTCAGTGAAATCGCGGGGCACACTCTCGAACGCCGCTAATAACATGATGAAGACAAAGGGTATCCATTGCCAGCTATCAGCCACCACGATGAATATGCGCGCCGCCCAAGGATCAGAGGCCCAAGCAAACTCCCCGAGTCCCACCCATTGCCAAACGCCCGAGAATGGACCTTTGGTTGTGTCTGCCATCATGCGGAATATGTAACCCACACCAATCGGCGTGATCATCATGGGGACGAAAAAAATGACACGAAATGACGTCGTGCCTCGGAATTGAAACGAACACGCATAAGCGAGTGCCGTGCCAATCAGGAATTGAATACCACAACCAACAAAGACATAAAAGAGAGTCGTCCCCAGCGTGCCAAAAAGGTTACCCGAAAGCAATGTGGCAGAGAATAGCCACGCCAGACCCAATGCCATGAGGAACGTGATCATCCGCCCCAAGAAACCGACGACGGAAAAATGGGCCCGTACATAGAGCACCATCCACCAGATCAACCCCAGCGTGGCCAACAGACCGAACAATAGACCGATGACGGAGATATCCGTGAAGGTCCCGAGAAGATGAAACTGCTCTGACCCAAAAAATTGCTTTTCGAAATTCCTCAAACCCACAAACCTGACAGAAAACCCACCGCCAGTCAGTCGGATACGCGCAAAGGCAATGATCAAAGACGCAACAAGCGGAAAGATCGAAAAAACAAGAATCAAAACGACTGCAGGCATCAGGAATAGACGCCCCATATGCCTGTCAAGCCATTCGCTCACCCGGCTTGTTTGCATTCTCTCCAAACAGTCTTGGCAACAAAAAATGAGCAGGCGGAGTCCAAAATGGCCCGCCTGCCCAATACGATGAAGAGGTTAGTTGGTGATTCCGAGGGAAAGCGCGTAAATTTGCGCCTGCTCGTCACGACCAAAGTCCTCTGTGATCTCTTCCCAAGCCTCTTCAATATTGGCGACGGCTTGCTCAACAGAGATTTCATCCGCTAGGTAACGGGCCACTTCTCGGTCAAGAACCACCGACGTATATTGAGCCGCACCGGGGATTCGAATATCCGATGCCATATTCGGATGGTTCAAACTTTCCATAATAGCACCAAGATAGTTCTCCGCGGCGGCTTTGCTGAATCCGGCTTCTTCCCATGCGGCCGTGCTGTCAAGCTGCGAGTTCCGATACGGGTTATAGCCCGTCCATCCCATCGTGACATCCACGTTCGATTGTTCCGCCTGATTCATATAACTCAAGAAATCATAAGCCGCCTGCTTGACTTTGGCGTCAGAGGCTTTGCTAATGGCACCCGTCCAACCCCCAAAGGCGGCGAACGGTGCGAAATTGATTCCGTCAATGGCGTAGGGGCATCGATTAGAGTCGCAAGGAACGAGCTTGCCAGTCGCGGCGTCAAGGACTTCCTTTGAACCTGGCATGATGACGGCACCGACCTTATCGTTGATCATGCTGCCTTCTTCAATTGAAAGTGGCCCAATGTCGCCCCAATCAATCATCAAAGCACAACGCCCCCCAATCGCTAACGCGCGGCTATCGCCAATATCATGGTTAAGTTCATCCGGCGGTCCATACTCTCCAGTGGCCTTGTAGATTTCGAAGGCCTTAATCCACGCTTCGTTATTGATCTTCGGCTTCATGGAATCTGGATGGAAATAGATACCTTCATTTGTGCCCATTGCCTGCACTCGGCTAGCGGCCATTGATTGGACGGCAAAGAAAGACTGCGCGTTGCGTTTCTTGAAAATGCATGAGCCATAGTCGGCTTCACCATCACCGTTCATATCCATACCATGAACTTTGGAAGCGACGTCAAGATATTCCTCCCAAGTTTTTGGTGGTTGCAAGCCCGCCTCTTCCAATACGTCGGTGCGATAGTAGAGCATCTGAAAATCACCATCGAGAGTGATGAAATACGTCGAACCCTGAACCTTCTGGTTAAAGTCCCGAAAGAAGGGGGCGATGTCGTCAAGGTCAATTTTTGAATCCTTGGCAATATACGGGTCAAGATTCTCAACCAAACCCGCGCTGACATATTCAACACCCCATCCAGACGCGAAGACCCCGACATCAATTGATCGAGTTCCGGTCGCCCAGTCAGTCAAAATCTTTTGAAAAAGTTCAGCGAATGGGACTTCAGCCACGCGGATTTCAGCTCCAGTCATGGCCTTGAATTCCTTACCCCGATCAACCATTCGCCCAGCGATAACAGGACCCGGTCGCGTCATGATATTGACCACGACACCATCATAGTGACCGTCAGCCAAAATAGCCGCCGGGGTCAATGCCATAACCGCACCGACAGCCGTCGTCGCCATTCTCTTTAAGTTTTTGGAAAGCATTTCTAACCTCCTTGGTTTGCTATACCTCTATGTTATTTCGCGACCCTCACCCCGGCCGAACCGTCAAAGATCGAGGCTTCTGAAGAGAGGCCTTTTTGGAATGATATTCGCGACAGAACAATCAAGGATAGCCAAAAAATACTAGACTTGTCAAATAACTAGCGATGATAGCGGACCATTTTATTTTCGCCTCTGAGAGGCCTGCGTGACGGTGAGCGAGCATGGCCGAGGCGATCTTCGCACGGGTTTTGACGGTCGTTGCCTGCCGTCCTGAACTGTCTGAATTCGGTTTTTGGGGTTTGCGTGCACGGCTGCGCCGTCGCGCCGTCGGACGGCGCGTGTCGCGTATCCTTCACGCAGTCAGGATCGAAGGATCATGTGCCGGGCGGGGCCAGGATCAGGTCGAGAGCTTCCTGGGCGCGGGCTGCGTAGTGCCGGTTGGCCTCGGGCATGTAGCTGAAGCGCCCGTTGCAGCGCACGATGGCGATTGCGGCGTTTGTCAGGCAGGAGAGGTTGCGCGGCAGGTGGCGGACATGAGCCCTGCACCGGTCCTCGTCGTAGGTGAAATCGCGTACGTGGTGCAGGCAGTTCTCTATGGTTCAGTGATTGCGCATAAGGTCCAGAAGCTCCTCGGGTCCGGCGCGTTCGGGGCCAAGCGAGGTGAGGCACTAGCTCACCTCGACACTGCGCTCTCCGGTCTTGAGGATCTCACGCTCGACGCGGATGGCCTGCCAGCGGCCGTAGAGAGCGGCATCGCGTAATATGTCTCAAGTGGTTTCGGCATAAAGGCTACACCAAGATCCGAGATAGCGTCAGTCGCTTCGTAGATATACTGAGCGCCAACGGCGATATGTTGGATCCCTTCGCCGTTATATTTCTTGAGATAGTTGACGATCTGACCTGTCTCGCCGCAGTCTTCGTTGATTGGGATCCGGATTTTACCGCACGGAGACGTCAAGGCTCTGCTATAAAGACCGGTATGCTTTCCCTGGATGTCGAAGAAGCGGATTTCGCGGAAATTGAACAAGTCGCCGTAGAACTTGAACCACGTGTCCATGTTTCCTTTGAACACTTATGCGTCAGGTGATCGAGGTAGAAGAAGCCAACGCCCTTAAAATGCGCGGTGCCGATCCAGTCGAATTCATTATTGTAGGGGCTGGTGTCGAAATACTGGTCGATGAAGTAAATCAGTGAACCACCGATACCGACGATTGCGGGGACATCCAAAGACTTGCCATCGCCAACGTAAGGCTCGGCGCCTTTCTCGACCGCGTGCGCAAAGGCTTTTTCAGCATTGACCACGCGCCAGCCCATCGAAGGGGCGCAGGAACCATGCTCGGCAATGAAACCGGCGGCATGTGTGTTGGGTTCGGCGTTCAAAAGGTAGGATACATCGCCTTGCTGCCATAGCTCGATCTTCTTGATCTTGTGGTTCGCGACATGGGCATAGCCCATCTTCCGGGACGTATCTCGCAGCGCATCGGGATTAGGGTGTGCGAACTCAACAAACTCGAAACCGTCAGTGTCGGCTGGGTTGGCCTCTGAAATCTCTGAGCGAGGGGCGTCATGTGGGAAAGGACCCATGGCAGATCTCCTTGTTATGTTGTTCCTGCACAAGATAAAGCACTTCTTCCGCAACGGGTGAGCAAAAGATGCTATATTGGATATGAAGATGCATGCAAGATGCACATGGAGGGAAGAATATGCACGGTGAAATCAATGGTTTTGATAGAACCCTGCTGAACGCACTTCAACATGACGGGTCTCGCACGAATGCCAAACTCGCTGAGATTGTCGGATTGTCAGCTTCTCAAATTTCACGTCGGAGAACCCGATTGAAAGCAAATGGTGTGATTTCTGGATATCATGCACATCTGGACGCCAAAGCGTCTGGACTGAACGTCAAAGCGTTCGTCCGGGTGAACCTCAGATCGCACAGCAAGGCCAGCGCGGGCGAATTTTCGACCCTCGTCGAGAGCAATAGACTGATCGTTGAAGCGATCTCGGTATCTGGCGATGCTAATTACATTTTGACTGTCGAATGCGAGACGCTTGAAGCGTTTGCGTCCTTCATTCACGAGACCCTGTTACCACATGAGAATATTTCTCAAGTCCGGTCCGAACTGGTTTTGAGAGATTTGAAGCGAAGGTTTCCCGCAAAACAGGTAATTAAGTGAAAGGTAAAATCATATTATGGAAAAAATATTGACTATAATGATATCGCAGGATAGTCTTCTGTGCATTTGGGCGATGTGCCTAAAACTATAAGTTACGCTTGCAACTCGCTCGCTTGGTTGCGTGGGTTGAAAGAGCGAACCAAGGGAGATGAGGGATGAAATTCACAACAATCTGTGCCTGCGCAGTCATGATATTGGCGACAGGCATGGCAAGTGCCCAAGAGCGGATCACCTACAAATCAGCAAAGTCGACCTCTTCATACTATCAGATGGGCGTCCAAATCGCCGAGGCCATGAAGGCGGGCACAGACGGCGGCATAATCGTGACGGTCGAGGAAAGCCAAGGCTCTGTTCAGAACGTTATGGAGGTCCAGGCGCGTGGCGCGGACTACGTGTTCACGACTCCGCCGACGCTGATCGGTTTGGCCCAAGGCGGCAAAGCGATGTTCGAGGGCAAGTCCGATCCGGCATTTGAGGAAATTCGTGCCTTGTTTCCGATCCCCTCGTTGACGATGCACTTCGTCGTTTCAGACACTAGTGGCGCGACGGATTTCGCAAGTCTTGAGGGCAAAAAGATCCTTCTTGGTCAGGGTTCCTTCGGCGCACGTGAAGGCGAAAAATACCTCGGCCTGTTTGGCCTGGAAGGGAAGGTCGAACTCGCTGAAGTCGAGCTGTCTAATGCTGTTGCCGCGCTGAAGAACGGACAGATCGACGGCTTTGTCACCGCGGGTTCATACCCGGCACCGAACGTGATCGAAGCCGCCGCGACAACCGGCGTCACGGTTCTGTCGCTGACCGACGAACAGATCCAGCAAACGAAACGCACCCGCCTCACCATTCCAGCGGGCACATACGCAGGTCAGGACAGTGATATCACGACGACTTCTCTTCCCGTTGCCGCATTCACCACAACAAAAATGAGCGATGACGTCGCTTACATGCTGACCAAAACCTTTTGGGAACAGCGCGAAGTGATGGGCGAGGCCGCGCCTTGGTGGAACGGCGTTGATGAAAGCCTGATGGCCAGCATCACCAGCAAAATCCATCCTGGTGCCATTCGGTACTACGAGGAAGCTGGTTTCGCACTCACAGACGCTCAAATGTGATTTAACTCCCAATCACCGTCGAGCAAAGGAGAGCCGGATAGCGTCCGGCTCTCTCTTTGAGCCACCGAACAGATTTCCTTTCTGAAAGCAACACCCATGCGTGCGGTCATCTTTATCGCGGCCGCCGCTTTGGTGGCCTTCCACTTAGCCCTGATTTTCTCTGGTCTTGTTCCAAATTTGGTCAGTCGCCCATTGCACCTGGCGCTGGCTTTGCCTTGGATTTTGCTAGGCGCCTCGCAAACGGGATGGCTTCGGATCAGTGGTATTGCTTTGGCTGTTGCAGGCGTTGCTGCCTCGCTCTGGGTGGCTTGGTCGCATGACACATTGTCGGATCAGTACGGGTTTCTTGAAGGTCGGTTCCAAACTGGTATTGCGGTTATCCTTCTTGTCGTTGTTCTGGAAGCCGCACGCCGGGCCATCGGCTGGCCCTTGCCGATGGTTGCTGCCTTTGCTTTGCTCTACGGGCTATACGGCCAGTACATTCCCGGCGAGTTCGGCCATTCGGGTACGCCCCTGGCCAGCTTTCTCGGGACACTCACAATTGCGGAAGGCGGCATCTGGGGCAGCTTGACCGGCGTGTCCGTCAACGTCGTTGCGATCTTTGTCATTTTCGGTGCCGTTCTGAACGCAGGCGAAGCAGGCCAAGGCTTCATGAATGTCGCTTCCGCCGCGGCGGGCCGCTTAAAGGGCGGTGCGGCGAAAGTCTCGGTCCTGTCCTCCGCCTTCTTCGGCTCCATCTCTGGCTCGGCTTCAGCCAATGTGGCATCAACAGGTGCGATCACGCTCCCGGCCATGACAAGATTAGGCTATCCAAAGCAGCTTGCCGCCGCGGTGGAGGCCGTTGCCTCTTCGGGTGGGCAAATCATGCCTCCGCTGATGGGTGCCGGCGCGTTCGTGATGGTAGAGCTTACCGGCGTCTCATACACGTCGATCATGGCGGCGGCCTTGCTGCCTGCAATCCTCTATTTCCTCGCGGTCTGGGTAGGTGTCGATGCCTACGCCACGCGCGAGAACTTGGCCTGTATGGACGCCGAGGACCAGCCTTCGGGGCGCGATGTGCTGATCACCTCCGCCTTCTTTGCCATTCCGTTCACAATCCTGCTTCTCGGCATGTTCTGGATCCAGGTCACACCACAATACGCGGCCTGCCTGGCCATTCTGGCAAGCTTCGGGTTGCTGTTCTTCAACACAAAGGGGTTAGGCGCCTGGGCGGACACCAAAGAGCGTATCGAGAAAGCTGTCACCAACGCCGCGCGCCAGGTCTCGATGATCGCGGCGATCATCATTTGTGCCTCGATCATCATAGGCGTTCTGTCGATCACGGGTCTTGGGGTCAAGATCACCTCCCTGATTCTGTCTGGGTCGGGCGGTATACTCTGGCCTGCGCTGCTGCTGACGGCGCTCGCCTGTCTGATCCTCGGGATGGAGGTGCCAACAACAGCCGCCTATGTCATCTGCATCTCGGTCGCCGGTCCGGCGCTGATCCAACTGGGGCTTGAGCCACTGCAAGCACACCTCTTTGTTTTTTGGTTCGCGCTTTTGTCTACCATCACGCCACCTGTCTGCGGTGCGGTGTTCATCGCGGCCGGGATGATTGGTGAAAACTGGTTGAAGGTGGCATTGACGGCCATGTCGTTAGGTTTCGGCCTCTACATCATCCCGCTTGCCATGATCGCAAACCCGACGCTGATCGAACTCCAAGCCTCACCCTTGGCCGCCGTCGGAACGGCACTACAAATCGGCCTTGGTCTTGCTTGCATGTCGGTCGGCATGATCGCCGCAATCGCCGCTGTGTTGCGCGCCGCATTGTTTGCTGGCGGAGCGACGATCATCTTTTTCCTCCTCATCTTCTGATCGAATGCACTGTGCCAATACTGGCCCAAAAGCTCTCTTGAACGCAAAACCTTCTGCGGCCACATCTGTTGACGGGGTGAGGAGAACAAAAAAAGACTTGTTCGTCTAATAAATTAACATAAGATCGACTCTCGGAGTTCAAGGTAGCGATGTAAGTGCCTGCTGTTACGACAAAAGTTGGCGGCACTCTAAAATCGCGTAAGCTCTATTATGTTAAATAAGTCAGCATTGCTGACTTAAAAGGGGTAGATTACGGCACAGTGCAAAATACTCCTCTAAGCGGATCTTCACTGACTGGAAGATGGTTCCGCCCATGCGCGACAGGGGTTTCGGCCGTAATCAGTCTGTCACGCTTATGTAAGCATCGCGATCTGGGTCCATGCCGAGCAACTCGAACGCCCGTGCCTGTAGTTCGGTCGGCTCCGAGGCCAGAAGGAATCGGCTGTCGGGCTGTCCGGGAAGGGAGGCGTGGTTCAGCATCAGCGTGCCGAGGTCGGAAAGAAGCGTCGTGAAGCTGTGGACCGGCAGCCCGTCGGGGGTGCGCTTCGTGTCCGCTTTGGCCTTCGCGCTCTTTGAGACCTCGGCCTTCTCCACAGGTGAGTCCCTATGCGCCCGGGCGCCCTCCCGGTCGTCGTCCTCGAACAGGATTGGCGCCAAGCGCTGGCGCATGTGCCATTCCACGTGGTACGCAAGCATGCACAGGAACACGTGGGCGCGGACATGGTCCTCCGAGTAGACGTGCACAGGTCGGATCCGCAGCCGCGAGGCCTTCATCGTGATGAACGCGCGCTCCACGCTCGCGAGCGACTTGTACGCCTCCACCGCGGCTTTTGCGCCCAGTGACGCGGATTCCAGGCTGGTGCGGATCACGTAGATTCCGTCGAGCCGGGCCTCTTCGGCGATCCTCCCCTCCCATCGGCTCTAGGAGACGCCGTCGTCCGTGACCGCGATCTCGAAGTGCTTCTCCATCTTGCGCCGGTTCGCCTCTCGCCCGATGAGGCGCCTGAAGCCGAGCCGCCTCATCGTCCCCAGCACGGCGGCCGCGTGGCCGTGCGGCAGGGCCCGGCGGATCACGAAGGCCTTGCGGGGGTCGTCGAGGACGACCCCGCCCCTGAGCACGGCGCGGAACCCGTCGACGACAGCGGGATCGAGGTCGGAGAGGTTGACGACGGTCTTGTGGCGCACACGCCGTCCCTCGCACCATGTCCTTCTGAGGAGGACGGCCTTGGTCCCGTACTGGTTGGGGATCACGTCGATTCGGATGGACATCCTGCTTATGTAAGTTTTTTTACCTTTAAAATAATTCTGTAATGCTTCTATACGGTTATATCGAGAGCTTTATTATGTAAGTATAATTCCCGGCAAATCTGCACCGCCGCCGGCGGGAAACCGTTGCGTTTCAGCGCATTGGACGAGAAAAGGAGCGGATGATCGGCTGGAAGTTCTGCCTAAAAGTTTTTACTGTCGTTGATATCTCCCTCCGGGAGAACCAGAAGGGATTTCAAAATGTCATCTTTGGGTCAATTGAATTTTTTATGCGGACTCTCTTCCCGACACCCTCATGAGAGGGCGTTTTGAAGGGCCTTTGACATCACGCGATGCGAAGCCACTGTTTCTTGTGGTGTCGCACAGTGGAATGGTTGAGTCATTTTGTCTCTTCCGTGAACAAGTTCATCAAGGTAGGCCGCCCACATTTGCAACAAACTATCTGAGAAACCGAATTCAAATATTCCAGCCGTGATGGCCTTGTAGGCACTTGAATAACCCAAATCACGATGTTTCCAATCCTGAACCCCGCCATCTTCATAGTCCATAATTCGCAGTGTCTTGGGATTCTTGGTTGAGTAGGCAACCGAGCGCCGGGTTCCATCAACTTCAATTTCCCAACTGTTCATTTCACCGGGGGCAATTCGCTTTGTCTCCAGAGTGATCGGGAAGGAACATCCATGCCCTTCAATAATGCCATGAATGGAGGCGTTGTCCCAAGTTTCGCACGGCACAAGATGTCCCTGACTGTCCGGACGCTCAGAGACGATATTACTCAATTGCGCCACCAATCTTTTGGGCTCCCAGCCAAAACGCAAGGGAATATGCATGACATGAAGTCCAAGATCACCCATACAACCATACTGACCATTGAATTTAACCAATCGCTTCCAATTTATGGGCTTGTTTGGATCAAGATCACTCGAATGAAGAAACCGGGCTCGGACCGAAATAATTTGCCCCATCGCGGCCTCTTCCAAGGAGTGGATCACCGCTTGCGCACCGGGATAGAATGGAAATTCGGAGGATGAGCGGACAAGGATATCTGGACGAGCTTCGGCCGCCGCGACTATTCTGGCATTGGCATCCTGATCAATACCGAACGGTTTTTCACCCAGGAGATGTTTGCCGGCTTGGATAATTCTGACATATAGATCGGCGTGTAAATGGTGCGGAACGGCACAATAGATTCCGTCAATATCATTATGGCTGATGAGATCTTCGGGATTATCGGATACCATTTTGCAAGTCGGCACATGTGTTTGGAACCACTGGCGCGCCGTCTCGTCGATATCACAGATGGCGACGATTTCGGGACGCGCGAATGCCGCATCAATATGCAGCCAACGGGCCGTTGCCGAGGCGAGTTCCTTCCCCATGAAACCACCTCCAATTATGCCAAAACGGATGGTCTTCATGACAACATCTCGAAGGCCGTCTCAGGGCTAGCCCCTTTATGGACAACCGCCATCAACGCTTCGGTTATAGCGGCTGGCTTTTCATGCTGAATGACATTTCTGCCATAGACGATACCATGAGCCCCTTGCGACATAATTTTAAATGTGCGTTGCAGGATTTCGCGGTCGGGCACTCGGCCCCCTCCTCTCACAAGAATGGGGATGCCCGATGCGGCTTCCACCACCTTATGGTAATCCTGCAGGTCATCCGTCGGGTCGGCTTTGACCACATCAGCCCCGAGTTCTACCGCTTGGCGCACCAATGTCCGCACATCTGACAATTCACCGTTGACCATATATCCTCCACTGACCGCATTATCTTGCATCACCAGAGGTTCAATCATCAAGGGCATGCCAGCGGCATCGGCCTCGGGTTTGATACGACAAATATTTTCAACGCAGGCGCGATGCACTTCTGGTTGGCCGGGCAGTTGCAGCAAGTTTATACACAAACAGGCCGCGTCGAGCCTGATCGCTTGCCCGACAGGATCATCAATCATCACACTGAATAGATGATGCGGTAGATCTTTGGCGTAGACATTGGCAATATCTGTTCGCAAGACCAATGATGGTTTCTCTTTGCCAGGAAGTTGTTGTAACAGAGGCGCCATCCCTGAAGAGAGTTGAATGGCATCGGGTGAGGCGGTTGCGATGGTCGAAATCGCTTGGCGCATATCTTCAATACCGGCGAGAAAACCGGGTTCATTAAACAGGCCATGATCAATAGCGACATCAAGGCATCGTCCATCGGCAGCCAAAAAACGGTTCAATCGTGCTTTCATCACTTTCAGTCCTTTTGTTTCAGTCCCGTATCCACACCAATCTCGCGACGCCAATTCTCGTAATTCGGCTGCAATTCTCTTTGAGAAGACAACATGGTGTTGATCTCTTGGTTTGAGGCCCCGGCCTCGCTCCACAAACGAGTCAATGCATCATTATCAAACTCACTCGCTTCGACGGCACAATGTAAAGCCAATCTCCAACCATAAGCAATGCTACCGGCTGACTCAATCAGACGAATGGTTCCGACGAGGCGGTCATTCCAATTCAATTTACGTTCAGGGGACCGCCCGACCCGGTCACAATCGTCATGTAACCAAGGGTTGGCCATCCGCGAAAAGAGACCCTTGGCATGTTCATGCCACTTGGCTTTGGTAAACAGGGTTTGGTCCGCAAATTTCTTGTGAAGGAAAGCCCCCGTTTCAGAAATAAATGCATGATAAACCAAGTCATGAATAGGTCGGATTGACATGACCTCGGCTATATATTCAACCCCCAATACTTTTCCAGCGTAGGCGAGTGCCGCGTGTGCGGCATTGTGACCATTGAGCTTAGCCATCTTAAAGGGCGTCAGGTCAGAATAGGCGGTCAATCTGGGAAGTTGACGATCAAATCGGCCATGAGGCGTTGAAATGCTGATTTCATCGTAACTTTCCACCAACCAAGCTTCGGTCAATCCTTGAACCCCGGGCTCGAGTTCGAGCTGTGATATTTCATTCGCATCGCGAATTGTCCTCGACATCTTGCCAATAACCATCTCGACAGTTTCAAATGTGTCCGATTGGCCTTGCGCATCGATGATAGCACGTCGCAGCGATGCCCCCGCTGCTGGCTCATTTTGACAAATATAGAATACACATGGCGGCCCTTCGCCTTGCGCCTTGCGCTGGCTGGCACGAGCCAGCAAGGGGGCCAAAGACTCATAATCTTTTACGGACGAAACCGAGATGGCGACTTCGCTCGCCTCGGTGAGCAAATCACAACTGACGGGATCTGAAAGATGCGCCGCGCCAACATCCCGCAACTCAAGAACTGACAGGCCATGATCAGAAGCCACATTGACACACAATCGCGAGGCCGCCGCGACAGCATCTGCCTGTCTTTGGCGCCTGACAAGCACATTGCGGCGCATATCGGCATCCTGCGCTCTGGGAAGAAATAGGCCGGCTTGAATAGCCCCAAGGCCAATACCCACAAAGGCGCTCAAGCCAAATGCTCCGTTTCATTCTCGGCGGTCCATTGAGTCACGTCAAAAGCAAGATCAATCGGATGATGCGGGTAGAGGACCGCTTTCCCATCCAGTCTTTGATGACGCACATCATCAATCAATTGCAAGGCATGCCTCATTCCCCCAATCTTGGCGATATGCGGCGCGACATTGAGGTTTCCCGATGCCATGAGGCGCAACACCTCTTGAATATCCCACGCTGTCCCACCCGAGGAGCCGGTGATGCAAGTTTCTCCATAATGCACTGCATTGGCATTGATTCTCGTGAATTCGCTTCCTACCTTGAGCCCACCAAACAGACTGGCGACACCCCTTTTTGCCAGAAGCGGCAGTGAGGATTCAATCACCAGCGACGAGCCAACCGCGATGATCAAGTCGTTCACGCCTCGCCCCCCTGTGACTTCTGCCACCGTCTGCGTCAGCTGTTCGGGTTGCGTGATACGCAATTCAATGTCCTTGGACTCCGCAGACTTGGCAAATAATCTTTTGGATTTCGAACATCTCTCTTCGTTGGGATCCGAGCCAATAATGACTCTGGGTTTGCCTTGAAGAGCCATTTCAACATGCATGCGTCCCATCGCTCCCAAACCGATTATGGCGGTCACTCCCCCTTTCATAAGGCCCGTGATGGCGGCTCGCTCCTCTGTCAGACGATCTTGGGTCAGATGCATGTGGTGGTGTTGTCCAGATAGGCAGCAGGAGAATGGCTCCGCGATGGCGGCATGAGCATATGGAATCGTCTCGTTGGGAACTGGAACCAAACAATGCGCGAGAATCACCTCCTCTGGAAGGAGAATAAACTGTCCTAGAAGACCGGGAAGCGTATAGCCACAGGCAATCTTATTGATCCCCTCACCGTGAGCCTCGTAACGATCAAGGTGGGTGACCGGCGGATGATCAACGGCCGGTTGCACAACATAACGGCTTCCCACACGGTATTGGTCCTTCAGATTGTCACCGACTTGCACCAACGTGACCGATCCTTCATCGCCGAGGATAGCGGGATAGGTACCAAGATCGCGACCATAGAAATACGGGTGATCTCCACCTTGATCGATGGTCTTAATTAATGACGCGCAAATACCGGCCGAGTCCACTCTCGCCAAAATCTGGTTAGGTCCGGGTTTTGGCACCGGTACATCTTGAATGAAGACTTTATCGCTGCCTTGGCCCCGCAAAACGACAGCACTCATTGTATTTGGAAGAATGTTCATGGAAATATTGATGACCTGCATTTGAGCTAATATGAATCACGCACCATCTCACCAAATCTTGTTAATTTGATATTCTGAATGCACATTGACGAGCCGCCATTCAAAGACAACTTGGCCGTCAATTCCGCAAAAATTTGTTTGCCCGTCAGCGACCCGTGAAGGCTCATTTCTTGACGGAATTGTATTGCGTGGGATTGGTCAATTGCAACCTCTCATCTAAAGCCCAGAAGCCCCACACCGAAGTCATCAGCATTTTATCTCAACGGGCCCCCATGTCGCAAAATCTTTGGACCTAAAGAGGCCACTCCAATACAGCAGGAAGTGCCCTCTATATCCTTCGTGCGCCTCGCGATCTCAATGCAATCGCCACACCTGAACCGACAATGGCGACCATTCCAATGATTGAAGTGGAATCGGGAACGTGGTGCCACAATATCCACCCCCAGATGCCCGCGAAGAAAAGGAAACTGTATTCAAAAACACCAAGGTAAGTAGGGTCAGAAATTTGATAACCACGAATCAATCCGGCGATACCCAATAGAGAACCCATAGATTGCAAAAATGTCCAAAACAAAAATCGCGGTGTCGGGGGGACCCAACCGGTGGTAAAAAATGGCATTGTCTCGTGCCAGTCAGCAGGTGCCGGCCATAAGGTCAAGGCCATTGAACCGATAAAACCGCATAAACCAATGATCAGGTAGAAGGCGAGTAGAACGACCAGAGTATCTTCTCGTGAGCAGAAATGTCGTGTCATTAATTGCCCGATACCGTAGAGCACCGCGGCAAAGAGTGGGAAAAGGACAACAATTTGCAAATTTGTGATGTCCGGCTTGAGGACGAGAAGCACGCCTATGAATCCAACCAATACGGCCGTCAGCCGCCAAACTCCGATACGCGTACCAAAGAACAAAGTCGCAAACAGGAGCACAAAAATCGGTGCTGCAAACAGTCCAGCTCCAGCTTCAGCAATCGGCATAAGTGCCAATGAGCCAAAATACAGCAACATCGATGCCGATAGAACGATTGATCGAATGAAGAGATATTTGAACCGGAGGGGTTTCAATGAGCGCCCCCTAACCAAGATAAGGGTGATCAGGATAGGGGCTCCAATCAACGAACGAACGGCATGAAATTGCCAAAGGCCCGCTTCGACGGCGATGATTGGAATGAGATTGTCGACCAAACCAATAACCGTCATTGAACAGACGATCAGGATGCCACCACGGAAGGTGCGTTGACCGTCGTCATGATTAACAAGCATTTAATCATCCATCAGACAAAGTCGCCCATCCGTCTTCGATGACAGAGAAGAGGGGTTGCATCAAGGCCAATACGTTACGTAAATGGTTTCTGTCTCGCGGGGTTACATGTGCGGGAGGTCACCACCAAAACGCTCAACAATCTTTTGTTTGATTTGATCTCTTGTCTGGCGGAAATAGACTAAACTGTCTTCACGCTGCTCGGCCATACCTGTGGGATCGAGGACGGGCCAATATTCCAATTCAAGCGAAAACAAACGTGTATGCTCACTCGCGACCCGTTGCGCGGCCGGAGATAAGGCCACAATCAATTCAAAACTTGCCAGATCATCACCAAAATCTCGCATTTCATGCATAGCCCGTGTTCGATGTCGTGACAATTCAATGCCTATTTCATTGCAAACTGTGACCGCGTAGCCATTGATATCAAGATCGCTCCTCACCCCCGCCGATTGAACATAAATCTGCTGACCAATTATTTTTTTCATGATTCCCTCTGCCATTGGCGAGCGCACGGCATTGAAGTCACAGCAAAAAAGTACCGATGTCGGGAGTCTGGCCGTCACCGTCGCTCCTAACGGCTCGGTTGCGCGGCATAAAGAAGTGTAAAAAGCCCACGTGCTGTTTCAAAGTCGATATCAACCTTATCCTTCAATCTCTCTTGAAGTTGCTCAGCCCCTTGGTCGTGAATGACTCTTCTGATCCGGTCCGTCTGTTCAATTACATCATGTGGGCGACGGCGCACCGCGTCATAATACTGCCGACAGATGGCACCGTAGGATTTCAAGGATTCACGAAATTGGGTCATCGAAACATGGACCGCCAATACCTCTCTTTCCTCCTTATCTGTGATATCGAAAATAGCGTGATGGTCACGTAGACGAAGAATTAAATCATAGGGTCCACAAGGTGCCGGAAACCCCGAACGCGGCAAGACGGCAAATGTGTTTCCACTACAAAGATCAAAAATGGCGACTTTTCGCTCTTGGAGAATTTTTGGTGCGACAGCACGCTCATTGAGATTCTCAATTTTGATCTCGCGGATAAAATCAGTGCTATCCGTCATCATTAGGCCCATTCAGGGTCTGAAGCCGCCAACGCAGCGAACGGGCGTGAGCGTCTAGCCCTTCGGCCACCGCCAATGTCTCCGCGGCCGGCGCAATCTTGGCGAAAAGGGACGGCGTCAATTTGGTTATTGAGGTTCTCTTCATAAAATCCAGCACTGATAAACCAGAGGCAAAACGCGCTGTGCCCGTGGTCGGCAAAACATGATTTGGCCCAGCGATGTAATCGCCAATAGCTTCGGGTGCCCACATGCCAATAAAGATGGCACCTGCATGGCTTATGCCAGACAAATACGGCTCGGCATCAGCGACACAAATCTGCAGATGTTCCGGTGCGATTCGATTGGTCAACGAGATGATTTCATCAATAGACTGGGCGACAATGATGGCTCCGAATTGTTCACAACTTCGCATCGCAATCTTGCGTCTTGGCAACGCCTTTAGTTGCTCATTCAATTCACCGAGGACATCTGATGCCAAAGTCTCCTCGGTGGTCAGCAAAATGGATTGCGCCGCCACGTCGTGCTCGGCTTGAGCGAGCAAGTCAGCCGCCATCCATCGAGGGTTGGCCGTCTTATCCGCAATCACCGCAACTTCGGATGGGCCGGCAATCAGATCAATACCGACATCTCCGAACACCAACTTTTTCGCCATTGTCACATAGGCATTACCCGGCCCGGTAATTTTGTCGACTGGCGTTATCGACTCGGTGCCATAGGCGAGAGCGGCAATGGCTTGAGCCCCGCCCACACGCAGGATTTCATGGACACCAGCACATCGAGCGGCGAATAGAACGAGCGGATTCAGAACGCCGTTGGGAGTGGGCACGGTCATGGTGATTTTTTTGACGCCGGCAACCGTGGCAGGAATCGCGTTCATCAGCACGGACGAAGGATAAGAAGCGGAACCGCCTGGCACATAAATCCCGACGGCGTCAATTGGTGTCCATCGCCAACCAAGTGAGACTCCCTCTTCATCCGCGGCCAACTCGCCGTCAAGAGGAAGTTGATGCTGATGAAATTTGACAATACGCGCCGCCGCTAACTCAATCGCCTTGCGACCATCGGTGGGCACTGATTTTATTGCCTCGTCAATTTCATCCTGTCCGATGAAAACTGAGCTGTCGTCAACAACGCATCCATCAAATTTTTCTGTGAACTCAAACAGGGCCGAATTGCCTCGTGCCCTGACCTCTGCGATGATCGCCGCCGTTTGTTCTGTGATATCGGTATTGATGGTCTGACGAGCCGTTATCAAGTCCCTAAATTCATCCGCAAAGCTCGGCCGCCGCGTATCCATCAACTGGGTCATTAGACTTGGCTATGATCCGGCGTTTTCCGCGATGCCGCCGGGTAAGGCGAAGACACATCGGTCAAAGAAACTTCAATACATTCTACCGACATTTTCACGTCGCGGTCACCAGAAAGAATCAATGCCAATTCACCCGATAATTCTTCGTGAGGTTTAAAACGCAATTCCAAGCAGGAAAAAACATCAGGCGCTGAAGCTTGGGTCAGATCAGCCATTTGAATATCAAGAATGTCCGTCACTTTAAGCACCGTGCGAATCCGTTGCGAGCCCTCGTCGCTCCCACGCTCCCAGCAAAACCGGCTCAATAAAACGGCAAATTCTCTTTGCCGCGCATTCCATGAGATGGCATGACGTTTGAACACTGAGTCCTGAATCAGCGTTGAGACCACTTGGATATCCTTGGCGTCGCGAGCGCGCAAACGTAGAGGTTGTTCCTTCGCATCCTCAAATTGAGCATCCATCACGATCTGGCCCTCCGAATTTCCGCACCGCAAGCTGCCAATTTTTCTTCAACCATTTCGTAACCACGGTCGAGATGGTAGACACGGTTAACAATTGTATGTCCCTCGGCGGCCAAGCCGGCGAGAACCAGTGACACCGAAGCACGAAGATCTGTCGCCATCAGGGGCGCTCCACGTAGAGAATCAACTCCTTCAATTAAAGCGGTACGCCCACGAATTTCAATATTGGCTCCCATACGCATGAGTTCCGGCGCGTGCATAAACCGGTTCTCAAAGATCGTTTCTTCCAACTGGCACTGCCCTTTAGAAATTGACATCGCGGCCATCATCTGCGCTTGGAGGTCGGTGGGAAAGCCCGGATAGGGTTCAGTGGAGACATTCACCGCCTGTAACCTATCGGACAAACCCCGTTGAACATGGATTCCCTGTGCCGTTTCGGCCACCTTTACGCCGGCCTCTTCAAGTTTTTCAACGAAAGATGCCAAGAGATTGATACATCCGTGTCGCAAAGTTATATCTCCACCGGCCATGGCCACGGCCAGCATATAAGTACCTGTCTCAATGCGGTCTGAAATCACATGGTGAGTGGCCCCCTTCAAACTCTCCACCCCCTCGATTTCAATTCTCTTCGTCCCATCTCCGATAATTCTTGCTCCCATCTTGCGTAGACAATTGGCTAGATCAACAATCTCCGGCTCTTGCGCCGCGTTGTCGATAACGGTCGTTCCTTTGGCTAGTGAGGCGGCAAGCAGAAGGTTTTCGGTCGCCCCCACGGAAGCGATGGGAAGTTTAATCACCGCGCCCCGTAGCGCAGTCCCTCTAAGGGAGGCCATGATGTAACCGTTTTCAAGTTCAATATCGGCACCAAGTTGCGACAGGGCATCAAGATGAATATTGACGGGGCGCGCTCCAATGGCACAACCACCAGGAAGCGAGACAGCGGCACGGCCGAGTCGAGCAATCAGGGGTCCAAGAACCAAAATTGATGCGCGCATTTTGCGCACAATATTGTAGTCGGCTTGGTGCTCTTCTATGTCGTGCGCACTCATCGACAATACCTGGCCCTCTTTCATCTCCCGAACCTCAACACCTAAAGTCTGCAACAGTTGAGTCATGGTCGCGATATCCGACAATCGGGGCGCGTTGGTCAGAGTCAGCGGCTGGTCGGTTAGAAGCGACGCTGGCATGAGAGCCAGACAAGCATTCTTGGCCCCGGCGATCTCAATGACACCGTGCAACGGCTGGCCACCTTTGATTTCAATTGAATCCATTTAATTGGTCTGTTTGCTGTCTTGCCGAGATCTGGCTTGCTGCCGGCGTCGCTTTATATTTCTCTTGAGCGCCGCCTTCAGCCGGTCGTCCGACCGTTTAGTTTGGCGGTTGTCAGGTTTGACCGCTGACTTGGTCTGTTTGATCATAGCAAATCTTAGGGACTGTTTCATTTAGGGAAAACGAATAACTCATATCCAACAATCATAAAGGTTAAAATCCTCTTTATGATTCGGGCCTATATGGGCCGTTTGTCCAGTCATGTT
The DNA here is from genome assembly GCA_022824005.1 of Paracoccaceae bacterium. Lineage (GTDB taxonomy): Bacteria > Pseudomonadota > Alphaproteobacteria > Rhodobacterales > Rhodobacteraceae > JAPOXR01. The sequence continues at coordinate 52,058 of JAJEBG010000028.1, forward strand.
GGACATGTTCCGCGAGGTCTTGGAGGCGGCAAGTTCCTCGTCTTGCCCAACGAGAATTTTGGCCTCCTCTCCCTTTGATGAACTGTCTGAGGTCTTCCTTCAGTTCAGGGCGCAACTTTACGGTCTCTGCCATGATGACTCTCCACTGACATCTCTGCAATTAGCATAACTGAATCCATCTTGACAATGTGAGACGAAATGAACGTTCAAAGTCCGGTCAACTTGGTGGTCGCAAAATTCGCGACCCACCGCCATTTGAATGGCCAATCCACACTATTTCAACGAGATACCCACTGACTCCATGCGGCCATTCTGCGAGGCGGGAAAAATATTGAAGCCATAGCCGATGCGACCATGTCGCGTTATCGAGACACGCGAAGTCGCACACTGTCGCATCTGGCCATCAAGATGGAATTCTTTCCTATCGTTGAACTCTTCGTCGACATGGAAAAACAAGCCCTGAGAGCGAGCCAACATATTGAGATCAAAGACAAAAACAAGCAATCAGCCGACGTTCGTAGGAGATTTATTGGAATATGACAAAAAAAATTGGCAGATGACAAAAATATTCTTGTATCGTATCACAATCAATCCTATTGGTTTAGTTTTGATGTGGTCAAGAATACTCTTGTACGCATTGTGGGTACTTATTTGGGAATTCTTGCACGCATCCAACAAAATAGGAGGTGCTAAAGAAATGTTTAGAATGTTTACCAGTTTAACCTTTGCATCCATGCTGGCTCTGCCGGCTCTGGCTGACGAAGGTTTGAACAAACTGACCGCCATGCAAAAGACTGATGCCAGTTTCACGCATGTAGCACAGGATGGAGAGCGGGCTGACGCGCTGCGAAACATCCTACCTTATATCAATGTTCCCGATGGCTTTGAGGTGAGTCTCTACGCGGTGGTGCCTGATGCTCGGTCAATGGCGGTGGCGCCCCAGGGTACGGTCGTCTTTGCGGGTACACGCAAGGACAAGGTATGGTCCATCGTTGATCGTGATCGCAATCGAATCGCCGATGAGGTCATGGATTTTGCACCGGCGATTGCTTTTGATATTCCCAATGGTCCCTGTTTCTCAAAAGACGGGTTCCTGTATATTGCTGAACGCAACCGAGTCTTGGTATTTCCCGCCGCCGAGTTCTTTTTTGAAGGGCCCGACCCGGCCGTTGGAGTTGTTGTCGCTCAGGGAAAGTTGATTCCCGAGGAGGAAGAGAGTTTCAACCATTCGGCACGGGTCTGTCGCGTGGGACCAGATGGTCATCTTTATATTTCGCTCGGTCAACCATTCAATGTTCAACCGATCGAAAAGCTAGAAATGTATGACGAGATGGGTATCGGCGGCATCATCCGCATCGGCACCGATGGTTCAAATCGCGAGGTGTATACGCGGGGCGTGCGCAATTCAGTGGGTCATGACTTTAACCCTGCCACGGGCGAGTTGTGGTTTACCGACAACCAAGTTGACGGCATGGGTGATGATATTCCACCCGGTGAACTCAATCGGCAGACCGCGGCTGGACAACATTTTGGCTTTCCGTGGACAAATGCTCGGGTAGAAATACCTGACTACAAAAATGTGCCACGGCCGGAAGGTGTGACGATTATTGAGCCACAACTCGAAATGACCGCCCATGCGGCTGATCTCGGTATGAGCTTCTATAATCATGAGAGTTTTCCTGAACAATACCATGGGGGGATTTTCTGGGCGCAACATGGCTCGTGGAATCGCACCGTCCCGGTTGGGGCTCGGGTGATGTTCACCGCTCTTGACAGCGACGGCAATGCCGTGGGTGCTCAAGTTTTTGCGGACGGTTGGCTGAATGATGATACGGGTGAATATCGTGGCCGTCCCATGGATGTCGCTTTCCTCGCCGATGGATCCATGCTGGTCTCAGATGACTTCGCCGGAGCCATTTGGCGTATTGCCTACAACGGCCATTCGGGCAATTGAATACATTCTCAATAATGATCCTCGGCGGGCTTTTGCTCGCCGGGGTCACTTTCGGTCATTCGCCAGCAGCCGACCTAGAATCGGGTCGGAAAATCCTCAAACAATGTCAAACCTGCCATGGCAAAGATGGTTATGCCAAGATACCCATCGCCCCACATATCGCTGGAGAACCTCAAGAATATCTCGTTGAACAGCTCTTGGCGTTTAAAAACGGTTCACGGCGGCATGAAATGATGACCTTGGTCGTCGCCAGTTTGACAGAACAACAGATTGCCGATGTTTCTGCTTGGTATGCAGCCCACAAAGTGGTCGCGACACTTCCCAAAGGATCTACCGTTAGCGACGCACCGGAACAATGTATCTCTTGCCATGGTGCCAACGGCCTCTCGGTGCAGGCTGGAGTGCCGAACTTGGCCGGCGAGTCCAACATTTATATTGAAACCCAGCTGAAAGCCTATAAACGGGGCAAGCGCACTCATGAAGTGATGAGTGAACTTGTCAAACCATTAAGCAACAAGGATATTCGGACGTTGGCCAAGTGGTACGCGTCAATCAAACTTGAGGTTTTGCCACTCGAATAAAGTGAAATTTGAAGGCCTTCACACGAATGGCAAAAAAACCTCATCCACCTTTCGCTTTGATCAAAAACGTCTCCCGCAAAATATCGCACAAATGTTTGGCGTAAGTCTCGGGGGCCTCAACACAGGTGAGATGGCCGACGCCCTCTATTTCCAAATAATGGGCATGGGGAATTAATGCCGCTGTCGCGCGCACGATTTCGGGAGGTGTCGCGCCATCCTCGGAACCGGCGATGGCCCATACCGATTGATCAATGTGAGCGATTTCATCACTGAAATCAGCGTGCATAATCGCATGGCAACATCCCGCATACCCTTCTCCCAAAGTGCGGCTCACCATCGCTTGCCAGCCCAATGTCGCCTCGGGGAAGCGGTCACGGAATGATTTTGAGAACCAGCGATCAATGATTGAGGGGGCCATCTCGGCAAGTTTATTTGCGCGCGCCATTACAATACGAGATTGCCACATGTCTTCGCTGCCAATCTTTGCGGCGGTATTTGAAAGGACGGCGGCGCGAATCCGTGACCGAGATCGCCGCATCAGGGCTTGAGCAATCAAACCGCCGATCGACAATCCCACAAACAGGCAATCTGAGACATTTCGTTTTTCCATCAAAGCCTGCGCATCGTCGGCCAAATCATCTATCGAATACGGATAGGGTGGGCACTCACTCAAACCATGCCCCCGCTTGTCATATCGAATGATTCTCAACCTCTTTGGCAAGTGGGGAAGGACATCATCCCAGAGTCTGAAATCGGTACCAAGCGAGTTGGCAAAGACGATCGTGTCCCAAGATGGATCGCCAATATCCTCGTAGTGGATATTGACGCCATTGGCTTTCATAAACGGCATGTCCACCTCCCTTGCGGCTGGCGGGAATTCAAAAAGAAATCGATGGTTTGATTTCGAGAATGCAACGGAGGTAGCTTTGTCACCATTGAGACGAGGAAATTGTTGGCGACCCCTCGAGGATTCGAACCTCGAACCTGCTGATTAGAAGTCAGCTGCTCTATCCATTGAGCTAAGGGGCCCACCAGTGAATGATAGCAGATTAATTGAGTTTTGCGGTCAATGAGTCCAAGCCTCACGGCGATCAAAGGCAAAATTCTCTCCATAACCACGGGGCCGTTTAACGGCTCGTCGCCGGTTGGGAGAAGATACCTGAACCATCAGACCCTGAGCTTTAGAATACGCTATTGCGGCTTCTTTTGAATCGAAAGTCATTTTGACCTGAGACTGAGTATCGCTAGATCCTGTCCAGCCCATGAGGGGGTCGATTTTTCTCGCCGAGCTTGGCACAAATTCCAAAACCCACTTGTTTGAATTGGCCGTGCCCGATTGCATGGCACTCCGGGCTGGTTGATAAATCCGAGCCTGCATCCGTCACTCCCTATTTCCTGCATTCAAATATATTGCTATTTTTTGCTCCTTTTGCAAGAGCCTGCGTCCCGCCTTTTGTCCTCAGCGCGTCATGGTGTCGAAGCAAGCCACCTAGAAACTTGCCGATGTTTTTTCTAACGGCACTCTAACCTCGGAGTCTCAGAGATAGACTCGACAGGATGGTTTGATTTCTAAACGATGGCCTCGCGCCAATTGGTCATGATTGATCTTTCGTGAGTACAGAATTTGTCGTCGCTCAAAGTCTTTAACGGCTCTCCGCGTCAGATTGAAATGAGTTGCTTTGATAATTCGAGCACATTTGATGCCCAGTATTCTTGGGGACGTGGTTGAGAAACAGTAGGATTTTCTTTGTCGGGCTGACAATTCAACACCGCGTCGCGCCACCGCTCCGGGATGGCTTCGATTCCATAGACTGAACCGAGCAACGCACCACAGACAGCGGCATTGGTTCCCGTCGCCCCACCTCGGGAGATGGTATCGACAATTCCTTCTTCAAGATTAGGTGCATGTAGCAATTGCCAAAGGGCGTTCTGCAACGCCACCAGAGCCCACGCCTGTTTGCCGCTCGACTTATCGATCCATGTCTTTCGTTGAGCCGCGTCTATGCCTTCAATGACTTCTTTCGAGATGGCCATATCCACGGCCCATTGACGCGCCAAACGGTAGAGAACTTGCGGATTCCCTCCATCGCTCACGGCGTTGGCAATGATCAAGACGAACACCGCGTTGACTTCTTGGCAAACAGGGTTAGGATGCGTCAGAGCGGCATCTTTGCACGCCATATCCGTCACAATTTTGTTATCTCGCCCCGCGCCGAACAGTCCCAAAGGGCTGGCGCGCATTAACGCGCCATTGCCTTGGCTCGACGAGTTCATGTGGCCACACAAAGCGGCCGCAATGGTTTCGCCACAATCGAAAGGTCCCGACTCAAACCAGTTTCGGTAGGCCGTGTGAATTTTAGCGATATCAAACTGACCCGATTCAACGAGGGAGTGCGCCAAGGCTAATGCCATTTCTGAATCATCGGTCGGTTGTCCGGCGCAGGTATTGAACACACCACCGTCCCTCATCTCCCTGACATCGTGGCAAGAAGACTTATGAAGGCTTGCCGCGTCGTCAAAAAACTCAACCTGACTGCCAAGCGCGTCACCACAGATTTGACCCAACAGACAACCTTGCGCGCGAGCCACCTGCCAAGGACGGTGGCAAGGTCGACGCTGATTGGATTTAAGAGGGATTTGTTTGTTCATCTTGACTGTCAATTGTTGGCTTTAATGGCCAATGACTTGGGTATCAGGTTTTTTATTTCAATCCAATTCAGGCCTTTTGTCCGTCCTGCTTGTTTATGACACTCTCCCGCTATCCTCGGTTTGGTGCCGCCGCCCATCAATACGGACCTGTCGTTTTATCTTCAAACTTGGCTTGGAAATTTCACACGGACGATTGAATATCCGATTCTTTCACACTGCAGGTCAAACCTTATGCTCAAATTTAGAAAAATCCTCTTAACGGTCATCACACTTACCCTCTCAATGATGACGGCAAACTTCAATTCTGCTGGTGATTCTTCGAGTCTTCAACAAGGTTTTACCATATCAAAACGTCTCTCCCATTCACTTTTAGGAACAGTCAATGACATGAAAATCTGCCGCTATCGCAGCGAGGATGGTCGCCTTCATTGCGATGTTGACTCTTCTTCCTCGGCAACACAGACATTGATCGTCGCCAAAACTTTAAAGTCTCAATTGCGTCATCATGGAAGTGGCAGTCGAGGTCAAGTCGTTGTCTCCTCAGGCCATCATTACGGATTTTCGTCGCCCGAGACTGTCACCCTCAACGATAGCAAGACAGCCTATATCCACTGTAAACTGGCCTTGGAATTTCAACTGTCAAATCAAGATATGTTCTGGATTTGGCACGATGAAATCCGTTTCAACCCGTCAAGCGCGATGGCCTATATCGATTCAAATGGCGACCAACTTGCCGATCTCGCCATTCGGGGTCACTGGACGGGTTCCTTTACGGGAGTGAGGCGTTGGCAACCCATTGATCCGGCCAACAGCTTCTATTCGGATGCCCAAAGGAAATTCCCATCACGGCCATCGTTTGGCGAGGTCAATGGGTTGGGCAGGAGATGCGACATAACAAATGTCGTGGTCGCTAGACTTGTGCCACCCACTCCATACATCCAAGATACCGTCAGCGGAGAGATGCGAAAAATTCTTGGAATATCAGACGATTAATTCGCAGACTTGTTTGCCAAATGTCAATGGAAAGCCAGACAAAATCAGAGCCGTTGCTGCCCCATATTCATAAATCTCGAATGCCTCGCTTTGAGCCGTTTCGTGGGTTCTACTGATAACAGTTGATTCAACCATCGTGAGAGAACGGGGGCCACATTATCAATGATTTCTCTTGGATGACGTTGTGCCCCTCCAACCGGTTCTGGAACAATTTCATCGACAATCCCAAGTTTCACCAAGTCCTGCGCTGTGAGACGAAGGGCTTCGGCGGCCTCGCGCATTTTTTCCGCGTCTTGCCACAGAATCGATGCACAACCTTCCGGGCTGATCACCGAGTAAATTGAATGTTCCAACATCAATGTACAATCCGAACTCGCCAGCGCGATGGCCCCTCCCGAGCCGCCCTCACCGATGATAATGGAGATCATCGGCACTCCCAACATCAGACATTTTTCAGTCGAGCGGGCGATCGCTTCTGATTGCCCCCGCTCTTCTGCCCCCTTGCCAGGATAGGCCCCCGGGGTGTCAATCAGCGTGATCACAGGCAAGGCAAACCTGTCGGCCAACTCCATCAGGCGGATCGCTTTGCGGTAACCTTCGGGGCGTGCCATTCCGAAATTATGTGCAAGCCGGCTATTCGTATCGTAGCCCTTCTCCTGGCCGATCACCATGACAGGCTGGTCTTCAAAACGCGCCAAACAACCTACAATCGCCTGATCATCCGCGAAAGCGCGATCACCAGAGAGATGCATTCGTTCGTTAAACAAGACGTTGATATAATCTTTGCAATGCGGCCGGTTTGGATGTCGGGCCACTTGGCATTTTTGCCAAGGACTGAGATTGGCATATGTGTCGGCAAGAAATTTCTTGGCTTTTTTGTCCAGAGACCTGAGCTGGCGCGTATTATCTGCCTTATCTTGAGGGTTATCTTTGGCACGCAATTGATCCGCGTCAGCCTCAATTTTGGCAAGAGATTTTTCAAAGTCTAAATAATGCCGCATTCAAACTTCCAATTTTTGCTCGTGTATATTGTCCGATCTCCCATCCCTTTCAAACGTGATCTTCGATTCTCCAAAAAAAGGGGCGAATTTGACACGGTCAGGCATATCTCTCAAGGTTTCAAGCCCATCAGCAAACATCAAAAGCTTGCTCCAGACGTCCCAATGCATCCTCTAGCACCGATCGTGGTGTGGCAATATTGAAACGATGAAAACCTTGCCCGCCCATTCCAAAGGTCGAGCCATAATTGACCGCCACCTGTGCTTGACCATTGATTTTCTGACGGATTTCCTCATCACTCAATTTCATATCGTGAAAGCCAACCCAAGCCAAATAGGTAGCTTCAAGCGACATTGAATGCACACCCGAAATCTGATTCATTCGCGCGTCAAACAAGCGTCGATTGTGATCAAGATATTGCATCAGAGCATCAACCCATTCTGCCCCCTCTAGCGAATAGACCGACTCGGCTAGAAACATCCCAAAACTATTGGGTGATATACCCAAGGCGTTCATTCGTTGAGCAAAGGTTGAACGAAGTCTCTCATCAGCAATAATCACATTTCCAATATGGGCTCCGGCGAGATTGAACGTTTTAGTGGTCGCCGTCAGCATCACCAGTCGGTCCATTGCCTCGGGCGCGGCGAGTGGCATCACAACATGTTGATGCCCAGGCATAACGAGGTCATGATGGATTTCGTCCGACACTAGAATCAAGTCGTGCCGCTGACAAAAATTATGAACATCTCGCAGTTCGTCGCGCGTCCAAACCCGACCCCCAGGATTGTGCGGAGAGCAGAGAATGGCCATCTTTGCGTTTTCTTGCACCCATTGACCATAGACGGAAAAATCAAACTCATATCGGCCATTCTTCAACGAGAGCGGGCACTCAATCACCCGCCGGTGCGCCGCTTCAATAATTTTTGCGAAAGCATGATAAACGGGCGTGAAAAGAACAATGCCATCGCCCGGCTTGGTAAAGGTATCAACAGCGAGGGCCATCCCATTCACCAGACCATGAGTCGAAAAAACCCAATCCGGCTCAATCAGCCAGTCATGACGGTTGGCCATCCACCAGACGATCGCCTCGCGATAACCCCTCTCATCACCATAATAGCCGAAAATCCCATTTCTGAGCATCGCCTCCAAAGCGTCCGTCGCGGCTTCAGGGGGTCGGAAATCCATATCCGCCACCCACATGGAGATACCACTGCTTTTTGGTACACCGAAGAGCGGCTCCATCATATCCCATTTCAAACTGTGGGTATCACGCCGCTCAATGATTTCATCAAAATTCATACACGATTCCTTTTACCACTCACCGCCCTGTTTGGTCTCCCACCTCTTATCATGTCAAAACTCAAGTTGACACAAGTGGAAACCCACTCCTTCGAGTCCTTTAACTTTTGACGGACAGACACCAACCTCACATATTGGCAAAAGTCACAAATCCTATTATCAGTAAAAGTCAGGTCAACGAGAGTGATATCAACACCTCTTGAGCCTATCGACAAAGTCGCCGGTGGAACAGAAGATCAAATTCGAAATCCGACATGACATCAATCAAACCCATTCTTCAATTTCCTGACAGGCGGTTGCGTATGAAAGCGACGCCGATAACCGATTTTGGTGCGAAGACCAAGAGTCTCGCCCAAAGTTTACTTGACACGATGTATGATGCTCAAGGTATCGGTCTCGCGGCCAACCAAGTGGGCATTGTCAAGAAAATGGCGGTGATGGATTGCTCGCGGGGGGAAACAAAACCCGACCCTTATATATTGGTCAACCCTGAAATCGTTCGTTCTTTCGACATTGAAAATGAAGAGGAAGAGGGTTGTTTGTCATTTCCGTCCCATTTTGCAAAAATCTCCCGTCCTGTCGCAGTTGACATCCGATTCCAAGATACCGATGGCACTTGGCATGAAGAACATTTTAATGGAATTAAATCTCGTTGTGCTCAGCATGAAATTGATCATCTGAACGGCACTCTGTTTATTGATCATTGTTCATTGATCAAACGAAGAATCATTGTTCAAAAAATGACCCGACTGAATTCACTAAAGGGTTAAGGCGCTTGCACTGATGCCCAATTCCCTAAGGTTGGTATTCTTTGGCTCGGGTCCCTTCGCGTTGACCGCACTTAAAGGACTGGTTGGTGCCAACCATCACATCATGGCTGTGTGCACCCGAGAGGCGCGGCGGGCCGGTCGCGGTCAACGACGCCAGCATTCAGAAGTGGCCGCCTATTCCGAGAAGCAGAATATCAATGTGTTGCGATGCGATCATCCCAACGACTCGGGTCTCCTCATGGAACTCGCTCAATTGGATTTAGATGTCGGCATACTGGCCGATTATGCGCATCTGCTGCCTGACAATATTTTGTCACTTCCCGCCAAGGGCTTCTTGAATATTCATCCCTCCCTCCTCCCTCGCTGGAGGGGCGCGGCCCCCATTCAACGCGCCATCATGGCCGGTGATGACATCACCGGTATCAGTATCATGCAAATGACATCGAAACTTGATTCTGGGCCTGTCTTGATGCGGCAAGAGATTCCTATTCGACCAAGCGAGACCTTTGGCTCGCTGATGAACAAGTTGGCCGCACAAGGATCTCAAATGATGCTTGAATGTCTGCGGCAAATCGATCAACTCAAACCCATCAAACTCCCCGATACCGGATCAAGTTATGCCAAAAAAATTGCCAAAAATGAGGCACGAATTGATTGGACTAAAGATGCCAATCAAGTCGACTATTTGGTCCGTGGTCTCTCGCCATCACCAGGGGCATGGAGTCACATTCGGGGCACACGTATCAAGATTTTAGCCACTCAACTCGAAGACGGCAAGGGCGTCTCTGGCACTTTCCTCGATGATAATCTTCTGGTCGCTTGCAAAACACACGCGGTGCGGATTCTTCAACTCCAACGTTCTGGAAAATCGGCCATGACCGCAGCGGATTTCTTACGCGGTTTTCCCATCAAAGCGGGCGAGATTTTCGACCAAGAATGATTAATCAGACCTTATCCTATGGTCTTAAATAGCCGCTTCCCGCCATTGTGTCCTCTGACGAATTGAGTGATGTCATAATCAAGAAGCCCCTTTCAAGTTTGATTCCTGATTCGTGGGCTCGTTACAACCGAGACCGACACACGATTGTCGTCGATATATGACCCCTGTGCATTGGGGGCTGTTATAGCGCGTTTCAGCGCGCGTTGACGACTCCGGCCCCACGTCATTCCCCCGTCGCCATGTCGCGATACTATTTCAGGATCGCCTTCGCCCGCGCCCGGCGGCGCTTGACGCGGGTATTCATCCAGCTGCCGTCATAGTACTCCTCCGCGACCCGTTCCCGGCCCCAGAGCCGCACCGCGATCTCGCGCTGCGTGAGCCCTTCCGCCTCGTTTTCTAGCGCCAGCAGAAGTTCGGTGTCTCCTTCGTCCCCCGTGCCCGCCCCGCCGAGGGACCTAGGCACCGAGCCAGACATCCTCAATAGTCGCCACCTCGCGGACCAGCGGGAGGCCGTCATCCTCGGGAAAGACGGCACCGCCCTCCGCCGCGAGCCGGACCAGCGGCAGCGGTCTGGAGGCGCATCGGGAAGGGCGCCCGCTCCGGCAGGCGCCGGAGAGATGGCGCCGCTTCGCCGAGGCGTCGCGATCACCAGCGCGCGATAGCCTCGAATCCGACCGAGTGCTCCGGCGCCGCCGTATCGTTTTCGCGCCTGTTCGCCTTCACCCCGAAGGAGAGGTCAGGCGCGTTGGCGTTGGCCACCGGCGAGAGCCGCCAGCCGAGCGCGTAGTCACGGGCACCCGTGGCAAGCCCCAGCCCGACATGCGGGCTGCC
>JAJEBG010000032.1 GCA_022824005.1 Paracoccaceae bacterium
GAAGTTGTCACTCTTCTAGCCCACGATGAAGATGCCGCCCGAGCGATGTTGCGAGAGCTCAAAGATATCCGCCTCGCGTGGTGTCGGGAACCTTCCGTGCATGGTTATAACCATACGGCTCTGCAAGCTTTAGAAACGAACCCATCTTCATCCAACTCGTAAAGATGAGAAGAAAATTCCACTAATGATGGTCAATCCTCGGGATCGGCTTGTGATTTACTGTTTCCATTGCGGACGGGAAGACGCTTGTTTTGAATATGCCGGATTATGACCAGATTAAATTTAGAACGGCCTGTTTCTCATAATATGTTGGACAAGTTATCAACGGAAATACTTACAGCTATAGTTTAGTTGACAAGACCACTGAGAGCGAAAGGCCCAACAAAGCTGATGATATATTTGGTCACCGCGGACGAAGGTGATTCACTCTTGACTCTCTCGTTTGCCCTTCACCGACGCCCAGACTCTCTTATTAGTGAAATAAAGCAAGACCGATAAAACTGTTAGAAGCGTGACAGCGACAAACCCCATCTGTTTACGTGCCATCATCTTGGGTTCGGCGGCCCAAGTGAGAAACGCCGCCACATCAACCGCCATCGCTTCAACTGAGTTATCTGCACCATCAGCGAATTCTACCTGTCCATCTTCAAGAGGAGGTGCCATGGCAATCCAACCTCCCGGGTAAGCCTTGTTGGCATAGAGTAGCGTGTTGGCCTCTTCTTTCTCTTTGCCGGTGTAGGCCGTCAGCAGTGTCGCGGTATATTCAGGTCCGCCAATGCCTCGAAACAGTTGCGTTAAGCCGGTGCCAAACGGTCCGTGAAAACCCGCCCTAGCCTTGGTCATCAGGGATAGATCAGGGGCGTTGACTGAGTTATTGGCCGGGAAATGATCTACCGGTTTGGCGGGCCGAAAATCGTCCAGTTCAGGATCAAAAATCTCGTATTTTGCGGCGAAAGCCTTGACAGCGGTGGCACTGAGGCCGAGGCCATCTGAATCACCGAGGGCTCGAAAGGGCACAAATTGAAGGCCGTGACACGCAGCACATACTTCTTGATAAACCTGCAGCCCCCGCTGAAGCTGTTGCGAGTCAAATTTGCCGAATGGCCCCTCAAACGAAAAGGAATGATCGTCAATATAGACGTCCCCGCCCGCCGCCAGCGCCAATTTGCCCGCCATGAGAATAATCCCTGCCATAACCCACGCTCTTTTGACGCGGGTGACGGCCCTGTTATGACTTTGAATCATTCGGCTGGCTCCATGGCCGAGCTGACGATCAAATGTTTTTTTTCAAAATCCTCATGAATTGATGTTGGTACCTGATTGGGCTTTTCTAAGACGCCCAGTAGCGGCAGAATAACAAGGAAATGGATGAACCAATAGGCCGCCCCGACGAGCGAGATGATGGCATAAATGCCCTCGGCCGGCTGACTACCCACCCAAGTGAGAACAATGAAATCAACCACTAGAAGCACAAACCACCATCTGAACATGGGGCGATAACGCCCAGAGCGGATTGATGAACTATCCAACCAAGGAACCAAAGCCAAAACGACGATGGAGCCAAACATCGCCATGACACCAAAAAATTTAGCATCAATGATGCCGCCGGTCACAAACTGCGTCAATTGAACGACCCAAACGTCAGCAGTGAACGCCCGAAGAATGGCATAGAAGGGAAGAAAATACCATTCAGGAACAATATGGGCCGGCGTGACCAATGGGTCAGCCTGAATATAATTGTCTGGATGTCCCAAATAGCTGGGCATGAACCCAACGATGGCGAAGAATACCGCCAGAATCACGCAGAGCGCAAACAAATCTTTGATGACAAAATAGGGCCAGAACGGCAAAGTATCTTGATCCGCCTCTTGGCGCGAAGATCGGCGAACTTCAACCCCCGTCGGATTGTTGTTACCCGTGGTGTGGAAAGCCCAAATGTGAACGATGACCAATCCAGCGATGACGAAGGGCAGAAGATAATGCAGCGAGAAAAACCGATTAAGTGTGGGGTTTCCAACAGCGGGGCCTCCTAGCAGCCACGTCTGAATTGTTTCACCAACAAATGGAATGGCACCAAACAATCCGGTGATCACAGTCGCGCCCCAAAAAGACATTTGTCCCCAAGGGAGTACATACCCCATAAAGGCCGTGGCCATCATCATGCCATAGATCAATATACCAATAATCCACGTGACCTCACGCGGTTCTTTGTACGACCCATAGTACAAACCCCGAAAAATGTGCAGGTATACGGCCAAGAAAAACAGGGACGCGCCATTGGCGTGAAGGTAGCGAAGCGCCCAGCCCCCATTGACATTCCGCATGATGTGTTCAACGCTAGCAAACGCCAAATCGGCTTGTGGTGTGTAATGCATTGACAAGACGATCCCGGTGACGATCTGCAAGACGAGGCAGAACATCAAGACGATTCCCCATATCCACATCCAGTTGAGGTTTTTCGGTGTGGGAATGAACAAGGCATCGTGTACGAGTGATAAGATCGGCAAGCGCCGTTGCAGCCATTTCTCGCCTTTCAATTTGGGACGATAGTGATCGCGTGGAATCTCTGACATGGCAAAAAACCCTCTGACTAACCTAAACGAATGGTGTTTTCATCGACAAGAGTGACCCTCGGAACTTCCAGATTTTGCGGGGCCGGACCTCGGCGAATCCGCCCTGATAAATCATAATGAGAACCATGACAGGGACAAAACCAACCTTTGAAGTCTCCGGCATCACTGAGCGGCACACAACCAAGATGAGTGCAAACGCCAATCATGACAAGCCACTCACCGGCTTCGTCAATTGTTCGATTGACATCAAGGGCTTCCACCTCCCCGTCAAGATTGTCATTGCGGGCTAACGGGTCAATGAGACCATCAACCTCAACTTCGCGCTCTTTAATAATCTCTTCTTGTGTTCGTCGGCGTATAAAGACAGGTTTACCCAACCACTTGACAACGAGTTGAGTGCCGGGTTCGACACCTCCAATATCAACCTCAATCGTTGAAAGGGCTTGCACATCAGAACTCGGATTCATCTGATTGATCAGCGCCCAGACGGCTGCGCCCCCTGTCACGGCACCGGTGGCACCGGTCGCGTAGTAAATAAAGTCGCGACGTGTACCCTCTTTTGGTGTAACAGATTCGGACAAATTGAACTCCCATTGATGCCAGAAGAGCGATGTGGTCACATGATTCGATTGGTGGAGACGAAAACTTCGGTCTCGTTTAAGCATATATTGTCATTCTGTTCAATTTTTTCAATCCCCCGTTCCACAGTGAAGTGCAACATATTATGCAGTTTGATCATGTGTTTTTGGACGCATGATGTTGCGTGGCGGCCAAGTAACGGCGGCAATTTCCGCTTTTAGCAGCCATCTGAGCCGGTTTCGGCAGCTTAGTCCGATTGGTCGTCATCGGCAATTTTGTTGGAATGGTTTTGACACAGAGTAACGAGCAAAGTTTCTAATGCCCAATGTCGGCTGTGAGACCGCTTGGCCGAATGCCGTGCGGGCTATGGACGGCTGCTTTGGGAAATCGCAGTGTGGGGTTGATGAAGGATATCTTCCTAGACGACATACTACTCATCCGTGAAAGCTATGAGCCCTTGGTTGCTCAGCTTTGGAAAGCCGTGCGTAGCCATATCTTGTCTTGACTTCCGACATTTTTGAGCGTAAACTCTTGTAATACAATGATTTTTCTTTCAAAAAAGGGCACAACATCTTCTTTTTTATGCACCCCCATTTAGGCGTGCTGTGGCTCAATATCCGGCCGATCGCCTCTCCTTTTCAAAGCCGCACTTCAGGCCGCCACATCACACTGGACATCGCCACCAGATGCCTTCCTTGCAGCGATCATAAACGGAACACGGTTCCACGCCAGACCAACA
>JAJEBG010000013.1 GCA_022824005.1 Paracoccaceae bacterium
AGGCGGCCCTTTAACACCAAGGTGCTTCAGTCTACATCGTTACCTCCGTAAACCGCCCTGGCTGCTACCAGCCGAAGCGACAAATGTTGGGTGGGATTCGCACCCACAAGGATGACGCGCCTTTCCACGGCGCACTGAGATTTGTGGGCTAGTGCCGACTTGAGTCGTTAAGAAATATCATTGATGACCAATGTAAGAAGGATCGAATGCTCCCAACAATTATCTCGGAGAATTCAAAAGATTATATCGGGTAACCAGGTTGACAAGGCAGGAAACAACCAGACCAATGCAACACCTACGATCTGTAATAGAATAAACGGCATAACCCCCCGATAAATGTCAAGAGTTGTCACAGTTTTTGGGGCCGCACCTCGAAGATAAAATAACGAGAAACCAAATGGAGGCGTTAAAAAACTGGTCTGCAGGTTGATCGCAATAAGTATACCTAACCAAATTGGATCATGCCCCATAAGAATCAGTTGGGGTGTAACCAACGGCAAAACTATAACCGCAATTTCTACAAAATCTAAAAAGAAACCCAAAACAAACAAGAATAGCATCGTTAATAACAACGCTCCAATAGAGCCACCAGGTAGGTTTTTTAATATCTCAGCCACACGCTCCTCACCACCTAAACCGATGAGGACCAACGAGAAAAAACTTGCGGCAAGTATGGTGGCAAAGATCATTGCCGTCATTTTCATCGTTGAAGTTGCAGCATCTTTTAACATGCCATTGTTTAAACATGCTCGAAGGGAAATGATCAGTGCTGTAATGCCGACTACAATCAAGATTGAATAAAATATACCGAGAAAGACTTCCATATTTGAAACAGATTCTTTTTGAAGCCGAACCGGGAGAGCACCTGCAAGAAGCAACACAAGCACCAATGATCCGGTGCCGCTGAATAATATCACACGGTTAACACCCTGTTTAGCACCAACCATCAGTAATGAACCAATAACGCCGACTGAAGCCGCTTCGGTGGGCGTTGCAATGCCGCCTAAAATTGTTCCCAAGACCGCTATAATCAACCCGATCGGGGGTAGAACTGCGACATATACGTCGCGTAGGCGAGGAGTCTCTCCTTTTGTTACAAGTGGGGAATCTTGTGGCCTTACCAATCCACGAGCCAAAATATACAAAAGATAAAGCAGAACAAGCACCAAACCTGGGACCAATGCCGCAGCAAAAAATTGGCCAACTGACAAAGCCTCAACGCTGAATTTTCCTTGCTCATACTGAGCTTGCTGAAAGGCGCTGGACATCACATCTGATAAAATTATAAGCAAGGTTGAGGGTGGGATAATTTGTCCTAGCGTGCCTGCGGTACAGACAATTCCTGCTGCAAAAGGCTTTGAATATCCTGCTCTCAGCATTGACGGGAGAGCGATGAGCCCCATTGCCACAACAGTGGCTCCAACAATACCCGTGGATGCAGCAAGTAGGGCTCCGACGAGTGTAACTGAGATACCTAACCCACCATGTATGCCGCCAAAGAGACGCCCCATCGTGTCAAGTAATGTCTCTGCAATTTTACTCTTTTCTAAAATTGCACCCATCAATATGAACACAGGAATAGCAATCAATACCTGATTGGATATCAATCCAAAGAATCTCTGCCCAAGCGCGCCAAGCAAAGAAATATCCATAGCACCGAGGGCCCATCCGAAATAGGCGAAGATCACCGCAGTACCGGCAATAGAAAAAGCGACTGGGAATCCCGACAACACCACGACCATAAGTGCGCCGAACATGATAATATCGAGATTTTCACTCAAGGCTTGTTGACCTTGACCAAGCGGATTACAATTGCAAGTGATTGAAGTATAATGAGAATACAGAAGGCTGGAATAAGCGACTTGAGAAGAAAAACTGCTTTGAGTCCACCGACAGAAATTGGACCTTCAAGAATAGCCCATGAATTGCGAACTGACGGCCAAGACCAGTAAAGAAGCACAAACATGGCAGGCATTAAAAAACATAAATGGCCAATTAAATCAATTTGCCTTTGAACGCGAGGTGATAGACCTGCATAGAATACATCAACTCTTACGTGTCCATCCACTAAAAGAGTATAACCTGCACCAAGCATAAAAAGTGCTCCATGCATGTAGAGAACGCTCTCTTGGACGACAATTGAGTTCAGACCATAAACATAACGTCCAAGCACAATACCAAATTGTACTAAAACCATCAAGACAACTAACCAGCGAACACCGCAAGCAACCGTTTTGTTAATCATATCAAGTCGGTGTGCAAATTTAAGCATCACTGACCTTTTTTGTTGTGGCCCACATAGAAAATGCGGGCCACGAAGTTTTAGTAACCCATAATTGCGGCGCGAGCGTTCATTTGACCATTATCGGCATAAGACATGTATCTTCCGACGCTATCGCGATAGGCGACAAAACTCTCGGTGATTTGCCTGACCAAACCATCATCATCTTGACGCAATTCATCAATAACTTCTGCCGCTGCATCGCCCATTGCCTCTATCACGCTATCGGGAAAACGTTTGACTCTTACACCTTCATCTACAACAAGCTTTTGCAGCGAGACTGCGTGTTTTGTCGTGTATTCTGTCCAAACCGGGTTATAAAGGCTTTGACAAGCAAGACTTACGGCCGCTTTCAGATCATCAGGGAGGGTAGCAAATGTTTTTGCATTCACGGCACACTCTTCAGCCGAAGAGGGTTCCCCTACACCTGGCCAGTAATAATTTTTGGCGACTTGGAAATAGCCGAGTGCACTGTCGGTCCAAGGACCAATAAATTCACCCGCATCTAATACACCCGTTTGCAGGGCCTGAAACATAGCGGGGCCTGACATTGCTTCGGCTGCAATGCCAATCTTGGCGGCCATCTCAGATGCAAGACCGGTTGTACGGAATTTTAATCCTTTTAGATCATCCAATGAGTTAATTTCTGATTTAAACCAGCCACCCCATTGTGGACCTGAATTTCCACAAAGGAAGGGTTTGAGGTTAAACCGTGCATACATCTCATCGTAGAGTGCTTGCCCACCACCGTGATAAAGCCAGCCAAATTGCTCATCCGCACGCAAACCAAAAGGTTGTGAGCCAAAGAGAAGTATCCCTTTTGATTTTGATCCCCAATAGGCGGGGACGGCATGATAGAGGTCGGCAGTGCCTTCGCTGACAGCATCAAACACCCCACGACCTGGCACCAATTCACCGGCGGGGAAAAGTTTTACTACAATTCGTCCTCCTGATAAAGAAGTGATACGGTCGGCGAGGGTTTGGGCTGCAACCCCTGGACCGGGTAGGTTTTTAGGCCATGCAGTGACCATATTCCACTCCACCATATCCTTTGCAATACTAGGTGCTGCAAGCGCCGTTGCAGCAGTACTGGCAACACCAACTTTGATAAAAGTTCTTCGCTTCATAATTTTCTCCTATAATTCTGAAGGCAAAAGATGATTAATTTTCAGGGTTGCAAGGCAACCACAAACTCAATTCACAGAAACGGGCCATAGTTTCGTCATAGCTTGCATCTGCGGAGATGCCGGAGGCATTGATACTTGTTTTTATTTCATAATTATTCCCCTTAATTTGAAGACTGATGATTTTTAATTTTAATGATACTTGGTAACCTTAGTCCGAATTCACGGGCGCAGGCTATCGCTTCGTCATAGCCTGCATCAGCATGCCGCCAGACTCCTGAAGCGGGATCATTCCAAAGCACACGCTCAATGCGACATGCCGCTTCTGGCGTGCCGTCGGCACAGACGACCATACCGGCATGTTGACTAAAGCCCATGCCAACACCGCCGCCATGATGCAACGAAACCCATGTTGCGCCGGAAGCTGTATTGATAAGCGCATTTAACAACGGCCAATCAGAGACAGCATCGGAACCATCCTTCATCGCTTCAGTCTCGCGATTAGGACTGGCAACAGAACCCGAGTCCAGATGATCACGACCAATGACAACAGGTGCCTTTAATTCACCGCTAGCAACCATTTGATTAAACTTGAGGCCAGCACGATGACGGTCACCGAGTCCGATCCAGCAGATGCGTGCCGGCAAACCTTGGAACTCAATCCGTTCCTGTGCCATACGAAGCCAATTGTGCAAATGTGTGTTGTCTGGGAAAAGCTCTTTCATAGCCTGGTCGGTTTTGTAGATATCCTCGGGGTCGCCCGATAGTGCGCACCAGCGAAAAGGTCCTATACCGCGACAAAAGAGTGGTCGAATGTAGGCAGGCACAAAGCCGGGGAAGGCAAAGGCATTTTCCAATCCTTCGTCTTTCGCTACTTGACGAATGTTATTGCCATAATCCAGAGTCGGAATGCCCGCAGACCAAAAATTCACCATAGCTTTAACATGATTCTTCATTGATACTCGCGCTGCAACCTCTACCGCCTTGGGATCAATCTCCCGTCTGGCGTTCCATTCAGAGATGGTCCAACCTTGCGGCAAGTAACCATTTATTGGGTCATGGGCAGAAGTTTGATCGGTCACAATGTCTGGACGGATACCACGGCGTACAATTTCCGGAAAAATATCCGCTGCATTACCCAAAAGCCCAACAGATTTTGCTTTCCCAGCATTTGTCCAACAAGTAATCATGGCCATGGCTTCATCAAGAGTCTCAGCCTTTTCATCGAGATACTTGGTGCGCAGGCGAAAATCGATACTGTCGGGGTTGCATTCAACAGCAAGACAACTGGCACCAGCAAATACTGCCGCCAGAGGTTGTGCTCCTCCCATTCCACCAAGACCTCCGGTGAGAATCCACTTACCAGTCAAATTTCCACCATAATGTTGCCGACCAGCCTCAGCAAATGTTTCATATGTGCCCTGTACAATTCCTTGTGAGCCAATATAAATCCAGGATCCTGCCGTCATTTGGCCGTACATCATGAGCCCTTTGCGATCAAGTTCGTTGAAGTGGTCCCAATTTGCCCAATGGGGTACGATATTTGAGTTTGCAATCAATACCCGTGGAGCGTCCTTGTGTGTGCGAATAATAGATATCGGTTTGCCCGATTGTACGACTAAAGTTTCATCTGCCTCTAAATTCTTAAGACTTTCGACAATCTGGTCAAAGTCTTCCCAACTACGAGCTGCTCTACCGATCCCCCCATAAACCACAAGTTCATGGGGATTTTCAGCAACGTCTGGATGCAAATTGTTCATGATCATTCGTAGCGGTGCTTCGGTTTGCCAGCATTTTGCATTCAGTTCTGGGCCAGTTGGAGGAAATACTTCCCTGATGTTTTGACGAGAATACTTCAACTCGGTCTCCAGTCGTTTAATTCGGCAAGAATATTTTTCAAATAGATACGAAGATGGTCTGATTTGGTCGGGCAATAAGTCCAGGGTGGTTTCTCAACTTCAAGATATGTGTTTTGCGCGAGTTCCATCTGGATGGCATGAACACCTTGTTGGGGTTTGCCATAATGCCGAACAGTCCAACCGCCTTTGAACCGCCCGTTTAGTGTATTGCTATAGTCTTTTGCTCGACTGCAAATTTCAACAACACATTCCTCAATTTTGGAATCAGCAGTTACGCTTTGGTTTGTTCCAATATTGAAGTCAGGAAGATATCCGTTGAACAGGAATGGAATTCTTGAACGAATAGAGTGACAATCATAGAGTATGGCATGTCCATGTAGTGCATGAACACGCTTGAGCTCAAAGCATATTTCGTTATGATAAGGAGTATGATAAACCCGCCGCCGCCTCTCAATTTCAGCTTTAGTCGGCAATTTGTCCCAAATTTCATTACCATCAAAGTCTGTCAACGGTATCAAGGTCGTTGTATTCTGTCCCGGATAAAGAGATTGTCCCGTGGGGTTCCGATTGACATCAATGACATAGCGATGAATACGGGTGCGTATAATGGTAGCATCTAGCAATAATCCATCGTAGAGACGGTCAATATGCCAATCGGTATCGGCAAGAACCAGTCCCCGCTCGTTCAAGGATGAACGTACATCCTCAGGTAGTTCTGTTCCACTATGAGGTATTGTCAAGACAACAGGGCTGTTGCCACGAGAAATTTCTAAAAAGCTCACATTACACCCCCATAAATACGAGAATGCAGCGGATTTTGACCAATCCGGTATGAAAGCTCTGCGGGATTCTCTAAATCCCATATAGCAAGATCTGCCGAGAAACCTGGTGCGATGTATCCGCAATCTTTAAGGCCAAGCGCCTGTGCTGCATATTTTGTTGTGCCGGCCAGCGCTTCTGCCGGTGTAAGACCAAAAAGTGTGCAGGCCATGTTCATTGCTAACAGTATTGACCCCAAAGGTGAAGAACCGGGATTCCAGTCCGTTGCGATGGCTATTGGAACACGTGCCGCCCGCAATTCAGAAACGGGTGGTTTTTGTGTCTCTTGTAAGGTATAAAAGGCTCCCGGTAACAAGACTGCGACCAACCCCGTTGAAGCCATGGCGACGACATCCTCTTGGGTAGCGAATTCCAAATGGTCAGCCGATAAGGCACCATAATGTGTCGCAAGTTTTGTTCCGCCCATGTGCGAAAGTTGTTCAGCATGGAGTTTCACGGGCAGATTTAGAACTCGTGCTGCGTCAAATACCCGTGCAATTTGTGCCTTATCAAAAGCAATCGTCTCACAAAATCCATCGACAGCATCAACAAGTCCAGCTTCATGCGCGGCTTGGAGTGTTGGAATACAAACCTCGTCAATATATGTATCTGCATCTGTTTCCTTAGGTACTGCATGGGCGCCTAAAAAGGTTGCCTTCACCCGTAGCGGTCGTTGCTGAGCAATGGCACGTGCAACCGTAAGCATTTTAAGTTCTGTATTTTGGTCAAGACCATATCCTGATTTCACCTCAAGCGTGCCAACGCCTTCAGCAATAAGAGCATCCGCACGAATCAGCGCATTGGCGAGGAGAAAATCTTCAGTTGCTTCTCGGGTTGCTGTGACCGTTGATATTATACCTCCACCAGCTTTGGCGATTGCCTCATAATTTTGACCCTCTAGCCGCATCTCAAATTCATGCGCCCGATTCCCACCAAAAATGATATGGGAATGGCAATCAATCAGTGCCGGCGTTACCAAGCGACCTTCTAGATTAATCTGTTCTGATTTTGCATAAGTTTGAGGGATATCATCAATATGTCCCACCCAGACTATATTCTTATCATCAATGACAATGGCTCCATCGTGAACCAAACCATATCCCGTTGGATCTTGCATTGTTGCAACAAGTGAATTTATGAAAAGATACATTATGCGTATCTTATTTCTTTATTATTAAAAGACATAATCAGATTATATATACACATAATAAAATTTTGTCAACGGAGAATTTTTGTGCCCACGATACAAGCAGTACAGGCTTTAACCCCAACGGGATGGCAGAATGATATTGATGTTGTGATTGCGAATGATGGTCGTATTCAAGATATTGTCAAATCAAATGGCAATGCCAATTTTCAGGTAGATATTCTGCTACCGGCCCCCACCAATCTCCATAGTCATAGTTTCCAACGTGCGATGGCGGGCTTGACCGAAGCCCGCAGTTCAAAAACTGAGGACAGCTTCTGGACTTGGCGTAAACTCATGTTTCGCTTTCTGGAGCAGTTGACACCCGATCATATTGAAGCCATTGCTGCACAAGCTTTTATGGAGATGGCAGAGGCCGGATATTCCTCTGTTGCCGAGTTTCACTATATCCATCACGGTTCAGGAGGGCAGCCATATGAAAATCAAATTGAGTTGTCTGAGCGGATTGCGGCAGCCTCAATACAGACGGGTTTAGGTTTAACGCACCTACCGGTACATTATGAATTTGGTGGTTGTGATCGGCGGTCTTTACATAGTGGTCAGAAACGATTTGGTACAACCAAAGAACAATATGAAGTTTTGTTTCACGCAACAAAGGGCCTGATCGCTGCCGGGCCGGCTGATTGGACATTAGGGTCTGCGGCACATAGTCTACGGGCCGTCGATGAAGACGGAATAATAAGCACCCATAATTTGGCCGAGGATAGACCATTTCATATGCATCTAGCCGAGCAGGACGCCGAAGTAAGTGAGGTAATGACCTATCTTGGTGCGCGGCCGGTAGAGTGGGTACTAGAAAATCTTAGCTCGAATTCGCAATGCTGTTTCATCCATTGCACACAAATGGATGATTCCGAGACAAGTAGGCTTGCTGCCAGCGGTGCTGTTGTTGGTCTCTGTCCGATCACCGAGGCTAATCTGGGTGATGGAATATTTCCTGGATTGGCTTATACCCAAGCTACAGGATATTTTGGTATTGGATCAGATAGCAACATTCAAATTAGCCTTTGGGATGAACTGAAGACTTTAGAATATTCACAACGTCTACAACATCGTCAACGGTCTGTCTTGGCGACGTTGGAACAAAGTACGGGTCGTGCTCTTTATGAGGCCGTTTGTACAGGCGGCAGAAAAGCTACGAATCGTAAAAACGGATCGTTGGCGAGTGGATACTGGGCTGATATGATAGGGTTATCGTCAAACAATGAGATTCTTTGTTCCCAAACTGGCGACACAATCCTAGACAGTTTGATTTTTGCAAACCATGAACAAGGATGTATAGAACACGTTTGGAGTGCTGGTCGGCATATTGTGCAACACGGTAGGCATATTGCCCGAGAGACAATATTACAACGATTTTTAGAGGTGATGCGGGAATTGAGGAGAGACATTTGAACAAAGATCGACGACTTGGCTGGAAAGATGTTCAAAATCATATCCATACGCATATTCAAAATTGTACATATCGCCCAGGTGATCAATTGCCACGTGATGAAGATCTTGCAAAAGAGTTAGGTTGTGGCCGATCCACGGTTCATCGCGCAATGAGATCTTTAGCTGATCTCGGTTTGGTTGAGCGCCGCCGCAGGGGTGGTACAACGGTTAAAATAGATCCTGTTACGCGGGCGACGATAGATATAGCAATTACACGTCTTGAAATTGAAGCAAGGGGCTATCTTTACACTCATCATATTGTGCAGCAAAAGACGATCCTCCCGCATCCTTCAATTGCCGCTAGATTCAATGCCACAAATTTAGGTCAACTGCTGTATATAAGATCTCTACATCTTGCCGATGGACGACCATATGTCTGTGAAGATCGTTGGATTGTTTTAGACACCGTTCCAGAGATCAAAGGGGTTGATCTTGAACAGATTAGTGCCAATGAATGGCTGGTGCGAAATCGTCCTTACAGTCGTTGTGATGTACAAATTTATGCCACACCTGCGACTGTCGAAGAGGCTGAACTGATGCAAACCAACGGGCGAGAAGCCCTACTTGCCTTGGAGCGCACAACCTGGATAGGAGAAGCACCCATAACCCATGTTCGAGCTATTCATACTCCGGCTTATCGACTAAAGCCTCGCGGCTGATGCCTTAGAAATGGTTTTACCTCACCTTTAACCTAGCGGTTCAATTCATACAAATAGTACCCGTTTATTCTCAGAAATAGCCAGTCAGAACTTGGTTTGAAGTTATTATGTTAGGATCGTTTTGTATTGATCACACCACTAAGTTATTAAGCAAGGTCTGCCAAGTCGGATTGGAATTTGAAGAAAAGGCCTGACTTTTCAATTCTGAAGAGATTCCATCGACTTGGGCGTGAGACACACAAAGTTTGAGTCGGAATCGCCTCTCATCTTCTGTTACTCTGGTTCAAAAATGCTCGTGGGGTCAATGCGGCCCAAGCCTTTCAGCATTTGTTCAATGAAACTGACTCGGCCAAGATTGGTTTCGGTCACGCGGCGCGTCAACAGAACCGCCCGCCCATCGCGCAGAGTATATGATTGAATATTGGACAAAATTTCGGCTTCATTAAACGATACAACGACCATCTCTCGGTTAACCTCCCGGGGCTCAGTTGGCCCCACCTGTTCAAATTGATTGGACACGTAGAACCAATCATCTCCGTATTTTGTGTTGGTCGCCGCGGGATAACCAATCGTCTCCTGCACATTTTCTTTGGATGACACACCAACTTCAAGCAAGGCCAAGTCTTCAGGCAGAGGTACATAACCGTGATTCCTGACAATGGGTGCGCAGGCGACGGACAAAAAGGCAAAGGCGGCAATCAGCCATATCGTTCGAGTTGGTGTCATTTTCATTCAATCTGCTCGGCTGATGGTTGCAAATTAGATACTGACTCTGTGACCAAAAATCAGTTGCACTAGTATTTCCCTCACCATTTAATAGTAAATCGGAAAGAATGCAAAATCAGTACAGGGAGAGAGATGATCATGGCGCAACGTAAATCCTTGCCATCACTGATGACCTTAAAATCTGTCGGTCTTGTTACTCTAGCCGGCCTAGATCGACAAAAATTCCACTCTTTCAATTTTGTACCCAACCCACAACTTCGGCGGCAAATGGCCGATGAGATGGGCATCACTCGTCTCCTCCGACTGCAATTCTCTGGAACACTTGTTGCCACTTGTCAATCTGACTGGAAATTGTCAGGTGATTTGATGGCCGAGATACGCCAACAATGTGTCGTCTCCCTTGACCCTGTCACGAGCCAGATCAAGACCAAAGTGGTCAGGAATTTTCTGCGTGACGAGCAAAAGTTGAAATGCGATCATAATGGACGAATCCCCTCTGATGACAATGTGGAAACACTGACCTATGCCATCAATCTCTATGATATCGCAAGGGAAGTCTTGGTTCTTGAGGCTCCGACCTACCCGCGCGCCGACAAGATTTCGTTCGTTGGGGATGACTTAGTCGACAAAATATCTCAAAAACCCTTCGCAGCACTTGAAAAACTGAAGAAAAATCTTGAAGGTGAGTGACCTATGTGCGATTCGTGATTCGGCTTTCTCACGCTCAAGGGTCTGTGCTATAATTGAATTCATGTCCATCACTCATTGAGTGAAGGAGACAAGATAGAGGCAATCGGGTTTAACTAATGGCTGTTCAAAAAAACAAGGTCACGCGATCTCGCCGCAATAAACGTCGTGCTCATGACGCGCTTCTGACTGTTCATTCGGTCGAATGTCCAAACTGTGGCGAATTGAAACTCCCACACCACATTTGTGGTTTCTGCGGTTTTTATCGAGGTCAAGAAATATTGGTGGCCAAAGAATCATCACCCGAAGAGGATGAGGGGTATTAAGGCTTTCTTTAGGAAAAGCTGAAAAATGACATCAGCCAGCGCGAATATACCGAACGAAGCCGGTGCCAATGTGATTTCGATTGATGCAATGGGGGGTGATCACGGTCCAAAGGTCGTCGTTGGGGGGATGGCTCGAACGATCAAACGAAACCCTGATGTGCGGTTTGTGGTTCACGGAAACGGCGACCTTCTGCAAAAATTGATTGCCCGTCGGCGGCGGCTTCGTGAACTTTGCCGAATCTGCCACGCCGATAAAGTCGTGACCATGGAGGAAAAACCTAGCCAAGCGCTTCGCAATGGTCAAGGCACATCCATGTGGTCCGCCATTGATACGGTGCGAAATGGCGAAGCGGGCGCCGCCGTCTCGTGTGGAAATACCGGTGCTCTAATGGCCATCTCAACCTTCAGGTTGCGCCGAGCGCCAGGAGTCAATCGACCCGCTATCGCTTGTTTGTGGCCTTCTTCTAATCCGAGCCGCTTCAATGTGTTGCTTGATGTTGGTGCCGATATCAAGGCCAATATGCAAGACCTCTTGGGTTATGCGGCATTGGGGGCTGTCTATTCCCGGAGTGGTCTTGGTGTCACGAGACCTCGAGTGGGACTCTTGAATGTGGGCACCGAGGCTCACAAGGGAAGACCAGAGATCAAGGCCGCACACCAATTACTTCAAGAGCAATCAAACGCATTTGACTTTGACTATGTGGGCTTTGTGGAGGGAAGTGACATCCCGTCTGACCGTGCCGACGTTTTTGTCACCGATGGGTTTACCGG
Source organism: Paracoccaceae bacterium (assembly GCA_022824005.1). GTDB lineage: Bacteria > Pseudomonadota > Alphaproteobacteria > Rhodobacterales > Rhodobacteraceae > JAPOXR01. Next base: position 11,894 of record JAJEBG010000013.1, read on the forward strand.
CAATCTGATTCTCAAATCCGTCGAGGGGACTGTGACCCTCATTCGCCAATTTCTTAATGATACTTTCCGCCACACTCCCTTGTCACGAATCGGTGCCCTTTTTGCTGTCACTCAACTGAGACGACTTCGCATTCGCATTGATCCTCGGCGAGTCAACGGTGGGGTTTTTCTGGGTTTGAATGGGACTGTCGTCAAGTCTCACGGCAGCGCCGATACGATCGGCGTCAGCGCAGCGATCAATCTCGCGGCCCGTTTGGCTCGATCTGGTGGTGCCGAGAATAGTGGTTTGGAGGGCTTAGCTAGCCATTTCAAATCGCTCTCACATGACGAAATTGAAGCGGCCGCAGCAGAATAGGCAAGAGCCATGATTCGAGCAGTTGTCCGCGGAATAGGCCATTATCTTCCTCAACGAGTCGTCACCAACCAAGACTTCGAAAAAACTCTTGATACCAGCGATGAGTGGATTCGCACGCGCACGGGGATTTGCCAGCGTCATTTTGCTTCCGATGGGGAGAAAACATCAGACATGGCCGTCTCTGCCGCACGCGAAGCTATTGAGACCTCGGGAGTCAGTCCCAATGATATTGATCTGATCGTATTGGCGACATCAACACCTGATCAAACTTTTCCCTCCACCGCCACCAAGGTGCAAGCAGAACTTGGAATGTGTCAGGGCTTTGCTTTTGATATCCAAGCGGTGTGTGCCGGTTTCATCTACGCGCTGGCCAATGCCAACGCCTTGCTGACAGCGCGCCAAGCGAGGCGAGCACTGGTGATCGGCGCTGAAACCTTTTCTCATATTCTTGATATGAGAGACCGGAGCACCTGTATCCTGTTTGGCGACGGTGCCGGTGCCGTTCTCCTTGAAGCTCAGGATCAAGCAGGCGGGCGTCAAGATAGGGGTATCCTCTCGTCGGAGATTAGATCCGATGGACGTCACCGCCATCTTCTCTATGTCGATGGAGGTGTGTCAACGACGCAGACATCCGGATTTATTCGAATGAATGGACCTGAAATTTTTCGTCACGCGGTCGAAAAATTGGCGGAATCATCGGCTATGGCCATGCAAAAGGCCGGGTTGACAAGAAAGGATGTCGATTTGATGGTGCCTCACCAAGCAAATTTGCGGATTATTCACGCCACCGCCAAACGACTCGGATTTCCCCATGAAAAGATTATTACCACGGTTGACAAACACGGCAACACGTCGGCCGCGTCAATCCCATTGGCGCTCTATGATGCCCAAAAATGTGGAAAACTGCGGGAAGGACAGATCGTTATTTCCAATGCTATTGGCGGCGGGTTGACTTGGGGTTCTATTGCCTTGCGCTGGTGAAAGTGTTGTTTTTGCGAAAAATTCTCATTTTTTGTGCTTGCAAATCTGTTTGACTATGCTAAATTTGCCCAAAGCAGTTCTAGGAGTCGTTGATGGAGTCTAAACGAGCGACAATCCGCACTGACCTAGCTGCGGCCATTCATGACAACGTTGGACTCCCTCGGACGGAATGCGCGGAATTGGTTGATGATGTCTTTGAGACGATGGCTTATTCGTTGTCGCAAGGAGAGTCAGTCAAAATTGCGACCTTTGGCACCTTCAATGTTCGCCTCAAAAACGAGCGCACTGGGCGGAATCCCAGAACCGGTCAAGAAGCGGTGATAACCCGCCGACGGGTGGTGACTTTCCGAGCCTCGAATCTTCTAAAGGATAGAGTTGAATCGATCCCACAGGAATGATGGTTTAGAATATGGCAAAAAATGGCAAAGCACTTCGCACCATCAGTGAGGTTGAAGAACTCCTGAACATTCCGAAGCATCAACTGCGGTATTGGGAGACCAAGATTGATGAACTTCGTCCATTGCGGCGAACGGGGCGAAATCGTTTATACCATCCTGAAGACCTTAAGTTAATTGCTGGCATTAAAGAACTCTATCAAGGCAGCCAACGCAATGTTGAGGCGGTTAAAAGAATCCTCAAAGAAAAGGGCGTGGCCTATGTGTCCAATCTTCATCCGATTGATCTCGACAATCTTCCGTCCTCAACCCATTCAGAGGATTCTATTGTCGCCATGGCGCGTAAAAAAAATGTGACCGATGGCTATAGTCAGAGCCGGTCGTCAATGAGAGCGGCCGACAAGCAAGCGAATGAAACGGGCTCAACCCATCAGGACACGAGCGACGAGAAGCAGAAACAAAAGTCAATTGAGCGCATTTATTCGCGTCTTGAGAGTCTGCAGAAGCGGATGGAAACCAACGTACGTTCAATGTAGCATCGTCGTTGCGAGAGACCTTATGTCATCTTTGGTCAAAGCTTCGAGTCGACTTCCATAAAATCTGTCGCTTCTGACTTGCATAGATCATCATTCCCAGCATAGATAAGTTTTGTCGGGCCATAGCGCAGTCCGGTTAGCGCGTTCGTCTGGGGGACGAGAGGTCGCGAGTTCAAATCTCGCTGGCCCGACCAAGTCAATCATTATGGTGAGGCCTTTTGGAGCATGATCGGAAAAACTTTCGGTGTTCTGCCGATGCAAGCCATCAGGTCAATGATTGAACAGGGTCAAATCTTTTCTCATACAGACATTTCATCCGATCAAATCCAACCCGCTAGTCTGGATCTCCGCGTCGCCAACCAAGCGCATAGAATCCGTGCCTCCTTCCTCACCGGAAAAGATCTAAAGGTCAGCGAAAGAATAGATTCGTTTTGTATGCATAGTATGGATTTGACGGATGGCGCAGTTCTTGAAAAAGGTTGCGTTTATCTGGTTGAACTCCAAGAGCAACTTGATCTTCCAGAAAACATCCATGCCGCGGCCAATGCCAAGAGTTCAACAGGCCGCCTTGATCTGTTGACACGTCTTATCACCGATCACAGTCGCGAATTTGACCGCATTGAGGGAGGCTATTCAGGCCCGCTCTATGCTGAAATTTGTCCCCGATCGTTTTCAGTCCTTGTACGAAAAGGATCACGTCTGAACCAAATTCGATTTCGCATCGGTCAGCCTAAACTCAGCGATGAGGCTATTTATAAACTGCACCAACAAGACGATATAATCTCAGCCTCACCCATTATCGTTCATGAAGGATTAGGGTTTTCTGTTGATCTTGACCGGCCAGACAATCTTGCCGGTTATCGAGCCAAACGCCATGCTGGGATCATTGATATGGACGCGATTGGACAATATCCAATTGATGATTTTTGGGAACGGGTCACCACCACCGATCGACAATTGGTTCTGGACCCTGAATCCTTTTATGTCTTGGTGAGTAAGGAACATGTCGCCATCCCACCCCAATACGCGGCTGAAATGATGCCTTACATCGCCATGATTGGTGAGTTTCGTGTCCATTACGCCGGATTCTTTGATCCCGGCTTTGGTTGGACGACAGCGAACGTTCACGCCAAATCACAAGCTGTCCTGGAAGTTCGCTGTCACGAAGCCCCTTTTGCCCTTCAAGATGGTCAACAAGTGGGACGTCTCTGTTTTGAAGCGATGACTGAGCCCCCTACTCGTCCCTACGGAAGCACAGGATCAGGCTCAAATTACCAAGGTCAAAGTTTGAAACTTTCAAAACATTTCTGCCATGCTTGAACTCATGGAAACTCCCGATAGCCGAGAAAATTCTATTTACCCCAGTTCCGGATAATCGGAGTTGAGTGAGATTCCAAAATCGGGCGTTTCCTGATTCGATATCCGTAATGTAGACCGACGGATTGAACCGCCCCGGGTTTACCGGAGAGTAAAACTCTCAAGGGATGAGCCTTATGGAAAAGAAGAAGTTACCCCCGAAATACACGGCTGAATTTCGCGCCCGCTGCGTTCGGCTTTATAAAGATCATCGCGTTGATTACGCCAGTGACAACACGGCCTTCAACGCGATTGCGCCAAAGCTCGGGTGCGCGTTTGTTGCCGCCGGGCGGAACGCGATGCTGGTGAGCGTGAAAGCATGACGACGGAAGAGAAAGTTCGCCTCAAGGCTCTGGAACGCGAGAACAAGGAATTGCGCCCACGCGCGCCCAGCCGCAGAGCCTGCGCAGCGTCGCGTCGACCATGAGCCTGTCGATCAGTTCACGGGTCGTCGGGCAATTCCAGACCGCCTTGGCGATAAGCGCACGCACAAGCGCACGGCGATCCTCAAGAGGTCATCCGGGGACGCCCCGGTGTGTCGCGACGAACCGCTCAACCTGAACCAGATCAAGAATCTCGACGAGGGCTTTATGGTTCTCCAGCAGCGGACCGACCTCCTCGGCAAGCGCCAGGAAAAGTTCCCCTTGAAATCGGTTCCAGATATTCGATAGGCTTGAGTGCAAGGACATCGGGGTTGCCCCTGTTTACGGGCTTATTGGTGTTCGCACCATAACTTGCGGCGGCCCCGATCTCCAATACTGCCAAGCTAAAATCGTCGAAATCGGCGGGAAATTCGAGCGCCTCGGCGAGTTTTAAAAAGGCTCCCCGGTCTGATCATTGAATTTTGATATCAATGCTTCTATTTATGATACCAAACCAATGGAGGCCCGATCATGGGTGACATGACAGTTAGAAATATTCCTGAAGATCAGCATGTTGCGCTGAAACGGATTGCGCGCTCCAATAGTCGCAGCGCGGAAGCCGAAGCCCGTTTGGCGATTGCACTTTACATCGAGTCACAAAGCAAGGCGGGCTTTGGTTCACGTCTTGCAGAGAAGTATGGCGGAACGGTTGACCAAGACTTTGCAATTGAACGAGACGCTGGCGGGAGTGACCCCGTAGCTTTTGAATGATCATTCTTGATACGATGGTTCTGTCGGAACCAATGAAGCCCCAGCCCGATCCGGCTGTCATCGCATGGCTTGATCAGCAAGTCCCAAGCGACCTTTACACGACGGTCATCAACCAAGCGGAAATGTACTATGGGCTCTACGCCTTGCCCGAGGGCCATAAAAAGGACCGCCTCAAGAGCGCCTTGATTGAGCTATTCAAGGTAGACTTCAAAGATCGCATACTCGGTTTTCAGGGCGACGCGCCGTTTCAGTTTGGTGTGCAGATCGCCGCTGCCCGTCACAAGCGTGGGCGCGATTACGTGAAAGACCTTGATGGCTTGATCGCTGCCGTGGCGTTCGACAACAATGACTGCACCGTTGCGACTCGCGATGTGCATCCTTTCGAAGCAATGGGGGTCAATGTGGTTAATCCATGGCAGCCTTAGACCCCGTGACGGACTGCGTTTTACTTCGCAGGTACCTGCGCGGCTATTCGGGATGGTCCATGCCGCGATGGATGCGGAGGTTCCTCGCAAAAAGCAGCCTACATCGGGCTTGGTTCCTTGGCCAGACGGGCTTTTTCTTGACTTCCGACATTTTTGAGCGTAAACTCTTGTAATAAAATGGTTTTGCCCTCAAAAAGGGGCACAACATCTTCTTTTTTTGTGCACCCCCATTCAGGCGTGCTGTGGCTCAATATCCGGCCGATCGCCTCTCCTTTTCAAAGCCGCACTTCAGGCCGCCACATCACACTGGACATCGCCACCAGATACCTTCCTTGCCGCGATCATGAACGGAACACGGTTCCACGCCAGACCAACAACCTGACAGATTTTACGACCATCCTGACATAGACGGCTCGGCACACCATAAAGACCCCCTCCCCTGGTGTCGTGCACAAGACTGATTTGCATTCGGTGCAGCGCATCCTGGATCCGTCTGGGGCTCATCCGATGACCACGCACCACCAACCCATAACGCAGATGCTGGAGACAACAAAAGGCCATATAACAGATCGCCAGATGAGATCGGATACGATGCTCTTTCCAATGATAGATCGGACGAATCTTCAGATCATGCTTGTTCGCCCTGAAGCAGGCTTTAATCTCGGCCAGTTGGCGGTATTGGACAACCAAGTTCCGGGGGTCTTGGTCCTGACAAGTTCCAAGCAATGATCCCACGCAACCCGTCCCAAGCCGCCATCCGGGCAATCTTCTCTTCGCTGATCCTGACCTGACCATTGGGAAAGTCAAGATACTTGGCCTTGCCGCCACTCGCCAGCGATGCCGGTTGCTGGCTTTTGGCAAGCTGCCGGAACATTTTGGCCACTTTTTCCTCACGCAAGTGACGATCCTTTCGGGCTCGCTTTTCAGAATAGGTCATAATCAATTGACGATACGCATACTGCCGGACCGCGCTCCCCCTCTCATCCGTCGTAACCGTTGTCTTCTTCCGGCTCATCACACTCCTGTCCTTGGCAAGGGTGATGGAACGATATGTTGCGATACTCTCGGAACACGCCGCCCGTCCCCAGGAACGATACTGATCAGGCTTGAGTATCTCCGCCGTCAGAGCGGCCGGCAACTTCCGAATACGGGCTCCCAGAACATAAGGAACCCCACGCTCTTGCAACGCCTTTTCATTCTCCCTGGTGATCATCGCGGCATCCGCAACAAGCGTAAATTTGACCTCAGGATAACGATCCTTCAACCTATCAACCGCCGACAACAGAGTGTGACCTTCATGACGGTTCCCGGGAAACACCTCATACCCAACCGGGAGACCCTCGGGAGTAACCAAAAGAGCTAACATCACCTGAACACGGTGATGCTTGCCATCCTTGCTGAACCCCTTCCGACGCAAATCATCCGCCACTTCACTGGCAAAGGACAGGGTGGTGGTGTCATAAAACAGAGCGGTGATTGGTTCCGGTAAAAGCGTTTGTGCCGCTTTCATCGAGCGGGAACAGATCTTGGCAATCTTCTTCTCATCAAGATAATCCATACTCCGGTAGACCGCATCAAGATTGAGGGACACCGCACTTTGATCAAACAGCGACTTGACCGTTGCTCGCTTCGAGAGCGGTTGGGCAATCCGGGCCATGACCATTTCCTTGATCATCCGGTTGCCCCCCGTGCGACCAGAACCACCGACATGCGACCATCCCAGGGAACGATAAATCTCGCCAAAGATATCACAGACACCGACATGAGCCCGACCTTCTTCCCGGCATGTCCCCAGCTTAACATGATCGGGAACCGGGTTCTCCTTGGCCTGGCGCGACTTTTGCGCGAGTTCGTCATACTCCTTGAGGTTGAAAAGGGTGTTCTGACAGCCCCGGGACTGATCCTTGAGATCGTTGAGGATGGCTTGAGCAACGCCCATGAACTGAGCCAGTTCGCTATCGTTATGCGTCGTACCGACGTGCCGCACGATCTTTTGTCGGACTTTCTTGCCCCAAAAAACCCTTATAATTGAAGGGGTTGAAAATTCAAAATTAGGCCAAAATGTCTCAAGTCAAGAAGAGACGACAGAGATCTCTCTTGAGAGATCAGATAAGTGATCAATCTCCGTTGTTGGAGGGAGACATCTCACTCTTGAGTCAAGCCCATCCTTTTAGCGGAAAGCGATAGTCGACTTTTCTTAATCATCACTCCTCGGAGGTTCGCTAAACAGAAGCCCCGCCTCACGGAGCTCAGCAAGGCCCGGAAGATCCGCTACAGATTCGAGACCGAAATGATCAAGGAATTCACGCGTTGTAACAAATGTCACCGGCCGCCCTGGGGTTGTCTTGCGCTTGCCAAATTTAACCCAGCTCAACGCCATCAATTGATCCACACTGCCTTTTGAAACCGATACACCACGGATGTCCTCAATTTCAGCCCGTGTCGCCGGTTGATGATAGGCAATGATCGCCAAAGTCTCCAACGCCGCCTTTGACAAGCGCCGGACAACCTTTCTCTCCTCACGCATGAGAAATGCCAGATCAGGGGCTGTCCGTAAGGCCCAACCATCACCAATCTGGACGATGTGCACGCCACGGCTTGAATAGGTCTCTCGCAATCCTGCGATGATAGACTTGATGTCAATATCAAAAGGAATACGTCTTCTGATGTCAGACTGAGTGACCGGTTTTGCCACCGAAAACAATATCGCTTCCACCATCCGTTCAGCTTCCGAGCGGCTGATTTGGCGACTCAAGTCAATGTCTTCAAAATCGTTCATCACTTTCCGTCCGAGCCATGACTTGTATCGGGGAAAAAGGTTGGGATTGACGCAGACCGAGTCTCCCCTGCTTCGCCAATTCCAGCGCGGCGACCAAAGTAGACGATATCGCTGAACGATATTTATGCCTGCTAGACGTCCACGCCTTGGGAAGAAAACGCGACAATTCCTGCCAATCTGTCGTCTCGCCGAGCAATCTTTTCAAATTGGCAGTGGCCGCTTCCACCGTGAAAATTTGATCCCGCTCAAGTGAATAGGGGCGCAACTCATCTCGGGTTCGCGCCCGCGCATAGGCTTGTGTTAAATCAAGCACGTTTAGGGAAACGCGGGTGACCTCTCGAACAGATACCGATTCTTCGTGACCACGAGCAAAAAAGTCATACCCCAATTGCGGCCGCTTGGTCATTGTTTGAACGGCTTCACGCATCGCGTTTAACCGTTGCAACCTGAAAGTCAGACGGGCCGAGAGATCCTCTGGACTCTCCTCAAACTTCTCTTCAGGGAGGAGAAGGCGCGATTTGATCAGCGCGAGCCAAGCGGCCATAATGAGATATTCGGCCGCAAGGTTGATTTCGAGCGAGGTCGCTTTCTCAATAAAGTCGGCGTATTGCTCGGCTAGCATGAGAATTGAAATTTGTCGCAGGTCAACCTTTTGTTGGCGCGCTAGATCAAGGAGCAAATCAAGCGGCCCCTCGAATCCGTTAAGATCGACAATCAACATTTCACGATCATTAACAGTGGATATCTGTGATTCATTGCCGTGGTTCATCGGCGCATCCCACGTTCAACCCTAATCCTTTTCGTCCTCTTGCTACCCTTTAGAGGGGCTTCGCTTTTCGCCGCCATTGTCAATGTGGATATTGAACGCCGGCGCGGTCAAAAAGAGTCCTATATTCTTCAATCAAGGGCGAGATGTCGGCTTGAGATGGTTTGACCAAATGCGCCAAGGCCCGATCAAATCGCTCTCTCGTGATATCATTTGACGGCCCCGATACATTTACAACAGACTCCATTTCTTTGCGGTCGCCGTTGCAGTGCAGGATCACATCACAACCCGCTGACAGGCAAAGTTTTGCCCTCTCCGCCATCTTTCCCTGCAATGCTGACATCGCCACGTCATCAGTCATCAAAAGCCCCTCAAAACCTATCTCTTGGCGAACGATTGACACCACATGTGGAGATTGCGAGGATGGACATTCATCATCCAAAGACGGATAAAGGACATGTGCCATCATGCCAAGTGGCATGTGGCGCAACTGATGAAACGGTCGAAAGTCAGTCCTGGCCAATTCAAGCCGCGAAATGTCGGTTGAGGGCAATTCAATATGGCTGTCGTGATGGCATCTTCCATGTCCGGGGATATGTTTGATGACCGGCAGGACGCCGGCCGAGAGACAGGCTTCAGCCACCGTTTGTGCCGCCTCACACACAAAATCAACATCAAAACCATAGCAGCGATCTTTAAGAATTGGATGCGTCTTCTCATGGGCGACATCACAGATGGGTACGCAATTGACATTGATTCCCACTCTAAATAACTCAAGGCCAATCACTTGATAGCGCAAGTAGAGGGCACGCAAGCGATCGTCCGAGTTCAATCTCTCACATTGCACCAAAGCCGGAATCCAATCGTGCCAAAGCCCAGTAAATCGTTGCACTCTCCCCCCCTCGTGGTCGGTGAGGATCAATATGTGATCAGAGGAAATGTCACGCAAATCTTCAATGATGCGCTGAACTCGGCCCTCTGCATCCCCATTGCGCTTAAAAAGAATATACCCTAGCGGTCTCGCTTCCTTGAAGAAACTCTTTTCGCCGCGTGTTAATTCTTGACCTTTGATGCCAAGAATAACGGGAGTCTGTGCCATCAATGAGCCACCACCGGACTGCAATCGGCCCCACGCGCCGATAATCGCCCGCAAAACAAGGTGGCGTCTTCCCATCCCGAAAAACCGGCCGCTCGCAACCGATAAATTTCACCTTCCCCCATGGAATCGGTGCCTTCAATGAGCCAGTCGCGCCCCTTGAGATGTTGACCAAAGGAAAGGGTTAACTTTCGCCATTGATTTTCCGCCAAACTGTAGGATTTGAAAGCCCCGAACTGCACCAAAACCTGCCCTTCCTGTACCTGTGAAATATCAATCTTTTTCCCGCTTCGTTGACTAGGTGGGGTCGTTGAAAGGGAAGAGGCGTATCGCTGATGATTGCGATGGCGCTCCGTCAACCATTCAAACTCAACATGAGGCTGTCGATGGGCATATTCTCGCGCCGATATGTCCTCATCAGCGAGAGAAGGCGAATGAGGAACAATGTTGATACCGGTTGATGAGGGGGGTATCGCCTCACCAATAAGCATAGTATTGAGCGCATACCCCATCTTATTGGTGACGCTGCCACCGCTATCGACAGGGTGATTGCGCCAGTTCTCTGGCGCGGCGATGATGGGAATATGAACACCATCGCTGCGACTGATTCGGTCGCCGAGAATGATGGCCCCCGCAAACAAAGATATCGATACCATAAAGCTGACAAGAGTCTTTCCCACGTGAAAATATCGTTTCGTCGATAATTTCCAGTCTTTGGCGGCTGCTCGTTCGGCGGCTAAATAGGCCACTCTTTTCCTCCGTTTCTGGCCGGAAGGCCATAACGACTGCTCCTTTTTGCCACTATTCCGTGCGTGAGGGTTTCAATTAACCCCGCATCTCTTTCAATGGCGTTACGCCCAAAATAGACAATCCTGACGAAATCGCAACCGCTGTCGCGCGGGCGAGTGCCAATCTAGCCAACGTGCCCTGTGGGTCACCTTTTTGAACAATCCGTAATTCAGGTTGGCGGTGGCCCAACGTCCATAAGGCATGGAATTCGGAAGCGACCGTATAGAGGAAAAAAACGATTCGGTGTGGCTCATGAAGGCGTGACGCCTGTTCGACGACACGTGGCCATTCCGCGATTCGTCTCGCCAGTGCAATTTGTCTCTCATGGTTGAGATGAGCATAATCGGCTTTGGCGAGATCATCGTCGGTCACCGGCGATTCGAGTTTCTCCGCCGCCAACTTAAGGGCTGAACACACCCGTGTATGGCCATATTGAACATAAAAGACAGGGTTATCGGCCGATTGCTCTCGAACCTGGTCAAAATCAAAATCAAGCTGGGCGTCATTCTTGCGCATGAGCATCACAAATCGTGTGACATCGGGCCCCACCGCCTCAACCGCTTCACGTAATTGGACAAACTCACCGGCCCGTTTGGACATCTTTTGGGCGCCGCCATCTTTACTGACCCGCACCGTTTGCGTCACCTTGATATCAATCGGCACCTTGTCGTCAGAGAGGGCCATCACCACGGCACGAATGCGTTTGATATAGCCGCTATGGTCGGCACCGAAGACATTGATCAATTGATCAAAGCCACGACTGATCTTGTCAAAATGATAGGCGATGTCAGGCGCAAAATATGTCCATGAATCATCGGACTTCTGGATCGGTCGGTCCACATCGTCACCGAATCGCGTGGAGCGAAACAATTTCTGTTGCCGCGGGACCCAACCGTCTATTGCACCGCCCTTGGGTGGCGGGAGTTCACCACGATAGATCAAACCGCGTTGCTCAAGTCGGTCAATCGCCTGATCAATTTTGCCACTTTCACTCAAAGTCGCCTCACTGAAGAAATGATCCATTTTGATTCCGAGGCATTGTAAGTCTTGTTGAATGAACTCAACCATTTCATTGATGGAAAATTCTCGAAAAAGGTCAAACCATTCTTCTTCAGTTTGATCAACAAATTGATCTTGATAGATTTTTGCCAACGAAACTCCCACCGATTTGAGATAATCGCCCCGATAATGATCTTTGGAAATGTTGATTTTTTGCCCCAGCGCCTCAAGGTAGCGCAGGTAGACGGAACGGGTCAAAGTGTCGACTTGGGCTCCTCCATCGTTCAAATAATATTCACGCGTGACATCAAATCCCGTGAATTCGAGCAGCCGAGCTAGAGAGTCACCAAAAACGGCCCCGCGCGCATGACCGATATGCAAGGGACCGGTGGGATTGGCGGACACAAACTCTAGCAAGACACGCTGTCCCCGACCCCGATTTGAAGCCCCAAAATCTTGTCCTTTTTGAATGACGTAACGAAGATTCTCGACCCATACTGAAGGTTGAAAGACAAAGTTCAGAAATCCAGGCCCTGCGATCTCTATCTTCTGCACTCGATCATCGTCGAGAAAATCAGACTTCAGTCTCTCCGCGAGCGCGCGAGGAGATATTTTTGCCTGTTTTGCGCCGACAATTGCCGCGTTGGTCGCCAATTCACCATGCGCCTCAAATTTTGGCCGCTCAAACGTCACCGCTTGATGATCTTCCACACCATAACGAGTGAGAACCTCCATAAGGTCCCGTCTGAGTTCAGAAATTATGTCCATACAATGATCCTAAAGTTGACTTGGCCGTTACCGCCCATTTGCAATACGGCTATATTCATTGAGAGCAAATCCGTCAGCCAGACCGCTTATGTGATCAGCGACAGAACGAAATTGATGCGATTGAGTCTCTGCTTCTTGGTAATCTTTGCGACGCTCTAGGGGTAAGTCTTGAGGATGATTCGTATAGTGGATAAACAATCCCTTTATGGCCTCGCTGCCGGCATCGCACTCTTTCTTGACTTGATCATTTCGATACATCCTGTCGAAAAGAAATTCCCGCACTGTCTTCATCTCGTCAAAACAATTGGCAGAAAATTGTACCGATCTCTGATCGAAACGGCGCACATCTTCCACCGATTCGGGTTCATATCTCGCCAATCGGCGCAAAGATTCTTTAACCACATCATCCGTCAATTCGTCAAAAACCCTTCGCAGAGCTGTTTGCGCGATACGAAAAGGATCACCGTTGACATACTTGGCACGAACCCAAGCAAACGCCGGACCCACAAGGGGCAATCGGTCGAGTTCATCTTGATGAAAGAGCCCCGCTCGCAGCCCGTCCTGTAAATCATGACAATTGTAAGCGATATCATCCGCGACGGCGGCCACTTGTGCTTCAGCCGAAGGAAAGGAATGAAGTTCAAGATGATGCGCCTCGTTATATTTTGCGATCGCTGAAGGTATGTTCTCAAAAATAGGACCATTGTGTTTGGCGATTCCTTCAAGAGTCTCCCAAGTCAAATTCAATCCATTGTAATCCATATAACTCCGTTCAAGTTCGGTGACGATTCGGATTGCTTGGGCATTGTGTTCAAAACCGCCCCGTCCCGCCATCAATTGGCTCAAGGTCTGCTCGCCAATATGTCCAAACGGCGGATGACCGAGATCGTGGGCGAGCGAAACCGACTCCGCTAAATCAGGGTTTAAACGCAAGGCCGAAGCAAGGGCCCGTGCCACTCTTGCCACTTCAATCGTATGGGTCAGGCGGGTTCTGAACTGGCCACTGACGGGCGCAACAAAAACCTGCGTCTTGTGCATTAACAAACGAAATGACGTCGAGTGCACAATCCGGTCGCAATCACGTTGAAAAGCTGTCCGAAGTCCACTTCCCTTCGACACCTCAAAACGGCGCGAATCGCCCCCTCTTGGCACGGCACAGGCATAGCCAGCCATCTCCCGATATTGAGTGTGATTCATTTGTGCCATATCTCTATTAAAGGTTGCTGAAACCACACAAAAAAAATATAGAAAAAAGACTGGATTTGGAATTGCCAATGCCCGACATATTGACGCTTCCCCCGAAAGTCTCAGCTCGCGCCCTTCAGCGGTTGGCGGAAATTAACCACGGCTCTGATGAAAAAAAATTTTTGCGCGTGGCGGTCAAGGGCGGAGGCTGTTCGGGCTTCCAATATGAAATTTTGTTCGACCAGCCGAGACCAGAGGATTTACAAATTGGCGATGACAACGGGACTGTACTCATTGATGAAATCTCACTCCCGTTTCTACAAAACGCGACCATCGATTACAGTGAGGAGTTGATTGGCTCGCGTTTTGTTGTCATCAACCCCAACGCGAAGTCCACCTGTGGTTGTAGTTTAAGTTTCTCTCTCTAATTAACTTTTTGCAATTAAGTGAGCGGTCATGAAAATCGCGAGTTTCAACATCAATGGGATTCGGGCCCGCCAACCGGTCGTCCTCAAATGGCTGGCCGAGTCTCAGCCGGATGTCGCCCTCTTGCAAGAAATAAAATGCCTTGACGAGACGTTCCCACGACAAGAATTTGAAGATTTGGGCTTCCATGTCGAAACCCATGGTCAAAAAAGTTTCAATGGAGTGGCCATTTTATCAAAATATCCCTTGCAGGATGTCACGAGACATCTGCCCGGTGATGCCACGGATGAGCAAGCACGATGGCTTGAAGCGACCATTCTTGGTGACGACAATCCGGTGCATGTCGGCTGTCTCTATTTGCCCAACGGCAATCCCGCGCCGGGGGACAAGTATGATTATAAACTCAATTGGATGAAACGGCTTTACAACCGGGCAAAGGACATTCTCAAACTTGAAGAGGCCTCACTTCTCGCCGGTGATTTCAATGTCATACCTATGCCCCAAGATGCGCAGAATCCAAATGATTGGCATGATGACGCCCTCTATCGAATTGAAACCCGGCAACTCTGGCGGCAAATCCTTAATCTAGGTTTCTATGACGCCTTTCGCTTGCGTTGTCAGGAGAGCGAGAGATTCACCTTCTGGGACTTCCAACGGGGCGCGTGGCAACGCAATGATGGCATCCGTATTGATCATTTCTTGTTGTCACCTCAATGCGCAGACCGGTTAATTGATTGTGAGATTGACCAAGATGTCAGAGGTTGGGAGAAACCTTCTGACCATGTGCCCATCTGGGTTGAATTGCGCTGATATGAATTCTTATGGCGGCAAGGTCACGTCGTGGTCAAATAGCCAATTCAATCGATGGGTAAAGAATGGGGGATAAACAGATCCGAGGCTTCGCAGGACGATAGAACGCGGGATATCGACCCAACTCCCAAGATGGTTGAGCCATCCCTGTCCATCAGCCGCACGAAGGACTCGCCGAATTCTGACTTCACGTCTGTCACGGAATAATTGGTGAGCGGACGCAATGGAGTCGGATGACAACAAGAGTTGGGTCAAACACCATCCATCTTCCAACGCCATATTTCCGCCTTGTGCCAGGAATGGCAACATCGGATGAAGCGCATCACCGATGATCACCGCGCGACCATTATACCAAATATCAGAGAGTTCAGAATCGGGCAAAACCCAGACTGTTATGTCGTGACAACGGTCAAACATTGTGTGACAAGCCGTCAAATTGGCAAATTCTTTGAAGAGTTCCTGTTTGTGTGAGGCCTGAAGGTGTCTCACAGGCCGAGCTCGCCGCAATTTTTTAACTGCCACCATATTCTGCATCTCGGAGTCGCGCAGAGGATACGTCACAACATGGTGTCCCGGGGCGTGAATCAAACAAACATGATTGTCCTCGTTTGCCTCCTTCTCTGGAAGATCAATCAGGGCCCGCCAGGCCACATAATGTCCCCGCCTTGCCGCCCCTCCATTGTTCAGCATTCGTTGAGTTTGAGAATGTAGGCCGTCGGCACCAATGAGATAGGGTGTGCGATGCACTTGACCATTTTTGAAAATGCAATTTACCCGATCATTGAAAGTCTCAATCCTCTTAACTTCAGTCTCAAATGTCAATTTTACACCGGCCGCAAATGCCAATTTCTGCATACGCTCGATGAGGTCATTTCGATGGAAGAGAAGATGGGGTTGGCGCCCCTTTGCGCCGCCATCTAAAGGCAGACGAAGTTGTCTGACACCCGTCCGATAGCAGACCATCTCAACCGCATCGGCGATCGTCGCAGGGCTGCCGGGCCAAATACCAAGAGCCCGCAATACGGCGCTCCCATTGGGCGTGATCTGAATGCCCAATCCGGCGTCACTTTTTAATGACCTCTTCTCCAAAACGGTGACGCGCTTTCCCGCCCGTGCCAATCCAATGGCGGCGGTCAATCCACTCAGACCCGCCCCTAAAATTGTGATTTCATTTGGCAATGTCACCATAGCTGGTCTCTCCAATCATCACACCTTCCGTGTTGTGTTTTGAAGATGCGAAACGTTTCGATTATAATGAGAATGGCATCGGAGAAGATATGGAAATGATCATCATCGGGTTCGCTATCATCGGTCTTTTATGGGGATTGATCTCGGCTTCACGTCGGGGGGGCAACATCAAAGACAAATGCCAATACGCCACAGTCTATGGTATTGCCATGGCATTGGCAGGATTGTTCATCACGATTGGTCTGGCATGGATGACGCAAACCCCAACCGCTTGATCCTCAAACTCAACTAGCGACCACTTATAAGATCCCTGCTTTGCCGGCGCAGCGGCTTTGGCATCGTCAAAGCCCAATGATCCGCCGACAATTCCATACATTGGCTCACCTATTGATGACCGGAAATCCAATTGTTTTTGACTTATGTTCGATGGGAGCCAAACCGTCAGTCTCAACATAAATGGGCCCTTAGCGATCACGCTGGCAACCAGACCTTATCCTATGGTCTTAAATAGCCGCTTCCCGCCATTGTGTCCTCTGACGAATTGAGTGATGTCATAATCAAGAAGCCCCTTTCAAGTTTGATTCCTGATTCGTGGGCTCGTTACAACCGAGACCGACACACGGTTGTCGTCGATATATGACCCCTGTGCATTGGGGGCTGTTATAGCGCGTTTCAGCGCGCGTTGACGACTCCGGCCCCAGAGCCGCACCGCGATCTCGCGCTGCGTGAGCCCTTCCGCCTCGTTTTCTAGCGCCAGCAGAAGTTCGGTGTCTCCTTCGTCCCCCGTGCCCCCCCCTCGCCGAGGGACCCAGGCACCGAGCCAGACATCCTCAATAGTCGCACCTCGCGGACCAGCGGGAGGCCGTCATCCTCGGGAAAGACGGCACCACCCTCCGCCGCGAGCCGGACCAGCGGCAGCGGTCTGGAGGCGCATCGGGAAGGGCGCCCGCTCCGGCAGGCGCCGGAGAGATGGCGCCGCTTCGCCGAGGCGTCGCGATCACCAGCGCGCGATAGCCTCGAA
>JAJEBG010000044.1 GCA_022824005.1 Paracoccaceae bacterium
GCCGGCGGCCCGCAGCCGCCAGCGGATTCACATCAATTGCGGCGGTTGGGAATCGAGGCTAGAAAACAAGATGGTGCCGGTGAAGGGACTCGAACCCCTGACCTTGTCATTACGAATGACGCGCTCTACCGCCTGAGCTACACCGGCCACGATTATCGTCAATAATTGACTCCGAATGAAAACAAAACCATTGAAAGACTGTTGCAACGCGTTGTGTCAATCCAGAGCAAGATAGATTGATCGTTCAAGGAGTCGTGAAGGCCTTAATGATGGCATAAAGCAAAAATAATCCATTCCCGAGTAACAAACAAAAGACGGCGAAAGAACCAAGATCTTTCGCTTCCTTTGCCATCTTGGAATAGTCGGGTGAGATATGGTCAACGATCACCTCAACAGCTGTGTTTAGAGCTTCAATTGCCAGCGTGACTAAGATCAGCAGGCAGGCAACCACCAAATAGAGTCTCTCATTGTCAAGTAGAAGATGGACCGCGATAATCAAGATTGAGAGGATTAACTCAAGGCGGAATGCTGTTCCTTGCCATAATCTTCGCCCCCCAGATAACGAATAGGAAAAGGCAGCCAAAAGATGCCGGAAGCCATGAACAGATTCGGGCCGACGACGGGTCAATTCAATCCCTTCGACGGGGAAGGGCAATCACAAAAGAGATCAATCGATTCTCTGATTGGCGATATTTCTAACCCCTCAATCATGCTCATGACCACGGTCATTTTTGATGAGAGTTTTCTTTGTTATTGTTGTGATAATTGTCCTGAACAGGACTGAAATCAACCGTCAGTAATGTCAACAGGCCTTCCTGGTTGTCGGGCAATACCGTCTTTTCACTTGTCTCAACCCATTCTAGCGTGTCAAAACCATCGCAATGGCTGCAGACTGGAATCCAGTCGGTGTGCCGGGCATGACAAATATTGCAACTCCAATGAGGTCCGCGAGATGCAGAAACCGCTTTGGTCAAATATCCGCGCACCACTGCATCGCTTGAACCTTCGCCGCGCTCAATGGCGGCAATAATGGCAAGGGATCTTACCGTTGGATATTTGATGGGCAGGGCTCCAACCTCACGGCGAGCCGTCGCATAATCTTGTTCGGCGATTGACAATTCTGCCATGAGCATTCTAGTTTCTGGATGATCGCTGCGTTTGGCAACCAGTTTATTGAACCGCCGCTTGCGCTCAGTGGGCGATTCATCTGGCTTCAATGCCGCAAAAGCGGCCGCAAGGTCAGGATGGGGTTGGAGAGTCCAAGCTTTTTCTAAAATCTTCTCAGCCGCTTTCTCCTGGCCAGAATTTGATTTCACATTGGCCGCAAGAACTGCGGCGGGAATGAGGCCCGGACAGGCCTTATTGGCGGCTAAAGCTTCTTTCTCACCCTCGTCTGTATCACCTTGCACAATCCGTTTCTTTGCCGACGCAAATGCTAGGATGGCATTGCGTCGTCGATAGACATCACGGGTGATATGCCGGTGTTTGAGTCTCGTCTCCAACGTCCGCCGTGCCCCTTCCCAATCTTCTTCCCTTGACTGTAGTTGCAGTAAAGTATTCTGCAACTCGTCATGTTGAGGGTTCAGAATAAACGCTTTCTCGGCTAACTTTAGAGCCGTTTTAGAATCGCCTTCCTCCAACCGGTGTTTGAGCAAGCCAATGACGCCAGAAAATCGCGTTCTTTCGTCATCAAGCATGCGTTTGTAGACCTCAATCGCCTTTCCTTTGTCACCAGATTTTTCGGCCGCCTGAGCGAACACAACAGTGGTAATTTCTGGCCGATCAAGCAGGTTTTCGGCCCGTGCCACTTTCGTTAAAGCCAGTTTGGATTCACCCGACGAGAGTGCCAATAACCCGTCGGCCAAGGCCTCAAAGCCTCGTCGTTCACGATCACGGTTGAAATATCTAGTCAGTGCCGTTTCATCGCCGGCCAAAAAACTTGCAGTTGCGCGCACCAAACCCAGTATAAAAAACAATAACCAGAATGCGGGAAACAGAAGAAGGGCGAGAATGGCAAAGGTATAAGAAGAGGTCGAAATTTCCTCATCAGCGATCGTTAATCGGACATCTGAACCCGAGTCGGCAATGATCGAGAACAGCAAAGTCAGAGCCACGACAACAACGACAAAGAGTACAATTTTTATGAATGACCAAGCCATGAAAGGCTAACTCTCATCTTCCTCTGCAGCCATCAGCATCGCATCCAAAGCTGCCAGCACCGCAAGGCGCGTTTCTGCTTGATTCACCCAGTCGGCCATCGCCTCCTGTCCGCTTTCTGGTAGCATTGTCAACTCTCTTAGCGCGCCCTTTAAATCCTTCCTTCGCAATGCCTCCTCACTTCTAGAGAGGATAGCGGCCGCATCTTGGCCCTCCCGTGGAGACAAATGCCTGACTCTAAACAGACCACTCAGAGAAGCCACCCATCCTTCTGACCTTGACCCCGTCGTCAGTATTTTCAGAGTCTGTCTCGACGCACCAACAAATTTCAAGCGCAAGTCTTCCAGTGTCACGATACCGCTATCTGCAAAGCGAAACACAATCTCTGGCACATCTTCCATCGGCCCATTGATCTCTTTGATCAACGCCGAATAAGGCGCGCCAATCTCGGCGGCCGAGCGAACGCCGACCCATCCCAAAACTCTCATCTGCGGTAATTCGGTTGAAGAAATTAACTCTTCAACCTTCGCTTCAAAGGCCGACAATCTCTCTCCATCCAATTTTTCAAATTCTGCCAATCGTTTTTCAAGCGATAAAAGTTCAGACCTTGTGGCCATCGGCGGCTGTTGGCGTGTCTTTGATTCTGTTTGAGAGTCACCTCCCGTCGAAAATCCTTGCATCGGTGAGCCATCAGTACCCACTCTGATACCCGAATTATTGTTCATGTTCGCTTGTTCCAAAGCGTCAATTCGTCGAATTATAGATTCTAGTTGATCATTATTGAGGGCCGAGCTCGCATCCCGAGCTTGAAAATCAGCAAGTGTCATCTCCATCAATCCCAGTTGGTCTCTTATGTCTTGGGCTTCGACCTTTAGGGAATCATCTTGTGCTATCAGTTCTCCGATTTGCCGCCGGAGTTTCCCCATGTCATCGCTTAATAGAGACCTCTGTCCCTCGCTTTCGACCAGAGTTTGAACCTCATCCTTCAGCGCACTCAATTGATTTGAACGCGAGTCATTGAACGGAAGCACTTCTTGATAATGCCAGATGAGTAGAGCCGTCGATACTCCCACTAACGCCGCGGTCACGCCAAATAGCGCCGATTTTAGTACAAAAAACAACCAAGGACCTCGTTTGTTCAGCGCCAAACTTTTTTCAGTTGATGATTTTGGTGAATGAGCGACGTTATCTTTGGCTGCCTTTGAGACGCTAGGAGACCTTCTTTTGCCTTTTGCAGAAGATTTGTCTTTTCCCTTCTCATTGCTTGCGGTCTTTGCCGCCTCCGAAGGATCTGTATTTTTTGTATGACTGCGTTTATCGGCCATAGAGAAATGTGTCCTCTCGACTTGCTACAGATTTCTGACAACGCTCAGTAGAATCCGTGTCCGGGTGACGTGATATGCCCGAGCGACGATTCAAACTCCACCCCCCTTGTTCTAATTTCAGTTGCCTCCCTAAATTCCACTCCAAGGATCAGTTTCCACTCGAACACAATGTCCACGCGCATCGATACTATCAAAGACCAAATGAACTATCAGCAACGCCCAGACTTCAACCCAGTCGCCTCGCTGCCCTAGCACTCTTTTCAAATTGAGACTGGAGACTCAAATCCCATCTAAGCTACCTATTTGACAACCATTGTGAGGTTAGGGTCCAGCGATTGAGATCATTATTCACCGATAGTGAGGATCGTCAAGAAACCAAAGAACATTTGCTAGAGCACCAAAGTGTCAACGACCGGAAGCACTCTCAAAAACATCGCTCAAACTTGCCGCGTCAATCATAGAGTCAATCCAAATATCCAATTGCGGGGTTTCTGCACTATCAATTCGACGCCGAGTATCCTCAGAAAGATCACCAAATCGCCGCGTTAATACTAGCGTGAGAATTTCGCCTTTCGTCTTTAGTTCAGCCTCAGCTTTACCCTCAGCTTTACCCTTAGCTTCACTCTCCTCCCTAATTTCTTGCCACCAATTGTCTGCGTTTGTCACGATTTTCTCCATCTCGTACGTTATCAACACGCAGGAAACTGTTCTTATCCAGTTAAGCGCAACTCTGCCGAACCCAAGTCAAAATCAATCAATGGCGTCGTTCTGAACCCATCTCAAAAACATCGCTCAAACTAGGGGCACCAATCATAGAGTCAATCCAACGATCCAATTGCGGGGTTTGTGCACCGTCAATTCGACGCCGAATATCCTCAGAAAGATCACCAAATCGCCGCGTTAATACTAGCGTGAGAATTTCGCCTTTCGTCTTTAGTTCAGCCTCAACTTTACCCTCAGCTTTACCCTCGGCTTTACCCTTAGCTTCACTCTCCTCCCTAATTTCTTGCCACCAATTGTCTGCGTTTGTCACGATTTTCTCCTTTTTTGCCTTACTGACGCCGTTCCTATTCATCGATGCCCTAATTCGGTCTCTCGTTACGCCCTTGAGGCCGCCGATATAGACTAGCAAATAAACTCCTAAGCGAGTTTCGTCAATTGATTTGGTCATAATATCCAGCTCACTGTCGTTTACTCTTTCAACCGAAAAAGCGCGGGCAAACGCCAGAAACACGCTCCTTAAAACCGGATCATTTGGAAAGTTTTTTGGATTGATGCGGCAAATATCGATAAACACATCCAGACCCAGAGATGGTATAGCTGTCTCGTACCATTTGGGAAATGAGCCATGACTTTTGAGGTCGGGAGAACTCTTCCATCGCTCAAGGCCGTGGTAGAAAACGAAACGAATTATGGGAGGAAGTGCAAGCCGACCTTGGTCCGTTTTCTCAACCATTTGATTTTCCAGTTCCTTTACACAGATCAGCGCCGCATAAAGTGAAACTTGGTTTCTGGTATACGGCTCAGGTCTCGACTTGTGCTCAAGAATGAAAAAGACACTCTCATCGGAGTCAAATTTTGGTCTCAGCTGGAAGACAGCATCAGCGTGCTTCACGCGGCCTATGCCACTGAACAGTGTTCCATCCATATGAATGGGTTTCTGATCAAAGTCAAAGTCCTTGGCGATAATTTCTGGAAGACTGCTTTTGATCAACACAGCGGCCCGTTCAGGATTTACGATTAGCAATTGAAACAGGGTATCATGGGGTTTATGGAGCGATGGCAACTAAACTTTTCCTTTACTCTTTAACAGCCAACGCCTGCTGCTCAATTGAGGTTAACAAACCACGTAAAGAACACCACTCAAGGTCAACCGAATTAAAAACGATCAAATGATCGGAGTAAGGCTATTTATGACAATTCACTAAATGTCAATGAGGAAAGGTAATGGATTTAGAATAAGGGGTGAATTTAATTCGTATAACAACAAAATCATTGCTGTTTAGGTCATTCTTTTGCTGGAGTTATTGCGTTTGATTGACAAAATAGACTCGAATGAATGTTCACCTAGAATTATGTCTTGATGACATGACTCGAGTCAATGTCGGCACGCCAATGCAAAAATCTCTCAGACTGCAGGGATCTGTTGACTGTCATTTGGATAAGACTTTCAGCGTCATCGGCCACTTCTTTTTGCCATGACAGTCGGCAGGCCTCAGCCGTGCGATAACCAAGACAGCAAACGAGGTGACCCGGGTTGACAAGACCTTCCGCTTCGCGACTCAATATGGCCGCGGTTTTTGGAGAAAAAACAGGTAAAATACAGGGTTGAACCTGAAGATTCTCCAATGCGGCTTCTGATAAACATAGGGCTTGCTGTTCGTAGACGATTTCCGACTGTATTTGAATGCCGGTTTCAAATAGACGCCTTTGGATATCGACAGCGGTATGTCGGCCCCTCAACCAAACCATCGGATGCTTGAGGGGCGATTCTTTCAACAGCGAGATGAGCGACTCGGCATTACCCTTCGCCGTGATAACCATAAATCCTTTTTTTCGTGCGATGTCTGCCGTCTTTTCACCAATGCACCATGCCAACATTCCCGCGGGCGGTGGAGATGCAGCCCTAGCCGCATTTTGGGAAGTAAAGATAGCCGAGCGGAAGCGACCTAAATTAAGTTTAGGCGTGATAAATCTGATTTCCACTAACGGCGACAGAATCATCCGGTGCCGCGAGAGACCTAACGATCGCAGCTCAATAGCTGTCCGTTGACCCGCCTTTAAATTCCGCGTTATGATAATTGGGACTTGAGTCATACATTATTCACTTCGATTCCTGTAATTTATTGGTAAACGTCAACCCCAACCACTTCAAGAACGATGTCATCATCACTGATTTCACTAGGTATCGAAAGCAGCTGCGACGACACATCAGTCGCCGTGGTGACGCAGAGAGCTGATAGAGACGTCGATATCCTATCGCTAATCACATTTCGGCAAAACGATCTGCACCATGAATATGGTGGCGTCGTTCCCGAAATCGCCGCACGAGCCCATGCCACTCGTCTGGACTTATGCACAAAACGCGCCCTCAAAAAAGCCTCTCTCGAATTGCGTCAAGTCGACTTAATTGCTGTCACTTCAGGGCCTGGATTGATTGGAGGACTGATGGCCGGTGTGGCGTTCGCCAAAGGCTTGGCCGCAGGTTCAGGAAAACCCTTTCTCGGGATTAACCATCTTGCTGGACACGCGCTAACGGCACGAATGACACATGGAGTCGATTTTCCTTACCTAGCCTTGCTGGCATCTGGCGGGCATTGTCAATTCTTGTTGGTACAATCGCCCACCACTTTCACTCGCCTTGGTGCCACCATTGACGACGCGCCGGGAGAGGCTTTTGACAAATCCGCTCGCCTGCTCGGATTGCCCCAGCCAGGCGGGCCAGCAATTGAGGCGATGGCTCAGTCTGGTGATCCGCATCGTTTTGAGTTGCCGCGTCCGTTATCGGGCCGAATGGGTTGCTATATGTCCTTTTCTGGACTCAAAACCGCTTTGCTTCGGACGCGCCAACAATTGGTCAAAAAGCACGAATTACCCGATCCCGATCGCAATGATTTAGCCGCGTCATTTCAACAAGCCATTGTCGACATTTTTGTTGAAAAATCAGGCATCGCGCTTGAAGAATACCACCAACGGCTTGGTGAACGGGCCTCTACTTTTGTTGTTTGTGGTGGCGTTGCGGCGAACCGAGCCATTCGCGAGAATCTGCAAGAGTTGAGTGCCAAGTATGGCGTTGAGTTTGTCGCCCCTCCAGCCAAATATTGCACCGATAACGCGGCCATGATCGCTTGGGCCGGTTTGGAACTCTTTGGCCCCGGCCGATGTGATCCATTTGATCTCAAGGCGCGCCCCCGGTGGCCCCTTGACGAGACGGCTTCTCCAATTCATGTGTCAGGAAAGAAGGGGCAAAAATCGTAAGAATTTGACGCCCTTCACCAAGTTCAAGCAAAAACTCTTGTGCGTCCCAACAAGATTCTTGATTGAGTCCTAACCCTCGCAATAAAATCTCTCTGGTGTAAATCCATTTCGAAATTTATAATAAATGCGACGAGATCGTGTTGGAGCGACCATGCAACTCATCTCACTCCATTCATGGCTATGGCAAAAATTTATGCTGGTGAGACGTCCGCCATCGGTCGTTCTTTAATGGGTAAATGGACAATCGCCGAAAAAGCCCCCACGCCTACACCAATCCACCAGACCAAATCGTAATTTCCGTAACGGTCGTAGAGCAAGCCGCCGAGCCAAACTCCGGCAAATCCTCCCAATTGATGCGATAAAAAGATAATTCCGTAAAGCGTTCCCATGTAGCGCAGACCATATATATGGGCCACCAAACCGCTGGTCAGTGGGATGGTCGCGAGCCATAACGCGCCCATGGCCACGGAGAATATAATGACGGAAGCGGGGGTGATGGGAAGGAGGATAAAAACACCGGCAGCGATGGTTCGCCCTGTGTAAATTAAAGCCAGTAGGTATTTTTTTGCGTAATATTTCCCTAACCAACCGGCCAGCACCGTGCCAACAATATTGGCCAGACCAATGACCGAGATAGCCAACGCACCAAGTGCCGATGTGTTTGTCACCCCCACAGAATGGAGAAATCCCGCGGGAGATATGGCACCGCACATCTCGGTGACAAAGGCTGGAAAATGAGCCGTGATAAAGGCCAGTTGGTATCCACATGAAAAAAAGCCCGCAAACAACAAACTGAACGACGGATCTCGGAAGGCACGGAGCAGGATTTTGCCCATACTCTCCTCAAGCTGTTGACGAGATAATGGCGCTGGCGCGCGCATCATTGGAAGAACGGCCAGCACCACGATAATCGCTCCTGCAAAGATCAGGAATACAGATTGCCATGACATATAAACCATCATCCATTCAGCGACCGGTGCACCAAAAATCTGCCCACCCGAACCCGCCGCCGTTGCAATCCCCAAAGAAATTGAGCGATTTTCGTCTGAACTGGCACGCCCAACAATAGCAAGAATAACACCAAAGCCTGTCCCGGCGACTCCCATGCCCACAAGAAATTCTAGAAATTGGTGGGCTTCAGGCGTGGTGGCAAAACTCGACAAAATCAGACCTGCGGCGTAGACCAATGCCCCGACAATGATAGCGACGCGATCTCCGATGCGTTCTGCAAATGCTCCGAACAAGGGTTGACCAAGGCCCCAAGCCAAGTTTTGAATGGCGATGGCCAATGAAAACTCTGTACGGGCCCAACCAAACTCATCAGCGATAGGAATTTGAAACACACCAAAACTGGCACGGATGGCAAAACTGACAAGAATAATTGCACAGCCAGCGACCAGCACAGGTGTCACTAATGAAGTTCTTGATGTCCTGATTGAGGCTTTTCTCATCAATGTAACTCTCTGCTCCCGTACGGCCCTTCCCCCAACTCATTACCTTCAGGATCACGGGAAAAAGAATTTACATGTCAAATTCGATTTCGGTGATAGTCAATCACGACTATTTTGTCAATTGATCACCAGCTTTCAAAAGGTTTATCCGACACTTTATTCAGATCGTTTTTGACCTCGACGCTCTATCATAGCAGAAAAGGCCTGAATCCAGCGGCGACTATTCATGCGGCCGCAAACAAGATTTAGGATCCGTTGTCAGCAAATATTCACACTTGCGTTACCTATCATTCAAATTTTGAAACCAATCTCTCCTCTAGACCCGTATTGTCTTTAACGAAAGGACGACCGCCATGAAATTTTGCACCACGAGGATGCCCGCGATGATAGGCATGACCCTCGCCCTCATTCTCACTATGAGCACATCCCCCTTCGCTTCGGAATCTGTCACGATCGTGCATTTTAATGATCTTGATCGAATGAGTGAAAAAGAGGGGCGTGGCGGTGTGGCTCGCCTCGCTTCGCTGATCAAAAATG
This sequence comes from Paracoccaceae bacterium, assembly GCA_022824005.1. GTDB lineage: Bacteria > Pseudomonadota > Alphaproteobacteria > Rhodobacterales > Rhodobacteraceae > JAPOXR01. Next base: position 9,449 of record JAJEBG010000044.1, read on the forward strand.
AACGCGCCAATCACCAACATGTTCTGGTGACATTCGGGGGCGATACGATTTCCCCGTCATTAATGTCGGGGCTCGATGAAGGGGCCCACATGATTGACTTGTTGAACCAACTGAATCTGACGGCGATGGTGATGGGCAATCACGAGTATGACTTTGGCCCTGATGTCGCGAGGCAAAGAATCCGCGAAGCCCAATTTCCCATTTTGGGTGCCAACAATATCAATCCCCAAGGCAAAGTCATTCAAGGAGTGCTTCCATCCATCATTGTAGATGTGGGCACCTTCAAGGTTGGAATCATGGGATTAACAACTGTTGGAACGACCATCAAGTCAAGTCCAGGTAACATCCGTTTTGATGATGTTGTCGAGGCGGCGAAGAGAGAAGCCAAAAATCTTCGTGACGAGAATAGCGCCGATCTGGTCATTGCTTTGGCGCATACCGATGTTGAAGAGGATGCGAGACTACTCTCAAGTGGTCTTGTCGATATGGTTTTGAGTGGTGATGACCATGTACTCAAGGCCGAATTCAATGGTGATGTCTTGTTTGCCGAGTCAGGCGAACAAGCCGAATATGTCACAATCGTTGATCTCACGATGGATCGGATTGAGGAAAATAATTCATCAATGGTCGAGTGGAGCGCCGAATATCGCATTGTCGACTCCGCCAAATTCGAACCCGATCCCACCATTGAGACGCTCGTCAACCGTTACGAAGCTCGCTTGGAAGAAGAATTGAATGTGGCACTTGGTATCACCAAGACGGCGATGGATACACGACGTGCGACCGTGCGAGGCCGGGAAGCGGCATTCGGAAACTTGGTTTCTGATGCCCTCCGTGAAGCGACAGAGGCAGATTTAGCCGCCACCAATGGCGGTGGCATCCGCGCCGCTCGCCAATATGAACCGGGTACCGTCCTGACACGACGCGACATTGTGAGCGAACTTCCTTTTGGAAACAGCACTGTCGTCCTTGAAATTAGCGGCCAAGACTTCGTCGATGTTCTTGAAAACGGGTTGAGTGAGATTGAGAAAGGGTCCGGCCGCTTCCTACAAATCTCCGGTGCTCGGGTAAAGTTTGATCCAACTCTCACGTCCGGACAACGGGTCATTGACGTGAGCATTGATGGCCAACCGATTGATCTCGACAAGACTTACAGTTTCGCCACAAATGATTTTATCGCCAATGGTGGAGACGGTTATGATATGCTAGTCAACAAGCCCCGAATTGTCGATGAAAACGCCGCAGTGCTGATGACACTTCAGGTGTTTGACTATATCAAGACGAGGCAAGAAATCTCGCCTAAAGTGGAAGGCCGATTGCAAGTCGCTCCGTAAGGTTAAGATCAAACCCCTCTCGCATCATTCAATGAGGCGATGTCCCTACCCGTCTATTTGACACAAATTTACAAAATAGGGGGTTCTCTGACTTTTTTGACTATATAGGAGATTTGCCGAAAGTGAATACACAAAGTATCGGATGAAAGCCAATATATAGAAAAATTCGCTTGAAACTGTATAGATAGTGTCGGTATAATGATAAATGCGCATTGTAATATGAGGCTTTTTTGGTAAGAACCTTTCGAGCATGAACCGTTGAAATTTCAAAAAATAAAAATCAATGGGTTTAAGGGATTTGCCGATCCAGTCGAATTGCCAATCAAAGATGGATTGAGCGGAATCGTCGGCCCGAACGGCTGTGGCAAGTCTAATCTTGTGGAGGCCATCAGTTGGGTTATGGGGGAGAGAAGCCCCACCGCCGTGCGCGGGGGCGCATCGATGGAAGATGTGATCTTCTCAGGTTCCGCCACCCGGCCGGCTCATCCCTTTGCCGAAGTCCAGTTGGTCATTGATAACCGAACCCGTTCGGCCCCTGCAAATTTCAATACCCATGACGACCTTGTTATCGCGCGCCGAATTGAACGCGATAAGGGGTCAACCTTTGTCGCCAATGGTCGTGATGTGCGATGGCGGGATCTCCAATTGCTATTCGCCGACTCTGCCACCGGCTCCCGTTCCTCGGCACTGGTGAGTCAAGGCCAAACTAACGAAATCATCAATTCAAAGCCGGCCGGTCGCAAAGGTATTTTGGAAGACGCCGCCGGTGTCGGGGGCCTGCATCGACGTCGCCATGAAGCTGAACTCAAATTAACCCAAACGACGCAGAACTTATCAAGGGTTAGTGATATCATTGAACAGTTAAATAGGCAGATAGTCGCTCTCAATCGGCAAGCCAAACAAGCACAGCAATACCGTAAACTCGGAGAAAGATTGCGCGATGCGGAGGCCAAATTATTGCTGGTCATTTGGCGTGAAGCTGATGGCAATGCGGCCGCTGCTGAAGAACGCAAAACCCGACAGATGGCAGAAACCGCTCGGCTCCAAAAGGCCGCCCTTGAAGCGAGTCGCAAGAAGGAGGCCCTGCATGAAAGACTGGCCCCTCTCCGCGCACAATCGTCATCGTGCGAAGCCGCTGTCCAAAGAATGCGCGCCGAAGCCGAACTCAACGAGTCTCAAGAGAATAATGCACGGCAAGCTTTAAGCCGTTTGCGGCAACAAATTGATGAACTGTCTTCGGGCATCCGACGCGAGCAGGAACTGCTGAATGACGCGGCGGCCCATATCAATGAACTCATCCATTCAGAAAAAATTCTCAGAGAGGAATGTTCAACTTTCGACGGCGAACACAAGAAAATTTCAGCACGACTTGATGAAGCAACCGAAGGTCTAGCGGCTTTAGAAAAAGAACTGGACTCAGCGAATAGACGAGTCGCGGAGATGAAGTCCGTCCACGAAAACGCCTCATCTGAACTCAGCAAAGCGAGAGGATTTCTCCTTCAGTGCGAACAGCGTCAGCGCACCATCACGGCTTCTGTCACCGACGCCGAAGCAAGCCTTGCGCGCGCCGTCATTGATGTCAAGAGCGCCGAAGGACATCATTCCCGAGCTGAAGAGGCGACGTTCGCGGCCGAAAGCCAACTCACTGAATGTGAGAAAGAACGATCCGAGTCTTTGATCAAACTCACCGAGATACGTCATATTCTAGCCGAAAAGGAAAGCCGGCTGGTGGCTTTGCGATCCGAACAGGACGAACTCCAAAAACTTGTGCGAGAGGATGAGACCAGCGACATCACTTCATTGCTTCAACTCGTGCGCGTCGAAGATGGGTATGAGGCCGCATTCGGGGCAGCGATTGGCGACGACATTTTTGCACCAGCCCCCATGAAGGAAGAGATTCAGCAAACCGGCTGGCGCGATATTGAACCCTTTGATGAGGCTCCATCCCTACCTCAAAACACCGAACCTCTGATTGACCACGTCGACGCACCGGATTTCTTACATCGTCGGCTCAGCCAAATTGGCCTCGTGTCCGATAAAGACCAATTGACCCAAGTTAGAGACTCACTGCAACCCGGGCAACGAATTGTCTCAATTGATGGTGACTTGGTCCGCTGGGACGGATTTGCGACGTCGGGTCAAGATGCGTCCAACAGTGCCGCATTGCGGTTGCGCCAAATGAACCGTTTGCAAGACCTTCAATCACAAATTCAATTCGCCATTGGGGAGTCCGACGCCTGCCGCCAAAACCATGAATCCCTCACGGCGGAATTCCAGAAACGTGATACCGCAGGTCATGAGGCTAGAACAACCCGTCGCCGGGCCGACGAGAGTCTGGTCAGCGCAAGTCGACAGCTTTCTTCAGCCGAAGCGAATGCCAACATGGCAGAAAAGGCACTTCATTCCTTGCGCGAGGACCGACAACGGGCATTGCAAGACACCCAAAGCGCGATGAAGGCTTTATCAGATTCCGAGAAACGAATTCAGAAATTGGAGAATCACACCGACAGCCAAGTGATTGCTAATGGTCTCTTGGATTCTGTGGCAAAAGCTCGTGACCATATGTTGGAGTTGCGTTCACAAAAATTAGCATTAGAGCGTGAGCACACCGAGCGCTTTTCAAGACTCGAAGAAGCTCCCCGCAAAATTAAGACGTGGAAAGAACGACAAGACAAAGCTCAAAGGCGGATTGAAGAACTGTCTTACAGGCTCAAGGAGCGGCAAGGCGAACGTCCCGAAATTGAAGCCCTACCCGAAAAATTAGTCGGGCGGCAATCCTCTTTATTGTCAGAAATTGAAACGGCCGAGGAACGTCGAAAAGCCGCCGCCATACGCCTTCATCAATCAGAAAACGAGGCCCGAGAAGCGACCAAGACAGCGCTTGAGATTGAGCGACAATTGGCGCATTCACTTGAACTTAAGGGCCGCGCTGATGCCGATTCTGTCCATTCAGCCGAAAAGCTTAACCAAGCGTTGGCTTCAATTCGTGAAAAAATGAACTGCCAACCGACACAACTTGCCGAGAGTTTGACCCTTAATTTCGATGAACTGCCTGAAGCTGAAACGCAAGAAATTGAGGTTGAACGTCTAAAGAGACGCCGCGATAGCCTCGGGGCCGTTAACCTAATGGCCGAAAAAGATGTGGCTGAACTTGAAAGTGAAATGACATCGCTTGACCAAGAGAGAGCTGACCTTGCCGCCGCTGTGGCGCGCCTGCGGCGAACGATTGCCAATCTCAATCGGGAGGGAAGTGAAAGACTATTGACGGCGTTTAATACGGTCAATGCTCATTTTCAAGAACTGTTTGTTGAACTATTTGGTGGGGGTAAAGCGCGATTAGAACTCGTGGAAGGCGATGACCCTCTTGCGACGGGGCTCGAGATTCTTTGTCATCCACCTGGCAAAAGATTTTCAACCCTCTCTCTCCTTTCAGGCGGCGAGCAAACCTTGACCGCCATCGCCTTAATCTTTGCATTTTTCTTGTCCAACCCCGCTCCGATTTGTGTCCTTGATGAAGTGGATGCGCCTCTTGATGACGCCAATGTCATGAATTTTTGCCGTTTGATGACGAGTATCGTTCGCCGCACCGACACTCGTTTCCTTGTCGTGACCCATAACCCCATCACCATGTCACAAATGGACCGATTATTTGGTGTCACTATGCAAGAAAAGGGCGTCAGCAAGCTCGTCTCTGTAGACCTTGAAGAAGCCGAAAAATTAGCCGCCTAATAGGCCTTCCACCATGAGCGGGGATGACCGAACATTTTGTCGCAAGCCGCCCGCCATCAAATGCCAAAAGAATTGCCGCATGAGCGGTTTCAACCCCTTTGTGATGGGGCACGCAAACGGGTCAAATTTAAGTGACCTCTGTCAGGCTCATTGACCGATCTGAGCGCATCACATCGTTGTCAATTCGGTGTTTTGCCAGCCTCATGGGGCTTTGCCTCCTATTCGCTTTGACTTGATGTCGTCAATGGAAATCCAACGCTTTAACACCAATCTGGTGAGATATGTGGCGCAAACTCATCGGCATCGAGTCAAAGCTAGCACATGGTCGTCGGCGGACGCAAGATTCACCACATCCACCTCCCCATCAACATTGCTGTCTCTGTCGAGCGCCGCCTGCATCGTAATCATCCATTTTTTGGGATCGCCAACTTTATTGGCCGCGAAGGCTTTAATGCCCACTATTGGACTGCCATCTGGACTCGCATAGGCCGCGGGAGCCACCAAGATCATGGCTTCGTCACTCTTTTGGCAGACCGGCTTGTCGATTTCTCGCGTGCCGTTCATCGCCATAATCTGTCCCTCATAAACACCCTTTGTCAAATCTTGATTGCCAATAGCAGAGGCAACAAATCGCTCCGCCGAAACTTTACTTGTGATCTGTAGTTGGCCAGAAAAGTCAGCATCCCCAGCCACCGTGACATCACCATCAATGGTGGTGCGGCCACGCAACTTTATCTGTGTGCAATCAATCAGGAGAGTGCCCGAGACGGCGAGTTCAGTGTTGGTACTCGCACAGGCCATCTTGAGCAGACCAGATATTTCAGGAAATCGGTCGTCTTTGCCATCATCATCGCTGTCAATGGCTCGGAATCGCAAATTCGTATACACATCGTTGTTGGCGATACATTCGGCAAGCGGCTGTCCGGTGAAGCTTGGACAGCGTTCAAATAGATTATCTCTCAAGGTATTGTTTCCATTGTTGGTCGTCTTATCCCAAAAATCAAGAACGCCAAATCCTGACAAGGCCAGCAAAGAGACAAACCGTCCCACTTTCGGGTAGCCATCTAGCGAGGCAAAAGCCGAAATATCCATTGACCAGTTGCCAAATGGTCCCTTGGCGATTCCAGCCGTTTGGACATAACCGGCGGTGGCAAGGTCTGCGGCCAAGACGGCGGGATGGCCATGTTGCGGGTCAAGTGGCTTGCCGCCCGATGTCACAAGCAAGGCTTCAATATCCATTTCATCATTGGTGGTATCGCCATCGACAAATTTCGAGTCCACCTTGTCATCATCATCGGCGTCAATAGCGGCCACTTTAAGCGTTTGTTGCGGATATTCTTTATCTAGTCGGCTAACCCCTCGCACAAGAATGGCGAAGGTCTGATTCTCGCTATTCATATATTTTCCGTTTTGCCCAAAGGATGATGGGAGATAGCCTTCATCAATAAGGGTTTTCATTGAAATTTCTGCGATGGCGTCGGTGGTCGAGAGCGACGCCAATTGATTTTGCACTTGGAGAAATTCGTTTTTCAGATAGCGGTGGGCAAATTTTGTCATCAAGTGAAGTTGCTGGCCCAACGATTGATCGCGCTGACGGGCCATCTCCTCGTTGACGATGGCATTGATGAACACCAGCAATGACCCCATTAGAGCGGCCGCTAAAGCCGTTTCCAACAATGTCGTGCCCCGCTCGGCTTGACGCTGTCTGGTGCGGGCGGTCAAATTTTTTCTGCCAAAAGACAAATCAAGAGGACCGGAAAGGCGATCGCTAGCAAGGGAAATTTTTCCTTTGTCCAATCAACCTTCGTCTTTAGCCACGATAGAGATGCCAATGCGACGCAAGAAAGACAAGCGGCCAAAAGCACATAATTCAAAGCCACAAATTTCCAAGTCGCGAGCGATATCCAAGGCAGAAGAAGGGCCGCCGAGTCGGCGGGCGGCAATACCCGAGCACCAAACCCGTCTTGAAGGAACCACAACCCCCATATGACGGCAAAGAGTGTGCTCCCTATCAAAATGTCAGATGTGATTTCAGGAATTCCTTGATGGGACATGGATAAAGGGGCGAGGAGGCACGTCGGCAAAATAATCTCTGTGGGAGCCCATGTGGTTTTGGCATCGATGAGAGCCGCTATAGCGAGTAAAGTAAAGAATATTCCAACGCTCATAGCCCATCCGACATTTATCTTTTCACTGAACGATAGGTGCGAGACATGTAATCCAATAATGGCAGAGGGGAGTCCGATGGCCCATGCCTCCTTTCTCGGGAATTCGGCATCTCTGTCTAAACGCCGCAAACCCATCTCTCCGAGACCGCAACAAAGCGCGCAGATTCCGACCGCCAATAACAAAAGAGTGATCTCAATCATCGCGTCATCCATGTCGCGATGGCCGGAGCGTGGTGTGAAACTCCGTCTCCCAAGAATGGAACCTCAACCTCACCAATCCAATTCTTGTTGTCGTTGTGAGATGTGTAACGTCCGGCCACGGTCACCACGGATTCATTTGATGGCTGACCATCAAGCTTTTGAACGTATGAGGGCACTCTTTGCAACGGCCACGGTGCCCCCTCTTCTGGGTTGAAATCAGTCGCGTGGGTCACCAATAAATGGCGGCCTTGATCATCAATGATCTGACTCTTCCACTCTTGCGTATCACGAAAAGGCGGTGATTGTGGCACCGCTAACACGCCAACAGGAAACCCCGCGTCCCGAGCCCATTGCAAAGCGCGATGGTGATGCAGAACCATACTGAAAACACTCACAGCGGAGCGTCGTGATGTCTCTATATGATCGTTTACCCATCCATTTGACAGAAATAGAAAACCGGCCGCCATAGCGGGGATCAGTGCCATAAACATGACTTGGTGGTTTCCGCCGCGGCACGAAGTCTTTGTCCAACAGACTGTCTTTCGGTCCGCACCCCTTGAATTTCAGTCCCAAATTCAGGGTCAAGTCCAAGGTAATCATTAACCAACGTCATCGCGCCCAATCCGACCATTGGCACCCACAATGGTTGTTGCGCCTGCTGTTCGGCACGAAAATGCGCCAAGAGTCCCGCCGCTTCTGCGGCCGCCACATCATTGCCGAGCGCGTTCAACAAATACCACAGGGCACGATCCTGATGTTTAAGCCAAACAAACCAAGCGCTAGGAAGAACCCCCATGCCGGCGCGCGCGCATTCCAACATTGACGCCAACGCCGTGCGCTGCCAAGCATGATGGCTCGCTTGGCGCAATAATCGCAGTCCAAGAGTTCCCCTCAGAATGGCATCAATCTGCTTAAGCCGTTTTCCGTCAGCGAGGAGCACTTGGTCGAGACTCTCTTTTGGCAGCGACAATTCTGCCAATCCCGAAAGGTTGGTCAGCAGTTTTTCACAATCCTTTTCGTGCGCAGCCATACCGAGCGCAAAGGCCGCGGCCAAAGCGCGCAAGCTCGGTCTCAGATCGATGTAGGTCCCTGACCAAAGAGTCCCCATCTGCTCTTCCATCGCCTCGCATACCGCCCCCATAGACACGCATGGATAACCCGGTGAGGCCATCTCTTGCCCCCGCTGAGGCCAATGGCCAAGCCCTTCACTCAAAAGCCACGTTTCGGGCCGCAGGGCAATTTCCATTGATGGTGGCAAGATGGCTGGTTTTGCCGCTCGGAGAAGTTGGCTCTTTAATGAAATGTCTATCTCATCCCTCATCGCAACGATCGCCTCGGCGGGTGGAATTCTCTGATCAAGCGGTGCAAACATCCTGATAAGTCGGCTCATCGGCCATGATTGTCCTTGCCGCTGAATCAGACTGTCAAAACTGTGAGTCATACGAAATTTGAGATCGGGTCGTCTTCGCCATCGAAGGAGATAGGCCGCGGTCAGCATCGGGACAGAAAAAAAGAGCAAAGCGGTCCGGCCAGCCAGCCATTGCAGTTCTAGCCAATCCTGCCAGTGAAAACTAGGCAACGGCAGAAGGGTGTAAGATTGGCAACAATGCAACGATGGGTGAAAGAACATTGGCCCTAGAACCGGTACATCTAGCAGAACTTCAAAGGCCTCGGTCAATCGGACAAGCGGTTTGAGCAGGATTAAAGAAGCAGCACCTGTCACCGAGCGAAACTCATCCCCAAACGTGCCGACGATGGACAGCGCCACGCTGACAATGAGCGCCAATATGAGTACGCCATGGAGCGGGTCCTGAAATGACTGTTTTGGCTGGTCGGTCAAACGCTCTTCCTTAAGCGACCCTCTGAAGAGAGACGCCTACTTCTTCCCCAATGGCTTTTGATTTATCTCATCACATTGAGATTCTTGTTCAGGAATTTTCGAAGATTGGCGTTACTTGTGGATAACAAATCCGCAAGATTACAAAACGAACTTTGACGGTGCTGATGGTATGGACTCTCTGAACGTTAACCGGATAGAAAATCTTTTAAGTTCAGCTGATAATCAATGATCCAAGAGACTAAGAAGTTCTTTGGTCGGCCATTGATCGGCGGGCAAACCATGCTTGATTTGTTCAGCTCCTACAGCGGCGCGGGTCAGTTTGCCGACAATCCCGTCAATTTTGCCCACATCGTGGCCCCGCTTAACCAATTTGTTTTGTAACTCGATGACCTCCTCGCCGCTGAGGGGCGGCTCGGCATGGCCATCTAGATACATGGGCTCTCCCGACAGAAGAGTCGCGAAAAAAGCCGACGTTGTGGCGTACACCAACGAGCGATTCCATTCAAAGTAGATCAGGAAATTGGGCAAAGCAAAAAAGGCCGGTCCCTTGCGACCGTGTGGCAAAAGAAGCGAGGCAGGGGCGTCTGTCGGCAAAGGTATCCGAGACTGGCGCAACTCAACCCCGAGTCTCTGCCATTCCGAAACGGTTTTGTTTGAACCAAGTCCCGACTCGGCCCAGTTCAAACTTGGTGGAACCTTCACTTCAATGAGCCAAGGCTGGTTGGGTTGCCATCCATGTTTCTGTAATACCCGGCCGGCCGTCATCAGAGCGTCGGCCACCGAGTGACGAAGATCAACCTTGCCATCACCATCACCATCTTGGCCATATCGGACGATATCGAGCGGGAGCATTTGAATCATTCCGATTTCACCGGCCCATGCGCCCTCCGTCATCAACGGATCAAAATCCCCATGGCGATATAAATTTAATGCCGCGTTGATGTGGGGGCGAAACAATTCGGGCCGACGACAATCATACGCCAATGTGACGAGGGCATTCAGAGTATTGTGATCGCCTTGAACCAAGCCGAAATCAGTCTCAAGCGCTAACAATGATAGCAATACCCCTCTTGGCACACCATATTGCTGTTCTACTCTGTCAAAAATCGCGCGGTGTTCGTTTTCAAACTTGGCCGCCATATCGATCCGATAAGGCTGCATCACCAATTTGGAAAATTCGATAAATGATTTTTGGAAAATGCCTTGGCTTCGATCTCTTCGGATCACATCCTCGTCATATCGCACGGCGGCAAAAAAACTGTCTATTTCTCCTTTGGAAAAGCCCACGGTCGCCGCTTCAGATTTTAGACCGTCAACAAAACCCTCAAAGTCACCGCCACATGGCCAAACGGTCGCCATCCCGCCGCTGCCAAGCATCAAGGTGAAACAGGTCACCAAAGGCATAGAAAAGCGTCGCCAATCTATCCAACGAGACGGCATAAATACATGCTCATTCATGAATGGCGGCCCCATCAAGACTTGTTTGTCTGAACATCTTTGACCTTAAATTCCTTACCAACACCACAGCGAGATTATGCCTATGGCAGGTATTTAATCATAAAATCAGTGTCAAGGATAACACGCGCTATTGTCCACTCATAAAGTCTTTGCCATTCAGCAAGACGACAAGGATTGGTTTCATTGAGCGATTCCCCTCCCTGTTTCAGCGGCCATCATCAAATGATGTCAAAGTTCGCCGTACAGCGTCTTTCCAACCCGCATACTTTTGCGCCTCTAATTTGGCTGAAGTTTGGGGCTCAAACCTTCTCTCAAGGCTCCACCGTTCGGAAAAATCTATTGGATCGGGGTAAATTCCCAACTGAAGCCCGGCTAGATAAGCGGCACCGAGTGCCGTCGTTTCGGTAATTTTAGGACGATCAACGGGCACACCGAGTTGGTTTGACACGTTCTGCATCGTAAAGTCGCTAATTGACATTCCACCGTCAACCCTCAGCACAATGGCTTTGTCGATATTCGGTAGATCTGACTTCATGGCCTCTAGTAAATCACGCGTCTGATAGGCGACACTTTCGAGTGCGGCTCGAGCCAATTCTTTAACGCCACTATTTCGAGTCAGACCAAATACAGCCCCTCGACAATGGGCATCCCAATACGGGGCCCCAAGTCCCGTAAATGCTGGCACAATAAATATTTGCTGTTCGAGATCGGCATTGACGGCCAGTTGTTCCGCTTCAGAAGCCTGTTCAATGAGACCAAGCGCGTCTCTTAGCCACTGAACAACAGCCCCCGCGACAAAGATGGACCCCTCGAGTGCATAATGTGTTTTCCCCTTGAGTCGATAGGCAACGGTGGTCAGCAATCGATGCGATGAATCACAGCGCTCGATCCCTGTATTGAGTAAAGCAAAACAACCGGTACCATAGGTTGACTTGAGCATCCCCGGCTGAAAACAGGCTTGCCCCACAGCGGCCGCTTGTTGATCACCGGCCACTCCAAGAATAGGAATTTCTTTACCGAAAATTGAACTGTCTGTGACTCCGAACTGATCGGCGCTGTCCTTAATCTCAGGCAGCATGGCGCGCGGAATACCAAATTTTTTAAGCAATTCGTTGTCCCATTGCCCGGAGTCAATATTGACCAAAAGGGTTCGGCAAGCATTGGTTAAATCGGTGACATGGCTCCGTCCATGACTCAACCGCCAAATCAGATAGCTGTCAACAGTTCCAAAACATAACTCTCCCCGAGACGCCCGCTCGGTCGCGCCGGCGATGTTCTGGAGAATCCACGCCAGCTTTGAAGCTGAAAAGTAGGGGTCAAGCAATAAACCCGTCCGCTTTGTAACTGTGGCCTCAAATCCTTCTTTCTTGAGTCGGGCGCAGTCTTCGGCGGTGCGCCGGTCTTGCCAAACGATAGCATTGCCCAATGGGCGGCCGGTTTCTCGATCCCAGACAATGACCGTCTCGCGTTGGTTGGTGATACCAATCGCCGACGGAACCTCGCCCACCTTATCAATAACGCATTGACATGAACGGACCACCGATCGCCAAATCTCTTCTGGATCGTGCTCGACCCAACCGCTCTTGGGGTAGATTTGGGAAAATTCCTGACCGTGCGATGCCCGTGGTTTCAGGTCATTGTCGAAGTAAATGGCGCGACTCGATGTCGTGCCCTGATCAATTGCCAGAATGCCGGTCATCTTTATCCTCCGAAAATTGTGCCTTTGGCTCCGCACTTCATAGGGATAACTTTAGGCTTTAATGCGGCCCCTGTCACCCCGATCGCAACTCCTCGAAAAGGGCGACGGAGCATCGCAAGTCCTCCACTTCATGTGCGCGACAAAGAACGCCTCTTTCTTGCCGCCATCGCTTTCCGAAATTGGACAAATGACGATTAAACTTGAAATAGAACGACTTTTGTTTACACTCATCATTGTTTTAGGATGGAGGTCAATCTCATGAGGACTTTGGCAGCGGTCGCCACGGAGGCGCAGAAACCATTAGAAATTTTGGACGTCAATCTCGAAGGGCCCAAATCCGGCGAAGTTTTGGTCGAGATCAAGGCGACCGGCATTTGCCACACTGATGAATTTACTTTGTCGGGAGCCGATCCCGAAGGGCTATTTCCCGCCATTTTGGGTCATGAAGGGGCGGGAGTTGTTGTTGATGTGGGGCCCAATGTGACGTCAGTCAAAAAAGACGATCATGTCATTCCACTGTATACGCCCGAATGCCGCGAATGCCCCTCCTGCCTGTCGAAAAAAACGAATCTCTGTACCGCGATACGTACCACCCAAGGCCTAGGCCTCATGCCAGATGGGACGTCCCGCTTCTCGACCCTTGATGGCGATCCTATTCTCCACTATATGGGTTGCTCAACCTTTTCCCACCACATTGTCCTACCTGAGATTGCGGTCGCTAAAGTCCGAGAAGACGCGCCATTTTCTTCTATCTGTTACATCGGTTGTGGTGTCACCACTGGTCTAGGCGCGGTGATCAATACGGCCAATGTCGAGGCCGGTGCCAGTGCCATTGTGTTTGGATTGGGTGGTATTGGTTTGAACGTTATTCAAGGTTTAAAACTCGTCGGGGCCGACATCATTGTGGGCGTAGATACCAATCCGAGTAAAAAGGCGTGGGGTGAGCGTTTCGGTATGACGCACTTTGTCAACCCCAGTGAGGTTGAGGACGACCTCGTTCCTTACCTTGTCAATCTCACCCGAACATCATCAGACCCGATGGGCGGCGCGGATTACACGTTTGACTGCACAGGCAATGTTGAAGTGATGCGCACCGCGCTTGAGGCGAGCCATCGGGGTTGGGGAGAATCAATCGTTATCGGTGTGGCTCCCGCCGGAGCCGAAATTTCCACCCGTCCCTTCCAACTTGTCACAGGACGTGTGTGGAAAGGTACCGCATTTGGGGGCGCAAGAGGACGCACGGATGTCCCCAAATTTGTTGACTGGTATATGGATGGAAAAATTCAAATTGACCCAATGATCACCCACAAAATGGCCTTGAGTGATATTAACGAGGGTTTTGACCTGATGCATGAAGGAAAATCGATTCGATCTGTGGTCGTCTACGAGTAGGCGTCACAACGCGCTGAACCCCGACTTCAGATGATGATCAGACGTCTGCCACAAACAACTCATCTTTTGCCATGCATTGCCTATCGTCTGATCGAGTCCTCGCAAACTTATTGAGGCTTTGGCTCAATTAAACGAGAATGCTGAACGGGATAATTTTCCAAATTATATACTTGATACCGGGCGGCCCTTAATTTGGTGTAATCGGTATGGCGAGCGAAAATTGCCTACGTTTTAATGAAGTCACCAACTCATCAAAGTCCGGTGAGTCGGCTCGCAGACAATCTCCGGCTGCACTCAGATTCAACGAAACTCCATCACAGGATTTGGGCTCAGGTATCCGCCACGAAGGAATCCGCTTCCTCGGAAATCGACTCCGGGGAGACGTCGGAAGAGCCGCTCTTGTTTCCCCTGATCGTGGGGGCCGGCCTTTGCCATGCGACGAGCTCGGCCCCGTATCTGCCGTAGAACGCGGGAACGACCTGCTCCAGATCGGCAATGAAGTTCGACTGCTGGGTGAAGCGGCTCCCCAAACGCTTCGATTCGAAGAGATGAAAAGCCCTGGCTTCCAGGTGCTGCGTACCGTCATTGACGATTCCCGGGTCTTCGCGCAGGTCCGAGACCGAATGCTGGGTCGATGTGCTTCGCCTGCGCCATGAAACCCGCACGTACAGGTCGGTCACGTCGTCCTGCCTGATCTGACGAAGGAGCCAGTTGACGCGCGCCTTGCCGGACTTCCTGTCTTCCGGCGCACCGAGGGTCATGCCGACATCAATGCAGCGGCGCGCAAGATCGACCACGACATCAAGCGGAGCTGCAGCATCGGGAATCTCCAGGGAGACGGAAAGCTGCCTGTTTTCCCGCAAGTCCGCGAGTTCGTCCTTCTGCCGCCGAGCCACGTCGCGCTTGTGGCTTCTCGGCAGCCGCTGCGTGACCTGGGTTTCGGTCAGGCGGCTCAATGCCAGCGAAAGATCGCGCGTTTCCTGATGCCACGCGTTGAGCACCTTCGCCGCTTCATGCGAATTCGCCGACACCTCGCCGCCAGCGGAAATCAGCCTGTTCAGCTCGGTCCATTCCCTAGGCATGCGATCGAAGCCGCGCACGCCCGCACTTTCGTGGGCAAGGAAGCGCCGGAACTCGTTCAGGAGGACAAGCTGGTCATGACTGGCGATGGACTGTCGGCTGATCAGTAGGTCGGCAGTGGTGAGAACGTGCATCCATGACCAATGGATGACCGGAATTCGCGAGCGGCTCTTCCGGACTGCTTCCAGCGGATGTTCGGTCGGTGCTGTCGCAAACTGGTTGGAAATTGTGATGACGCAATCGATGCCGTTATCCCTTGCCATGTTCCGGTATCGTTCTATCTGGTTGACATCGAGTTCGCTTTTGCCTATCTTGGCCTCCACGAAGGCCTTCCACTCGCGTTTGCCAGCACGAAGAACGATCAGGCCATCAGGCCGTTCGCGCGTGTCCGCAGAAGCACTTGCAGGCACGACCTCGGTGTAGCATTCGATCTTTGAGCGTGTGCCGACGCGCTGTCCGGCGCTCGCCAGGAGTTCCCTTGACAGTTCGTTGATCCTCGCCATGCAGGCCAGAAGGATCGCCGTGGTCCGTCCCTCCTTGGATGTGGTCGAGAGCACAGGAAACAGGCGAGCCGCCTCGCCCTGGCTCAGGAATTGGGGCAGTCTCTGGTTCACCTCGATCTCCCGTAGGTTGTCGAACGGCGCAATTGTCCGTGCCACTCGCCAATCTAGACGTCCGGAAACCCGGCGTCAACGCGAATGCCGAAGGCAGCTTGGCAATCGCTTGCGGGCACGTCGGTCCCAAATTCATGAGCTTTTGTTCGCTATCTGCCCAGAGAATGCAACATCGGTTCAGGTGCCGGTACCCTGTTCAGGATCCTGCAGAAGCGTCGTTGAGGACTCTTCCATACGGCACAAGACGATGTGCGGCCGCAAGCGCTTCCTCCGTTGCATCTTTCTGTGGCTCGAATTCCTCGAATGGGTTCACTGGCGGAACCTTGATCAAGAGCTCCGCCTCCTTCCTCGCTGGGCCTGATCTTCCTCAAGTACATTTCCGATGCATTCGAGGAGCGGCATGCTGTTGTGCTTGACGAGTGGGGGAGAACGACTCACGGAGGAAAAGCGATGGAAATACGGCATCCCGCCAAAGGGCAATGCCAACTTCGCCTGGGTGCAGCATATCGTGCACCATCTGGCGCCATCGGGAACCGCAGGATTCGTGCTCGCCAACGGGTCCATGTCCTCGGCCCAGTCGGGTGAGGATGAGATCCGTAAAAATCTGATCGAGGCGGGTCTCGTGGACTGCATAGTTGCCCTGCCTGATCAAATCTTCTATTCCACTCATATTCCCGCTTGCCTGTGGTTCCTGGCCAGAGACCGCAGTAACGGACAATTCCGCAACCGGCAGGAGGATACCATGTTTATCGACGCACGTGGGCTCGGCCGGATGGTCGACCGGACTCATCGCGAGCTGACGGACGGGGATATCACCCGAATTGTGGACATCTACCACGCTTGGCGATCCGGCGAGGACGGCGGAGACTATTCCGATGTGCCCGGCTTCTGCCGGAGTGCTCCACTGGATGAAGTACGCAAACATGGGCACATATTGACCCCTGGCCGCTATGTCGGTGCGCCGCCGCAGGAGGAAGACGACGAACCATTCGAAGAGAAGATGAAAAGGCTGGTCATCCAACTCTGCGAACAGCAGGCTGATAGTGCCAAGCTGGATTCGAAAATCGCCAAGAAACTTGAAACACTTGGATTTGGGGAACTCATCAAATGAGCATCGATACAACATTCCTTCGCCGCTGCATCGGCACACTGGAACTCGCTTACGGGGAAATCGGTGGACTCAAGTATCAGGAAGAACTTACCTACGAAATCTATCGTGCTGCGTGCGTCAAGGAATTTGAACTTGTGTTGGAACAAAGCGGAAAACTGCTCAGGAAGCGGCTTGCTGCATATTTTTCAAATAACAGGCAGGTTGACCGGCTACCCTTCAAGGACCTTTTCCGACACGCAGCCAAGCACGGGCTCATAGATGTAGAAGCCACGGAGCGGTGGCTGGCCTATCGAGATAATCGCAATAACACCGCTCACGATTACGGAGAGGACTTTGCTGAACAGACACTGCAACTGTTACCGACCTTTATCACGGATGCAAAGATACTGGCTGACATGATCGAGTCGACGGATGACTAACCGGCTTGACCTTTCGGAAAGACACCGTCGGAAGATCGAAACTCTACTGCACCAATACTTGCCCGACGTAGAAGTCTGGGCCTATGGCAGCCGCGTGAGCGGACGCAGCCATGATGGAAGCGACCTTGACCTCGTGCTACGAAGTCCGGGACTGAAGGAAATTCCAATTGAGCAATTGGCCAACTTCAAAGAGGCGATACAGGAATCCACGATTCCGTTTCTCGTTGAGGCGAGAGATTGGGCAAGGATTCCAGAGAGGTTTCATCGGGAAATCAAGCGGAATCACGTGGTTTTGATTGGTAGTGTACCGCAGGAGAAAACATTCTAAGAGTTGTAATACAACCAGTTCGCAATGGTATATACAAGGGTAAGGAATTCCATGGATGTGGCGTGAAGATGATCAATATGGGAGAACTGTTTGTGCATCCCAGACTAAGTGCAATTCCGATGAAGCGTGTTGATCTTAGCGAGTCAGAACAGGCTAGATTCTGTGTCAAGCAAGGCGATCTTCTGTTTGCTTGTCATTCACAGTTGCAAAAAGAGCAGGGAAATGTTGCGTGGTCTTCAATTCATTTCGTCAGGGTCACACAAAATATTCCAATCGCTTCGAGAGAATGAAATGTCTTTAGCGGCCACTTTGTTGCGACTCTCGACTGACTGAGGGGCGGCGATATTTAACACGTTTGGGAATGGCCCTCACTCTCAGTGTTTAATGTAATTCCGCAAACATATTTGCCATCATGGAAAAGAAGGTAGGAAAATTCACGGCCAATGTACCCGACACAATAAATGTGATGCCCGGCCCCCATAACCTTGATCCGCCATTGGGGGAGACGGCATCGTTGAGAAATAACAATCCTCGTGCAATGGCGATAAAGCCAATCAACTGGATGAAAGAAACGATCGCTTCAATGGCTTGCCCAGAATCCTGAATAGATGTCACAGTATTGCCGCCGTAGGCCAACAAATCGGACGAATCAGAAACTCGGTTTGAACCGAAGAACGTGCTCAATAAGATAGCCACCCACTGCGGAAATGCCATCAGGGCCGCGCCCACACAAAAACTCATAAAGATTTTTGCCATCGGAACTGATGACCCGCCAATGTCAAATCGTCGCCCGGCGAGCCGCAGCGCATGGAGGATGAGAATAAGCCCGATGAGGAACACAATGCTGCGCAGGAGAGATTCAAAGTCTCCAATAAATGCCGCTAATTGAACGACGATTGATACAGGCTCGCTCACAGGACGACCTCAATCATTCAACGTAGAGCGCGCCACTTTCCAACATGAGCATTTGAGCTCCATCATCGTATTCGATAATTTTTTGCACTTTCCCATAACCCTCAATGACATCGCCTGTCTTCGCCGTCAGCCATGAGGATTGATCGCTGGACACCACAGAGTAGGAATCGGTCGGAATGTGAGAGTCCATGGGCATCACGTCGGAATCCTCTATTATCGTGGATTGAAATTCCTCTTTTCTTCCTATCGTCGAGCCCCCTTGCCATGTCCGATAATTTGTCTCTAACGGCTCACCGAACGACAAATGAGCCAGGCCCTCGTGAGACATTCGTTTTTCAATTCGTTGCAAACGAGCTTCAAACAGTTTCATCCGCTGATCGACATCTTCCTGCCCTAAAGAGGGCACCAGCAGAGGGTCAGCGTGGGTAATCGTAACATCCGTTTTTGATGATCCCTCCCCCTCGGCAAGGACTGGAATTTCAGAAGCCAAATCTATGCTCATAAGACTTTGAGTCGCTAGAGGCTCTGAAATCGGTGCCCCGTCCTCCTCACTAAAATGCGCCTCGCGCAAATCTCTCTCCCTAGGAACCCGTGTTTCAGCGGTGGCGGGATGAACCATAGCTGTCATTTCTCTATTCCTGTCATTGAAGAACTCTCGCCAGCGGCTTCGATCAAATTCAGAGATAAATTCATTCTTACCGTGGTCCTCTCTCACTTTGAGACGAAACATGTTGGTATCAATGTCCTCATTGACATTCAGCTTTATGGGCATCGTCTCATTCAAGTCGCCTGATATTTCAGTCAACGTCCAAGTTTGTTGGGAGGATTTATCTGGTATCGGCGCGCCCGCTGGCGAAAAGATTTCACCGTCGTCGGCTGTTGGCATGATGAGGAGGTCGTTCAATAACTTTCCCTCTTGCTGTCCCACGAAATAACCAACGATTCCAAGAAACACCGCCAACATGACAATCAAGGTATGGCGGAGACCGCGGGGAATGAGCCCCATCCGTCTGGCCGCCGCGGTCGATGTGTCTGAATGTGTATTCTGCATTGGCCCCTCACTTTCTTGACTTCCTCGGCTCGCCCCTGATTCCAACTGCCCTGCTAAATCCTGTTTTGACTGAATAAATCCTTTTTCAGCCTCATCATCATTCATGACGTCGATAGCAGATTCAAACCGTGGCTCATTGCGTGAAGAACCAAATGGGATGGCCTGAGGCACCATAGACGGCAAAGTGCTTTGGGAAACAGATTCATCGCCCATCGAGGCCACTTGATCTGTGGTCACGGCATGATTGTCCGCCGAGATATCAGGCGACATTCTGCTCTCATTTCCGGTATCAAATTTGGCTTTCTCACCCTTTTCCGTGTGGGCTTGTCCGGTGTCACCATATTCAATGAGTTCCGCCATTTCGATGGCATCCATCGGCTGTTTATCAGACGTCTCTAGCAAACGATAAGCACGGCCAGTGGATGAAGAGGGCGGGCTCGATTTTGGATCCTGATCTTTCAACATTCACTCCATTTGATCTATTGGGATTTGAGCTGACGAGAGAAGCAGAATGCGAACCTGCTCTCCCGGGTAGAGACGAATTTGCGAAGACTTTGGTGCCGATTCCAAGAGATTTGAAGACATCACATTGGCGGCCTGACCGATCCCGGCGATCAGATTGTCTCGCGCGTTCGGTCTATCGGATGTGACAGATACACTTTGGTTGGTATCGGAAAATGTCACGACAGGCCGTGTCGCGTGGTCGGCAAAACCCGCGAGAAACGAAGACACCAACATCGGCCCATATCTTTTTATAGGTCGTGTATTGACATGCGCCCGCACCGCACCGCCACGCGTAAAGGGATCAATGGCCATCGCCTGAATTTCAATTTCCTGCCCGGATGGCAAAATCAAACGATTAAAATCCATCATGATACCTTTGGCCCATTCATTGGGAGTGAAACGCCCCATCAATACGCCACCGACAATTGGGTGAGATGTCATCCGCACGGTCACCGGTGTGGGCACATCTGAGTCAATCAAAGTGATCGTCTCCCCAGTCAAAATCGTCCCTGACGCTAAAACATGTGCGGCTTGAGATTTCATGGCCTCACCTTTAGGTGCATCACTCACCCGCTCTTCGTGCGAATTATGGGAGGTCAACTCAACGCTGCGCAGGCCAGCGATTTCTAAAGTTTGCGCCATCATGTTCATCTGACGCAGCATCGCCGCGGAATAGGAATTTTCAGACTTAAGAGACTCAGATGCGGATGTCTCTCGAACGGGCAACGTTTCAGGCTGAACTGTCATCCCCGTCATGGTTTCTGCTCTCATAGCGACCGATGATGTCGCCGCCGCGATTTGCTCAGCGGCTTGTCTCGGGGTCAATTGCGCCTCACTATCGTTCGATAGGGCCGCATTGGAGCGATAGGCGGTCATCTCTGGCAAGGCCTCCGGAACCGACACGAATGAAGAACCCACTTCTTCTGCTTCGTTGGCTAGCGACACATTTGATGAACGCAAAGTTTCTCGATACCGCTCAGACTCGCGTTGATGAATGCCGCCAGGCGTGGTGTCCATATTGGGAATCTTTTCTAGTCGTGAGGGCGACGATGTCGACGACCATTGCGTCAGATAGACGATTGCTGCCACGCCAACGACGAGGGCTAGACCCAATATCATCAAACGCCATGTGCGTCGTTCAAATGACCTAAAGAGACGCCAAGTGGCAGGAGACGCTTGGTCTCCTGAAGGGGCTCTTCCTCTCGGTTCATCCTTGCGCCATCGTTGTAATGGCCACAACCGACTCGATGACAGAGAAAGAATAGAACTGATCATGATAGAGGTCTCATTGAGGAGAATACAGCATTCAGGGCAAGTCCAATCGCGCCGCCACGACGCGCCCATCGATCGAGAATAACAAAGATGACCGCATCGCCATTCGATAGGCCTGCACGCCGTTGGGCCCGCGCAATGAATCTGTCCATGGTGGTGAAAGAAGAGGATAACGGCTGCGGACATAGAGTTGGTCATTAAGAACCCACGCCTCGGCATCAATACCCGGCACCGCTATCGACATAGCCCCTTCACCAAGATCACTACCCGAGAGCGCCGCGAGCATTTGACGGTCGCCCGCCGATGGCAATTTATCGTGTTCGCTTCTCGCAACATGATCAGAGTTCGGCCCTATTTTCATCACTTGCACATGGCGGCGGAAATGAGCCTTCTCGATATTGATAATGACCTTCAAGACGATGGGAGTTTCTTCCCCGTCAAGCACAATCACCAAATTTGTCCAACCCACATGAGCCACGGGAGAAACAGCCAAAGCGCTAGACTTTTCGCCAAGTTTTGCCACCTCGAAGCTCTGACCATCGCCCAGCACATATTGTTGGATGGGCCAAGGATTGCCCGCCGCGTCATGAAATCCAACGACTGAAGCGATTCCGGGTGAGACATTCAACTCGATAGGTTTTTCGCCCGGTTGCAGCACCGCCATGGCCGCGTCATCAATTGATTGAGGATAGGTCCGACCAAAGGTCGCCTCTTGATTATCTCTCAAAGCGTCTTGATATGTTCTCACCATTTCTGGCGTCATCGGAAAAACGGTTTCCAAGGCCTGGTGGAAAGCTTCGAGCCTTTCATCGGAAACCGGTGTTTGGTGAGGAATCCCAGTTTCAATTGACTCACTCTCTGACAACGGGAGAGAATGTGTTTGCGGGTTGGCGCTCCCCGATATCGAAAGGAAAATCATAGAAATTGATAAAAGGCTCCAACCCGTGGGCGATATCCCGATCATTGGATTTCACTCACCTGGCCCGGTCGCACGACAATACGCGTAATACCGACCGCTTTTGGCACTTCCCATGTCGGCAATCGAGACACATCAACATCGGCAATA
The DNA here is from genome assembly GCA_022824005.1 of Paracoccaceae bacterium. Lineage (GTDB taxonomy): Bacteria > Pseudomonadota > Alphaproteobacteria > Rhodobacterales > Rhodobacteraceae > JAPOXR01. Next base: position 31,630 of record JAJEBG010000044.1, read on the forward strand.
AGATTGTCACGACGGATTTCACTCGCCGACTCGTAGGTGATGGTTAAGGGAATTTGTATCGCCCAAGCATGCCGTTTGTGGGCGTCGAGCCCCGCTTTGACAACGACCGCACCATTGGCCACAGCGGTCGATACCAACCGATGCTCACGGATATAACTCAACATTCCCGACTCATTGAGAGCGTCCAAGAAACTGTGCCATCCGGCCGGCCTCTCGAAATAGTCTGAGACGCTTCCCAAGTCGTGTCGCCAATTGGCAAAATCCATCGTCAAGGCACGTGTCACGGCTTCAACCGCAAAATGGGTCACTTCACCATCTGACAGGAACGGAACGGAGACAGGAACAAGTGGCAGAATTCCACCATTCTCTCTGGCCGCAAAATATCGGGGTTCTGGCTGGGACGTTAACGACCATAGAGCGGCCATGAATGCCATCAACGTCACCATCGCCATAGCCACCACCGCGGTGGTCATTCGACCATGACTTCGCATCCACGTTTCATAACGAAGCCGTGCGTATTCCCTCTCTCCGTAACGTTTTGCCATCTTTACACCGCCCGGCCGAACCTGGGGCCTGAACGGGTCTCTTGGTTGGTGTCAGAATCAATCCTACTCACTTGCTAAATGTCCATGTCAGATCCACCTCGCCCTTGACATCATTGGCCGTGCAAAAAGCGGCCGCTTCACTGGACGTCAAACCATCACTATCGGTATCGGTGCCATCGGACACCGAGACGATTCCCGTACCGACCGTTCCATTGCCGGTGCTGTCAAAAGCAACCACACGTGAACATATATCGACGGACACATCCTCAACCTCGACGGTAAAATTTTGCCTGGCTCCTGTGACGGTCACCGTGGTCCCAAATGGACTCACAAGAGAATCATTATCACCATCACTGTTTGAGTCTTTTTGAAGAGAGGAGGGCACGGCATTCGCGGCAATGAGAACTGACGCCATGTCTGAAGTGCCAAAGTTTGATTGCGACTGAAATAGGGCCCGCACCTGCGATTGCAGGGAGGTGAGCATACGCACGGTTTCATTGGTTCGAGATGATCTTGAGGCTTGTTCATAGAGCACCACTCCGCCCGAGATGATTCCCAAAGCGATGACAGTGAACAGAACCGCCTCAATGAGGGTCGCCCCTCTCTCCGCGGACTTGTGGTGCATGGCACCAAAAAAAGTGTGAGGTTCTTGGGTTGGCAATTTTGTCTCCATAATTGGCCTGAACAGAGTCAGGAAGGTAGGTCTGATGAAGACAAAATTGACCAAGCGAGAGAAATTTAAGAGCGATAATTCATGTCACATAACCACTTTTTGTGGAAAACCATTGTGAATGGGACTTCGCTCTGCCGCCATGCGACGACAAAGGACGGTGTCACTCCCCCTGACCTCATTCAATGAGGCCATTTGAACTAGACAAAAGGGGCAACTTGGTGCTTCCGAGCCACCAAGTTAAACATTTTGACCGTTGAATCGGCCCCCATTCTGTCTCCAGAATGGGGTTTTAATTTGATTGAAGAAAAATTGGGCTTTTTTATCTTATCTCTTGGCACCAAACCCAGCTGAAAGGTCTGGATGTTCCAATATCCCTGTCGCCCCTTCATGCTTGCGGCCCACAAAAAGACCCGACACCACACCAAGGTCGTCCCCCCGCGCTGACGTCGATATGAATCCCTCATCGTTGGAGCCTTGGGTCATGATCCTGATCGTGTAACCGAGATCACCATCTCCCCATTGAGTTCCAGTGCCAGTCTTTCCCACTTGGGCCTTGGCATCCCAATATTCCAAATTGTTGAAATAGGCACGCCCGGTACGCGGGCCGAAATTGATGGCAATCTGGGCATCCCCTGCGACCGATCTTCCGGTCCCGGTAAATCCGAGCAAAGCGCCATTCCAGGTGGCTGAAGGTTGATTTACGAAATCGGGATTATTCTCAATTGTAGATTGGGGTCTCGGCCCATAGGCCCATGGCTTTGAAAGTCCGTTACGATACCCAGCACCAAATTCGATGGCCGACTGACCATCAAGGTTTAAAACACCTAGGAGGTGAAATCCGGTATCGGTCCAATTGCCCAAAGCGCCCACTGTGAGTTCAGACACTTTTGTGCCTTTGGCAATTCTTGTTTCCCCTAGCAATCCCTCTCCGTCAACAGAGAGATAAAAGGGGCGCCTTCGGTTATGAATTGTGGGAGTCATGACGGAGTTTGGATAAAGGTCTGGGTCCACATGTGAACCTAAACCGTAGGCGTGGAGCAATTCATGGATGATCACAAAGTGCTTGTTGCCCTCATCTTGATTCTTGTCGATATAAGCAATTCCTCCTCTCACAACATTTTCATCCGTGACCAAAGATGCAGCAAGACCCAATACGTTTTCATTGCCCGTATAATCGCCGGGCCAAGAGCTTTTCCCTTTCGTAAAGCTGAGATGAATTTCGCCGTCAGGGACGTTATCCTGTGAGGAAACGGCCGTCAGGTCGCTTCCAATTTTGATACGCATTCCGTAGGGAAGAGCTGTGTTTATTTCTTGAATGGCTTCCTGCACCAAGTCCTTTTCGTTTTCGCTCGCTCCATATACGCGCAGAGTCTTTGAGGGACCAAAATCGACAAAAACCAAATCCTCGTTAGGACTCGTTTTTCGTATCTCAGAAAGGTATGCTTTAATATATCTTACCACCTCCGATGCGCTACGACTACCGTCTCGGCCTAGGGGGTCGCGCCACATACCCGATCGGATTGTGACATCATTTCTAGTGGTTTCAGAACTTGCTGGAAGGTCGCTCTTGTGAGGCGCTTGCCCCAAAAATGCCGGGCCAAGTCCAAGATAGTCTCCGTCATTTGTTCGAGAAAAACTAGCTGTGAGGGGTGCTGAATCAGGTACTCCCGATGGCGACCGCTGGCCTCCCACGACATCATTACTCCCACCACAAGCGGATAGCAGGCCGAGCGATAGACAGAGTGCAAGGATAACTGGTGCTTTCACTGTTTGATTCCATTCATGGGTAAGCCATCAATCGACTTATATCGAGAAATAATCAAGTTGCCAAATGTAGGGCACAGAGTTCGTTGCATCAAGCTAAGACGCTGATCAAGAGTAAAAAAATCCCTTATAATACCCTACCATATCATTTAATCGCATCCGCCATTCGTTTTGCAATCAAACGAATGTTGCTTGCTTTTACGCCGTGTTCTTTTGCGAGGTTTGACCAGCCTGACAGCACCGCCTGTGTTTGATCAATGATGTCGGCTACTTGGCTTTTGCGAACTCCAGCGGCCTCGCCCAAAGCTCGCAAGTGAGAGAATCTTGGTGCCTTTCCCTCTCCCATAACCGTTGTGCTTTGCTCACCGCCCGGGCCGGATGAAAAGGTCAGATCATAAGCGGGCGACAGTCGCCAGCTTCATTCATCAAAAATGAAAAATTCTTGGAATGATCATCACGATTATGAGCAAGCACGTTGAAAACCGCTAGCCGGAAAATCTTTTCAGTCTCACGCACATCGCGGGTGAGCAAAGACGTGAGGTCTAACAAGTCTTGATAGTCGATCGACGGCGTTCGGAAATCAGAATGGAGAAGACCGCAAGCTCTATGCATGTGAAGATGCTTCGAGCCATCTCTATCAAAGCGTTTTGTTGCAAAATAACCTTCACCCTTTACGGCAATAAACAAATGTGTCTCGGGTATTTCAATGCCAGAGCGCCTTGCCATTTCGGCATAGGCAAATTCAATCGCCCCCGCATCTGGCCCATCTGGCAAGTTTGCAAATTTGACGAGCCAAGGCTCATAATTGTTACCCAGCGCTCCAGCGCCGTGGGCGATCTGGCCTTGTTTGCCATCAAATCCGATCAATGCTTTAGGCCGAGCTCCCGCAGAATATCCATTGAGAGCAAGCAACTCTGCCAAAACCTCGTCGGCTTCTACTTCTAAAACATCAACGGATTGCGCAGCCAACCAATCAAGATCAATCTGTTCTCGCTCCGGTGCCTCAGAAAAATCGGGTTCATAGCTCAAAGCTCCCATGCCCGTTTGGCCAATATATGCCAAGCGATCTAGTGGACTAAATTCTTCCGGTAAAAATCCTTCGGCGCGCATGGATTGATCAAAAAGCAGTCTGCCCCATCCATCCGGCAAGCTATCGTTAAACAGTCCGGGCAATCCCCCGAACAGCCCGGTGCCGAAAGTTTGCACGCCAGATTTGAGAGGCAGACGAAATGGCGACACGTCTAATCCTCTCGTCAGGAAGCTATAATCATATTCAAAGAAAATTTACCGATCGCGTAGCGCAAGTCTGCCCAAAAGCACGGCACCGCCTTCGGAGTTTTGGCCAAAATCCAAGCCTACTTTAATCTGGGATACCGGGATAAAACTCATGAGCGAAACCCACGCTTGCGCTTTGGTTTCTCTTTCCTAGACAGGACCTCATCTATAGAGTCTAAATTTGACGTATTTAGAGCACTCGCTTTGATCACGTCATCCAGACCGCCAAGGACAAGCATTAACTTAAACAGGTTATCAACTGAGATCGCACCGCTTTGCTCAAACTTGCGTAAGGTCGATAAGGCAACGCCAGAGCGCTCACTCAGACCTGAAGCTGTCATAGGCCTGGTAGTCTTGCGCAATTTCTTCGTGAGCGGAACGCGGTTTTGCGATGGCGTAGTCAAGGATTTCATCGGCACTGATGTCATGTAGAGCGCTGCTGTGACACCTGGCTTTGGCATTGAGGTCTCGAAAGCTCATCATTGTGGTCGAATTTTCGTCCCAACCCTCGGTCAAAAGGCTGCGGATCGTGCCCAGTGTTTTCCCATCAAATGCAATATAATGAAAACTGAAACGCAGCACCTTGCCGTCGTCTGAACAGTGCTTGACGTCAACATGAAAGAAAGGCGCATCAAATAATTCAAGCCGAAAATCAGGATGATTGCAGGTCGTTACACATAGCGTTGTAGGTGCTTCGGAAACATCTTGTGGAATGTTCCCTTGTGAGCACGCTTGAACATTGACCAGAACGCTTCGATTCCGTTTACATGAACCATGCCATCAACATACTGACTGGCAGAGTGATTGACTGTCTCGTGCGTTTGAGGAATCCCGACATAAGATCGGTTTTCGTCTGTGTAGACAACCGCATCAGGTTCGGCATTATCTTCGACAAAATCATTCAAGGTCGGCTTGTCGACACTGCTGATAACCTTGGCATTGACCTGATTGGTATCTCGGTCTTTCGCTCCAACGATGGCGGTCATGTCAATCGTTCCACGATCAGTCAATTCAGATCGTTCGGCAAGAGATTTGTTTGCCCTCTTTCCACCAATGTACGTTTCGTCAAACTCGACAGGGCCATCAAACGGATCGTCATTTTCATGCGACCATGCCTCCCGAATGCGATGCATCATGAACCATGCGGTTTTCTGCGTGACACCAATATTCCTGTGCAACTTCATGGAGCTGATCGATTTCAGGCCGGTCAGGCAAAGGTAAATGGCAATTGCCCATTTGCGAAGCGGGATATTGCTTCTGGAAATCGGTGTCCCTGTCCGGACGCTGAAATTCGAAATGTCAAGTATTGTATATAATTCCCTTTTCAGTAGACTTGAAAATGGGCCTCAGTCGGCTTGTTATTCACTCCATTTATGGGAAGAATGTCCTGAGGACAGGCTGACATAGCAACAACACAATCAATTTCGGCACGCAGCACAACATAATCACCCGGCTCGTTGACGGGAGGCTCAAAACTCAAACTGCCATCGTCTTGCCAAGGAATGTTCATGAATAAATTGAGCGGTGAAGGGGTATGAGTCTCCTGAAGCCCAAGTTCCATGAGACTGGCCGTCAAATTATCAGCACAATTGTCATGATATCCTTCATAACCTAGAAGTCCATAGCGCCAGCGGTCACAGGCGGCTATCAATGTGTCATGAACACCCGGCGATTTATCCTCCTCAAAAATTAATAAAGTCCGCCTTCGGTTGGTCACAAGATGATCACCGGGAAGCGGCCGGATATGGAGATTAAAAGCCCGTGTGGCATCCATCGCCATATATTCTGACATGTCACCATCACAAAAAGCCCACGTATCAACAACTTGCGTGCCATGTGTATTGATGATTTTGATTCGCTGGCGTGCCGTCAAGCGAATAGCTTTACCCTGACGTGCAGGTATGGTTTGAATATCTGACATTTTTTACACCTTGCGTCAAAAAATTCTTGCGAGCGTTGGTCATCATATAGGAAGAGCAAAGTCCTGCCAACTCCACTCTTTTTCTTGTTGGCGATATGATTGAAGAGGCTTTGCGGCAACGAAGTGATGTCAATAAATGTTGGCGGCAATTTGACTTTGGATTTCGTACATCGCGGAAACCACACCGGCGACCACGGCAAAGACTGAAAAAAAAGCGAGCAACCGCCAAATGGCCACCCATCGCTTTGTTCGTTCATGAGTGATGCGCCACCAATCCTTTCCCAAGCGTAAAATCTGCACTGGAAAGTTCATCGAATGGGCCAGTGCTTGCATGGAAAGGGCGAGTTCGGGATCAGGCCAACCGCCAGAGACCGTGAGCATCGACTCGCCAAGGTCAAGGCCATTCAAGAGTTGTTGCCGAATACGAATGAGGCGACGACGCGTATAGGGATTGGCCCCCTGTTGAAGTCGCAAAATAGCCTCCGAGGCTGACAATCCATTGGTCATCAAAGTGCCCAGCGATTGCAAGAGGGTGAGGCCAGAAAAAGATCGATAAAGAGCAAAAATTGGCCACCGATCGGCGTAATCGCGCCAGATCCCTGACCAGCGCGGAAGCGCCAATAGCACAATCGATGGTGCCACAAGGGCAAAAAGAGAAACGGGCAAAACATAATCTGAAGCGGCGGAGCAAATCAACAGAAACCATAAGGCCGCGCCCGTCCATTGACTTTGTGGCAAGAGTTCAAAAAGTATGGGCAAGACGTGCTTGTCAAAATAGATCAACAAGCCGTAGGCTATCACCATCAAGAAACCAGGATAGACTAGTGAGCTCGCCGCGTGGGCACGGATGCCGGCGCGCGATTCCAACGTTGTGCACCAAGTTTCAAGTTGATGGGCAAACGCATCGCTGCCTTCAATCGCCATCAACATCATATGATCTTCCTGCGGAACCCACGCTTTGAAGGCGGCAGAGAGCGGATGACCATTTTGGACGCTTTTTCGCGCCTCACGTAGAAACACGGCCATTGGCTCATGGACTCGCAACCCATTCCTTGATGCGATTTTCCACAAGACGTCAAGTGCCTCCCCTTGCGAATAACCCGCATTCATAAGACCGGCTAATTCTCGATAGAGACGCAGGCGACGGTTCGCATTGATCTGGATTCGGGCAAGTAAATGGTTGGCATCCCGCCACAATTCCGACAATATTTGTGTCATGTCATGGCCTCGGCCGAAATGATATCTTGTGGCAATGCGTGAGCTTGGATAGGAAAGTCTCTCTCGTAGGTGCTGACCAGATCAACCTCCTCCTCAATCTCATTAATATCACAAAATCCGAGACCAACATTGATGAGAGCGTGATGCAAGACCGGTGAGCCACCTAATCCTTGTTCCGATCTTGCCGCGAGCCAATGCTGCCTTGCGGCCATACGGTCGCCGCGCGCATAGAGGTCAAGCAATCTCGGGTCGGGTAAGACCGTTTCGGCCACCACCGTTCGGCCCGTAAAGCCACTCCGACAATGTTCACAACCGCCACCACGCACAAACAGGCTTGCCGGCGATTTCCCTGTCAAACGCGTCACCTTCTCCATCAATTCGTGTGACAACTGGTTGTTTTTTACCGCTTGCAAAAATGGAATTTTGCAACGTCCACAGAGCAAACCCACGAGTCTTTGGTAAACGAGCCCTTTGACGATTGTTGGGTCGGCAAGTTTCCAACCCTCAATGCCTAGATCATTCAAACGGTCGAGAATTCCCAATGCCGAGCCGGCATGGACAGTTGACCATAAGGCATGACCGGTCATGGCAAATTCGATGGCGTGGCTCGCCAACTCGCGGTCACGGAGTTCTCCAATGACCACGACATTTGGATCCGAACGAAGCGTCGCTTTGACAGCCTCAACAAACTCCTGTTCACGGGTCATGCCGCTGCGGGCCACAATCGCCACATGAACAGCCCCTGCCACATCAAGTTCGACCGGTTCTTCAATGGCCATAATTGAAATCTCGTGCGACTTTTCTTCAACCATGGCGTTGAGCAGACGTTGCAATGTTGTCGTCTTGCCGGAGGAGACCTTGCCCGCTAGCAGATAGAGACCGCTCGTCCGCCGCCGCATCAAAGCGAGGTCTTGCAGTTGCCGAGGCCGATAACCCAACTCACCCAATTCTGTCTCTAGCGAGGCGGTGGAGTATTTGAGACGCATGACCAGAAAAGGCCGATGGCCCGAAGCAGGTGAATACTGCAAGCGGGCTAGGTCGACGCCGGAGGGAAGAAGCCCCGACGAGCGCGACAAGGCTCCTTTCATAAAAGCGGTTGGGCTTGCCGCCGACCCTTGATCTGAGGCGACGGCAAAGGCCGCGTTAATCAGCGCAATGCCATCCTCTGCCGAACGATGGGTTAAGGGTCGGAGCCGGCCGTGGACTCGCATTCGAACTTCACAATAACCCGGAAAGGTCTTGAAATGGATATCTGATGCGTTTTCTGCCGCTGCCTGAGCGATGATACGCCGCAAATCTCTCTGGCGTTCAATCTCGCCACGCAATTCCTGCCGTGAAGACGACGCATCGGCAAACTGCTCATATATCGCCAGAATAGTCTCGCTGTCGGTCTCAATAATGCGGTGAAGATCAAGTTCGGCACGAAAAGCCCGGTCAAGTATAGCTTTGACTTGAGGTGACCATCGGCTCCCCTTTGCCACGGCTGCAAAACCGTTCTGAAAAGCCGCAATCAGTCGGCGGTCAGCCACCGGAACTTCCAACTCCCCGCCGGGGCCAGAGATCAATGTCCCCGCGTCATGCTCGGCAAATGGGTGAAGGTTTGTTTTCGCTCCACGAGAGCGGGCACGGTCACCATCCAAGTTCAATCTCATGTTCAATCGTTCCATGCGACAGAAGAACGGTGTCGGCCGACACTTTCAACACGGTGACGCCATTGGGCAATATGTCTCCCTCATCAACATTCAATGTTGTGCCATCAAACCTTAAGGTCGCGTGCAACTCTCCTCTTGTTCCCAGAACTTCGAGCAATTCAGGCCATATCACTTCCTTCGGAGACAAAGGGGCGATGTCATCAATCGGCACAACGGTCTCAATGTCGTCGGCTTCGAGATTGTGACCTAGCAGAACCGACTCGGCCGCCTCAAGTTCAAGCAGACGAATACGTGCCAACGCCTCCGCCTCCTGAATATCAAAGGCAATTTTTCTTCCCGCTGGCGTATGGCTAAAGGTCCTATAATCGCCGGGGGCAATTTCAATGGGGGCCTCCGGACCAAATATCCGCATGAGGTCTCTAATCAACTCCGCTTGTTTCAATTGTCGCTCCATAACAATGATACTTTCAGAAATCGCCGCTTGCCGGGCGATCAATCCGTTATCTCTCAGCAACTTGATCTGTTCTGCGGTAATTGGATCCGAAGAGGTCTCCCCATCTTCCTCGCCAACTCGCTTTTCGACACGGCCTAAAATGATATCGATATTTTGTGAATCGGGGCCTCTCTTGCCCTTTTCCGGGATATCCGCCATGGATGTTGAATCCATCTCAGAAGACTGGATCTCCAGTTTGTCCCTATCTTTGGTTTTCAACTGATCAAGCGTTTCAGTGTTGGTGATCAAGATCGCCTTCTCATCGGTTAATTTTGACGGCCAACGGGGCATTGAAGTCAAATTCTCTGATTGAAGCGGCGCAGCGATGAGAGACAAAATGGCAAGCCAAATGACATTTTTTATGGGGAACATCGACATTCTACTTTCCTTGCGTTGGCATCAACCTGTTGGTGGTGAAGGGAAGGGGATGAAAGGCCCGCACAATCAGTCGCCATCGCGCCGAGTCTGACTGATAGGTGAGAGAAATTGGCTGCAGCGCCGGGATGTCCGAGAGCAATCGGGCCAACTCAATCGGCGAGGCCGACGTCAAAAGATTAAGAGTGTGATGACCAAATTCCGGCTGACTCTTTCTTGTTATTATCGGGCTGGCATATTTGGCGGTCATTTTCAACTCCAATCCAAGCGTTAGGAACCGATCTCGAAGTTGCGATTCCAACTCGCTCGGATCCAACATCGGGAACAAGACTTCATCGCGGCTTGGCAAAACCAACCGATCAACCATTTCAGCCAATTGCCCACCGCTGAGAATAGCCACTTGATGATTGGCGATTTCAAGCGCCGCCGCCTTGATCCACGCGGCGCGGCCATTTTGCCGTTGCCAGCGAAGTGTGATTGACAACGACTGTCCGGTCAGTTGGCACGCCGCTGTTTGTAAGCGCCAACCCACCACATCAAAGGCAAGACGATCCAATCGCCTTTCACAGGTTCGAGCGAAATCGACAATGTCTGGCGCGCCGTTCCAAGGGAGTTCAGAGAGATTCAGTGGTTCTGGTTGGACAAGTTTCTCGGTCCAGATTTTTTTCTGTCGATATTCCGAATAGGACAAGAGACCAAAATAAATTCCCAGCAACGCAAAACTCAATGCGGTCAGTGCCATAACCACTTTGAAGCCATAACGGATCGACCTTAGTTTCTTGACCGAGCGGGCAGGCGACAAAAACTGCTCAATAGACACAAACTCGCCACCCGCAATATTCCATTCTTGCGGCGAGACGACATGTTCCCAATCGGGGGCTTCAAGCAATTTACGAAAGGCGTTGATGGCTTGATCTTCTTGAGGGTAAATTTGGTCCTCAAAGACCAATCTGTCGCGCGTCGCGACCACCCACCAGACCTGTGTCAGACCCTCTCCACCGAGGCCAAAAGCGGCCAACCAACTATCGTTGTCACGGGTATCCCAACCGGCGGGGCCTGCACAAAGTCCGACGGCGGGTATCATTTTTGATGTGATCCCCTCTTCGGTAGATGCAAACCCGTATTGTCTTCCGTTGGCAAAAGGGACAAAAAGGTCGAAATGACTGCCTTTTCCCCCGGCCATTCGCGCCTGTTCGCGTAAAGGAATATTTTCCTGAACCGGTTGCCAAAGCAGGCCCAATGCGGCCTTTTGCCCTTTGAGCCGCAAGATGTTCTGGGACAACAATTCGACTTTGCCAACACCATCAGATGCGTCTATTTTCTTGGATTCCTGTTCTTTCGACATCGCCATCATCGCACCGAATTGAAGCGTGGGCGGATGGTCAGCACGGTTGATATCCGTTCCATTTCATTGTGATGGTGAAGACCAGACAAGCCTGCCCATAGGCTTTGGTTGGGTTTTTGGACGACCTTGCGATCTCTTTCAAAACCCATCAATACCAAGGTTTCGTGATTGCCGAGGATCGCTTGCTGCTCAAAAGAGGTGGTTGAGAGTTGAGGCAATTGGATGGTCTGCTTGTCGGAAGTAAAGTTCTCCAATTCGTTGAGATCGGACAGTTTGATACTGTAGCGAATTAGGACATCACCCGATGCCAAAATCCGTGGCAATAGCAGCATTTCGAAACCACTTGTCAGAGTACCGGGTTCAATCGTTGTGTTGGACTCACCGTTGGCATTGACCAAGGTCTTGACACTCTTTGCGTAGGCGGTTTGGTTGACCACCTCAATGGGCACGATCTGGTTGTTTGAGGTTGTCGCGCCAGTTCGCGTCTCAACTGTAACATCGCCGAGTTTAGCGAGCGCTGAAACCATGAGTTTCAGGTCAAGATGACGAGGAAATACCCCTACATTTATATGACCGCCTCCCATCCGCGTCTTCTCTGTCGTCCAATGGACAGATTTGTCGTCAATCACACCCGCAAAAATATCAAAATCGAGAGCGAAGCTTTCCGTTTGACGATGAGAAACCGTCAACACGTTCACATCAAAGGTGACTTGTTGTCGCATGAAATTGTTGAGGTCCCGCACGTAATCGGCCACGCGTCGTTGCGCGTGCGGTCGGGCCAAGACGGTAAGAAGGCCAGAGGCCTCACCAAATGAAATTCGTGCCTCCTCTCCAGCTATCAATGTGATCGCTGCGACAATCTCTCCATTAAGGTCAATAGAGCCTGTAGATTGGGTATTGCCCACCGAACTCGAAAAAGTGGATTGCGATGGCAAGAGGGCGAGTTGGTATCGGCCCATGACAAATTGTCGAAAGACAACTCGTCCCTCCTCAAAGCGCCATGCCAATCCAAACCGCTCCGATAGACGATCAAGAACCGCTGGCAGGGGATCATCCATATCAACGATAATGCGTTGATGGAGGCCCGGTGATATCATCGAAACTCTCACTTGGTCTCCCTCATTATTCTCTAATGGCTGGCCATCTATACCGGCGAGCAACACATGAGGGATTTCCGTCAATTGCGACAATTTTGATAGAATTTGGCTGATCGTCACCGCTTCGGCACTGGCGTAACGAATGGCATGGTCTTGATGCAACCAAGCGGGAAGATTCTCTTGATGAGTCGAAAAATCAGCCCCTTGTGGCTCTATTAGAACTTGGCTCTTGATCTCCGAGTCACGCTCTCCGTCAATTAAAACGGAACCAATATGATGAAGCCATTGTTGTGAATTTGCGCGCTGAAGGTTGATCTCTTCATTGATCTTCTTTGTCGATTGGCACCCATGCAATGTTGTCAAACTCAGGCCAAGCACAACCATTCCAATGACACACCTCGGGCAACGAATATGATGACGACGCGCAAATATACCGTGCGGTTGTGTGAGCGGAGCGCGCCTGAGGTGACTCCGATGCGATTTAGGAGAGGGGTTTCCCCGCAACATCGCTGACTCCTTTCCAATTGATCCACCCGCGGGGTTGCTCCGCCGCTTGCTTTCCTTATGCGATCTCAGTGGGGCTCTCGGGCATCAATCGGACACGAAGTTGCAGATTTAGTGGAAATCAGTCAGGCCTTTGGGAGTGGTAAAGGCCACCATCAGATTCAAAGAAACAAAGCCGCGCATCGGCCAAGATTATGGTGGCCGCTGCAAGGCTTGCGGTTGGAGAGATGTCAAATACGGCAGTTGAAAGACTTTAATCGCTCATCAATCAGCGAGCGGTTTGGCTCTTGTCTTCCCACCAAATAGAGAGTTCCCCAAGGTCGTATAATGGCAATGTGGCAGGTCTTGCATACTGATTTCGGTAGGCAATGCGATAACTGGCCGAATACCAACTAGGGACCCAAATATGCAAAGCCCGCAAAACTCGGTCCAAAGCGCGGACAGCGGTGACCAACTCATCTCTTGATTGGGCGCTCTCAATCGCGCCGATCAAAGCGTCCACTCCCGAATTTTGAACTCCAGAAATATTATAGCTGCCCGGTTGGTCGGCGCTCACAGAACCAAAAATAGACCGCAACTCCTGTCCCGGAGTTTGAGAAAAAGAATATCGGCGCGAGATGACATCAAAATCGTAGTCGTCCACAAGTTTCTTGATTTGCGCTGGATCAACAGATCGTACGGATGCGTCGATTCCGATGGCTTTCAAATTTTCAGTATAAGGATTAAAGATACGCTCCGAAGATGGGCTGCTGCTGAGGAAAACCACAGTGAGTTTCTCACCGGCGTCGTTATAGCGAAATCCATCTTTGAGATTCCATCCCGCTTCATCAAGCAGTCGGCTTGCCTTTTGCAGCATGTTTCTATCGCCCAATTTATTGGGATCAGACATCGGTGGCGAATAGGCCGTCTCGGTAAAGACGGTCTCGGGGATTTCACCACGCAAGGGTTCGAGAAGACTCAACTCATCCTCACCCGGCAATCCCTCCGCCTGCAAATTGGAGTTTTCCCAAAAACTATCCGTTCGAATATAGGCATCATAAAATAATGTCTTGTTTGACCATTCAAAATTAAACGCGAGGTTGAAGGCTTGCCGAACTTTGGGGTCAGCAAATTTGTCTCGTCTGAGGTTCATCCAATAGCCTTGTGCTCCAGACGGATTATTGTCGGGGACAGTTTCTTTGATCATCAATCCTTTTCTGATCTCAGGAAAATCATAGCCTGTCGTCCACAATTTGGAATAGAATTCCTCACGAAAATCATAATCGCCGCCTTTGAACCCCTCAAACCCCGCTGTGTAGTCTTTATAATAGACAACCTTGATTGAATCGAAGTTATGATGCCCCTTGTTCACTGGAAGATCATCCCCCCAGTAATTGTCGCGGCGGCGGTAGATTGCAAACTGCCCCGGTTCCGCCTTTTCAACCCGATAGGGTCCCGAAGCAATGATGGGCTCCATTGAGGATTCATTAAAGGCGCGATCGGTAAAAGACGCTTTCGAGAAAATGGGCATGCCACCAGCGGCGAGCACAAGATCGCGGGTTGGCCGGCCGTCTTTGAATGTAAATTTGACCCGCCGCTCGCCAAGCATTTCGGCTTTTTCAATATCCTCTAATGAAGACCGGTATTGCGGCGAGCCCTGAGTGGACAGCATGTCGAAGGAAAAAACCACATCTTCGGCCGTGACAGGGCGGCCATCGGAAAACCAAACCTCCTCACGGATATCGAATATCGCCCATTTCCGGCTTGGAGACGGGTAGGTCACCGATTCAGCGATCAACCCATAGTAGGCGTCCGTCTCGTCAGCTGACTTCTTCAACAGCGAGTCAAAGGTCAATCCCAGATGAACGAGCCCGTTTCCCTTCACAATGAAGGGGTTCAAACTGTCGAAGGTGCCAAAAGCCCACACCGACATCTCGCCTCCCTGTGGGGCTTCGGGGTTGACGTAGTCGAAAGATGAAAAACCCTCGTCATACTTGAGATCGCCGAAGGCTGAGACGCCATGTGACGTGATCACTCGGTCATCACTCTGAGACAAAGAAGCGAGAGAAAGTCCAAGGAACACAATAAAAGTGTTCAGCGTCAATCGCCAAATTTTGCAATGGTGTATTGACTTTGCCCATTGCACAAGAGTGATGGCGGCCTTTGTCATCGCACTCTCCTTGTCGTTGGTGGTCGTCTCATTACCCGTTGATACGAGTGTCAAACTCAAATCACAGAAACGAGAAGATGGTTTCTCTTTTAAGCCAATTTAGGTTGGCGGGCAATCTTGCCGTGCCCTTGAGTCAGAAGGGGCCCAACTCCAAAATATGGGACTTATGTACGATAGTGCCGACGTTCGTCAGAATACCAAGCGACAGACGAACCCGACTTATGTTCCCAAAGCGTACCCCACAGATTGAACTAGGCTGTGGACTCAAATAATTGGTTCGCGATCCGACGGAGCGGGAACCGGCTGACAGGAAGTTGCAGGCGGTCTTGTCGTAGTGCGTGGCGACCCTGCGGAACTCCTTGGTCTTGCCGCAGAACCGCTCGACGAGGTTGCGCGTCCGGTAGGTCTCCCGATCAAGCAGCCTTGGCGAATTCCGGCTTGACCTTGACGGAATGACCGCGGTTGCTCCCGCCGTCTCAATCAGGTCAAGAATGGCGTCGGTGTCATACGTCCTGTCGCCGATCACCGTCTCGTCATGCCCGAGACCGGCGAGAAGCGCCTCCGCCTGGCCCGGGGTGAGGAACGCCGTCTTCACCATCTCGTTCCCGTCGATGCCGAGATGGACCTTCGTCGTTCCCGTCGTCATCGCCCGCAAGTCTTTGAAGCTTCTCCATGATCGACGCCTAGGTGCCGTTCCTGCTCCGCCGGATCGCGAACCAATTATTTGAGTCCACAGCCTAAGCAAATAACAGTTAATAGTGACTTCCTCCCTTAGGCGCTAGACGGAACTTCACTGACCGGAAGATGGTTTTGCCCATGCGCGACAGGGATTTCGGCCGGAATCAGACTGTCACGTTTATGTAAGCATCGCGATCCGGGGCCATGCCGAGCAGCTTGAACGCCCGTGCCTGCAGTTCGGTCGG
>JAJEBG010000025.1 GCA_022824005.1 Paracoccaceae bacterium
AACGGTCTTACCTATTGGGGGGCTGCGGGTATTGGCCGGGGCACCATGACCGTGACCCCTGAGGGGGAGGATCCGTTTGAGGGTCCGATTGATTGGCATATGGTGTCGGGCGGTGTTGAGGGGAGTCTGTCGGGTGTGTCCCTCTTGCCGGAGGCCCGGTTGGTCTGGCATAGTGATGTTTTGTGGACCCGTACAACCTCGGAGCCTGTTGGCGATTTGCCAAGGCTTGGCGGCGAGACCACGCGGGTTCGTCTTGGTGTTGACGCCACCTGGCCGGAGCGTTCTTTGCTTGATGGTTTTGTCACCCCGGAGGTGGGTATGGGCATTCGGTATGATGGGGGTGATGCGGAAACCGGTTTTGGTTTGGAGGTGCGCGGTGGTCTGCGTTGGCGTGATCCACAGGGTCATCTTGGGCTGAGCGTGTCGGGGCGCACGCTTGTTGTTCATGACGATGGTGCTTTTAAGGATTGGGGTGTGCGTTTTGGTGTGTTCTGGGATCCACATCCGGCAACGAAGGAAGGGATTTCGGCGGCGTTTAGTTATGATCTTGGCGATGGAACTGTCGATGGTGATGCCCTGCTTGGACCGGCGGTTTTTCCTGATCAACGCGCCAATGAAGGCGCAACGAGTTGGCGCTCTGAAGTGGCTTATGGCATCAGCCGTGGAGGGGGTATGGTGGGATCGCCGTATGGTGGGATCGGAGGCACCTCGGCGGCGATTGATGAAGCCCGGGTGGGGTATCGGATTGAGCCGGATACACCGCAGGCCGAGAACATGCATGTTGATGTCTGGACGAACCTAGTGGCTGAGAATGAAGAGCAGAGCGTTGGTGCCGGTTTGACCTGGTCGTGGTGATCAGGATCGAATGCGCGGGCCCAAGATCGGCATGAAAATACAGGTTCAACCTAGAGTGGGTTTGGGCCGTTTGAACTTGAAGGAAAGATGGACACATCATCTGTGCATCGATTTAAATTGGAAAGGAACTCTCGTATGATCACTCGTACTCTTGGCTATCTTATAGCCGCCATATTGATTCCCGGTATGGCTCTGGCTCAAGCCAGCGCGCCTGACATCAATCCCTACGTCTTTACGACTCTTCTCTTTTTGGTCGGCGGCTTTCTTGTTTTTTGGATGGCGGCCGGTTTTGCTATGCTTGAGGCCGGTTTCGTCCGTTCAAAGAATGTCAGTATGCAACTGACCAAGAATGTATCGCTCTTTGGAATCGCGGCTATCATGTACTGGTTGATCGGATTTAACCTGATGTATCCGGGAGATGCGTGGACGATTCCGGGATGGTTGGGTATACTTATCTCACCGACAGTTCTTGAACCTGTTGGCTTGGCAAGTGCCGACGCGTCATTGGACTACGCGTCAGTCGGTTCGGACTTCTTTTTCCAACTCATGTTCTGCGCCACCACGGCTTCAATTGTCTCAGGCACTCTAGCCGAGCGGATTAAACTTTGGCCTTTCCTCTTCTTTGTTGTCGTTCTGACGGGTCTGATCTATCCCATTGAAGCGTCATGGCAATGGGGTGGCGGCTGGTTAAGCGAGGCCGGATTCAGCGATTTTGCGGGCTCAACTCTTGTCCATGCGGTCGGTGGGTTTGCGGCTCTTGCTGGTGCCATCGTTCTCGGCCCACGTCTTGGAAAATACAAGAATGGCAAGGTTAATCCCATGCCAGCTTCCAACTTGCCACTCGCGACACTAGGCACGCTTATTTTGTGGCTTGGTTGGTTTGGTTTTAATGGGGGCTCGCAACTCGCGGCCGGAACAGTCGGCGACATAACCGACGTCAGTCGTATTTTCGCCAATACCAATATGGCCGCCGCCGCGGGCGCTGTTACGGCCTTAATCTTGACGCAAATCGTGTACGGAAAAGTCGATCTGACGATGGTGCTCAACGGCGCCTTGGCCGGCCTCGTTTCCATTACTGCGGAACCTTTGGCTCCATCGCTGTTCGGGGCACTCTGGATCGGCGCGATTGGCGGTCTCATTGTCGTGGTCATTGTGCCTTTACTTGACAAGGTCGGCATTGACGATGTGGTCGGGGCCATCCCTGTTCACCTCGTTGCCGGAATCTGGGGCACGATCATTGTCCCCGTGTACAATTCAGATGCGGCATTTGGGACACAGGCACTCGGTATTCTGGCGATTGGAGCCTTTACCTTCTTGGCGTCGCTCCTTGTTTGGCTCGTTCTCAAATTGACCCTTGGTATCCGGGTGAGTGAAGAGGCTGAAATTACCGGCCTTGATATTTCTGAACTCGGCATTGAAGCTTATCCGGAGTTCTCCAAGAGTTGATCTATCGGTCGATTTAACCGCATCATTTGGATAAGCAAAAAGAGACGGGGCCATTCCATTCATTGGATTGGCCCCGTTTCACGTGCCTCCATCACATTCATAATCCAAAAGTCAAAAACGGATATCGCTCGCATTCTGATCGTCCATTTCATAGTCACCAGGGCAGGTGGAATGAAGGTTTCAATCGGCAAATGGGGCGTGGCTTTTTCTCCTATTCATATAATTCGTTGAACGAGAATCTTGCGTCAATTGGTGCCGCGCAGAATTCTCATTGGTGATCGCATGATTTTATTTGATCGTCCGCATCATTTTGATCACTCGTTGGACATCCACATGGCGCTCCAAATGGTCGGCCATCTCATCAAGCGTGACGTCAATCTCCTTTCGATAATTGATAGAGGATGGACGTATGGCGGCCCGGCGCAGCCATTGACGTCTAAAACCATCGTGGGCGAACAGACCATGCAAATACGTGCCTTCAATCTTGCCACAATCTGAGATACCACCATCAGCGCGCCACGTAACAGAATCATCCTTAATCCAGGCAAAGGGCGTTTCTGTGCCCTGACCGTCGGTCTTGCCAATATGGATTTCATAAGCGCTGAAATGAGTCTCACTTAGCGCATCTTTGGCTCTCACTTCTTGAACATTTTTTTTGGGATACATGGTGGTCTCGACAGGCAGTAATCCCAACCCTTCAGAATCCCCTCGGCGCCCTTCGATACCCAAAGGGTCTCGTACTATTTGACCGAGCATTTGATAGCCGCCGCATATGCCAAGGACACGCCCGCCTCGCCTAACGTGCGCACGAACATCAATGTCCCAACCATTCTGGCGCATGAAGGCCAAATCACCGCGTGTCGATTTGGTCCCGGGAAGAATCACAATATCGGTATCTCCCGGAAGGGCGCGCCCGCTCGGCAAAATTTCGACCGATAGTTCGGGCTCGAGCCGCAAGGGATCTAAATCATCGAAATTAGAAATCCTTGAAAGGGCTAGACAAACGACTTTTACCGCGCCTTGCTGACTGGATTTCTGTTCCAAGTCTTGCGCATCTTCAGCCGGTAGGAGCCGCGCCTTTTCAAACCAAGGGAGAACGCCCAGACTCGGCCAACCGGTGCCGTCTTCAATCGCTTTCAAACCATCATCAAATAGACGCACATCACCACGGAACCGATTGACCACAAATCCCTGAATCATGGCCGCATCATTGACCGACAAGACGGACTTTGTGCCGATCAGTTGCGCAATGACCCCGCCGCGGTCAATATCGCCAATCAACAGGACCGGAACGCCGGCTTCTCGGGCAAATCCCATATTGGCGATATCACCTTTTCGAAGATTAATTTCAGCCGGGCTCCCCGCACCTTCGACCACAACAATATCGGCTTCAGAGGCCAGATGGTGAAAACTGCTCATGACCGATTCAAGTAATTTTGGCTTGAGGGCGGCATAATCACGGGCTTTGACGGTCGTTAAACGACAACCATGGACAATCACTTGTGAGCCCGTTTCAGTCTCCGGCTTTAGGAGAACTGGGTTCATATTGACATCGGCGCTGACACGACACGCCATGGCCTGTAAATGTTGCGCGCGTGCGATTTCCAGACCGCCGGCCGCAACGGCTGCGTTATTAGACATATTCTGTGGTTTGAAGGGGCGGACCCTGAATCCACGATGGGTCAAAGCACGACAGAGGGCGGCCACAATCACCGACTTGCCGACATTTGAGCCAGCACCCTGCACCATCAGAGATTGGGTCATTTGAATCGCGTGTCGTTTAACGCCGTCAATACTCAATACCGGGTTGCGCCTTGATACCGGCTCTAAAAGGATGTTTGACCAGAGTCATTTCTGTCACCAGATCGGCGAGATCATTGAGTTGTTGGCCAGCATTTCGTCCCGTCAAAATGACATGTGTATCTTCGGGTTTATGGTTGGAGAGAAAGGCACATACTTCCCCTTCAGAGACATATCCATACCGCATGGCGATATTGATTTCATCCAACAAGACCAATTGGATGTCCGGCGCGGTGATCAATTCCTGCGCCTTTTTCCACGCCGCCTGTGCCATTTCCGTATCGCGGGATTTGTCTTGGGTCTCCCATGTGAAGCCCTCTCCCATCGTAAAAAACGAGCATTCAGAGGAAAAGTGAGTCTCAATAAGGTCGCGTTCGCCCGTTTTCATTCCGCCTTTAATGAATTGTACCACGGCACAGGGAATCGAGTGAGCAATGGCCCTGAACACCATACCGAACGCTGAAGACGACTTGCCCTTGCCCTTGCCCGTATGAACAATAATCAATCCTTTGGTGCTCGTCTTGCTCGCCATAATTTTGTCTCGAGCCGCTTTTTTTTTGACCATCTTTCTTTTGTGGCGGTCCATCTCATCATTAATTGTCTTGTCCATGAACCTTCCCCTGAATATGGCCTTGATGACGTCAAACCCCTTACGACACTAATGAGCGGCACCAACTTGAGGCTTTCCAAAACGAGCACCGTTGAACGAGGGGCTCGCGAAAGTCTATGCAAGGTTATCCATTTTGCCAAACAAATTCATCGCGCTCCACCAAAAACCGACATCCTCTTGCCATAGGTCACCATGAAGCGAGCGCCTTTCTGGATTCTATGGATGGGTCGCTGAATTTTGTTGAAGCCGCATCAATTGGGCAAGGTGACCATGAACAGAATTTAATCTCGGTTTCCAAAGTCCTCGCTCAATCGCCTCACTCAATCGCTCGGCGATTTCGTGTAAAGCTGGAAGATTGGCGTTGGTGATAAATTCCCGAGTGTCGTCATCCTGCAAGTAAGCCGTGTAGACCAAGTCAAAATGGCTGGATTTTACGGCCCCCGTCGTTGCCGCGAAGGCAAACATGTAATCGACCGTGGCGGCCATTTCAAAGGCTCCTTTGTATCCATGCCGTTTGACTCCGTTGATCCATTTTGGATTGACAACCCGCGAGCGAACAACACGCCCGACTTCCTCCTCAAGCGTGCGAACGATTGGGCGTTCAGGCCGGGAATGGTCGTTATGATAAATGACAGGTAACTCGCCACGGAGCAACTCAATGGCCGCCGCCGCCCCGCCTTCGAATTGATAATAATCGTCACTGTCCAAAAGATCATGCTCTCGATTGTCCTGATTCTGAACCACAATTTCTGTCGTCGCGAGCCGCATTTTGAATTCTTCATGTGCAGCCTCACCAGATTGATTGACACCATAGGCGTAGCCGCCCCATTCGATATACGAGGAGCCCAATTCATCGCGATGGTTCCATACCCGCTCATCAATCATCGCTTGCAAACCGGCACCATAGGCCCCCGGCTTGGATCCAAAGACACGAAACCCGGCTCGCCGTGGGCCCAATTGGCATAACTCCTTTTGGTAGTTGGCGGCGGCCGGGTTCTGCTCCTCTGTCTCATCGAGCTCCATGATCAACCTCGCCGCATGGGCCACTAGATCAATCTGTTGGGGAAAGGCATCGCGGAAAAAACCCGAGATTCGAAATGTGACATCAAGGCGCGGTCGACCGAGAACTGAAAGAGGCATGACCTCGACGCCCGTCACGCGGCGGTTTGTTGAATCCCAAACAGGCCGAACCCCCATCAATGCCAATGCTTGGGCGATATCATCCCCGCCAGTGCGCATGTTTGAAGTTCCCCACGCCGTCAAGGTGATCGCCCGCGGCCAATCCCCATAATCGTGAATATGCCTCTCAACCAATAACGAAGCGGACTTCCAGCCGAGTGTCCAAGCCGTTGGCGTAGGGAGGGAGCGGCTGTCAACGGAGAAAAAATTTCTGCCCGTCGGCAACACGTCCGGTCGGCCTCTTGACGGCGCGCCAGACGGACCGGGTGCCACAAAGCGGCCATCTAATGCGGTCAGAACGGAAATGATCTCCTCGTGTCCAGAAGCTTGGATTCTAGGGGCGAGTTCGTGTTGGATTTGCTCTAGGACTTCCCTTGACTTCTCACCGGGAGGGGCCGTCGTCCCTTCAATAAGGGATTTACTGAAGAGTTCTAAACGTTCAATGGTATCGCCAACGCTTCGCCACGTATCGCCTGATAATGACTGTAGTTCATGTGGACATCGCCCATCCCACGGATTTGCCATGTCATCATCAAGCGGATCAAATCCTTCACGCAAACCAAAATCGTCAGCAAGGGCCCGCAGCAATGAAGCATTTTGGCCAGACCCATCACTCCTCGGAATCCGCGCGAGGGCCGCGAGCAAATCAGTTTTTCTCTCGCCGGTTGGGGAGATTCCCAAAATGTGAAGCCCATCACGAATTTGACTTTCCTTGATCTCACAGAGAAAGGAGTCAAGTTTTCGAAGTCGGCTGTCGGCATCATCGGAAGACACAATACCGGCGTCACCTTCAATTTGTGCTGATTGCATCGCCTGCGTAAGTTGGCTCTCGAGTTCATGGACCCGCTTTGGGTCAACTCCCGCGGCCTGATAATACTCGTCCATCATGCCTTCGAGATTGCGCAGATCGCCATAGGTTTCGGCACGGGTCAGGGGCGGCGTCAGATGATCAATGATCACCGCTTGCGATCGCCGCTTCGCTTGCGTCCCCTCACCTGGATCATTGACAATAAATGGGTAGATATTTGGCGTTGGACCTAATGCCGCTTCAGGAAAACACTGCGAGGAGAGAGCTACCGATTTCCCGGGCAGCCATTCCAAATTACCATGTTTGCCCAAATGGATGACTGCATCTGCGGCAAAAATATGTCGCAGCCAAAAATAGAATGCCAAATAGCGATGCGGCGGCGGTAGATCAGGACTATGGTAGGAAAGTTCTGGATCAATCTCATATCCCCGTGAGGGCTGAACGGCCAAGACAAGGTTCTCAAACATCTGTGCCTCAACAACAAATTCATCGTCTATCAGCGCCGGGTCATCATTTGGCGATCCCCATTTTTCTTCCACCAAACTTTTTGTCGCGGCGGGGAGTTGTTCATAATGATTGAGATATTCAGCCAATTTCAGTCGGCATCTTGATCGCTCATGGCGCATTTTTTGGTCTCGATTCTTGAGCAAGATGTCCATGAGATCATTGACGGCCGTCGGTGCGCCCGTCGCGCTGTATCCCTCCGAACGCATGGCTCCAATAATCTCAATGACTGAGGCCGGTGTATCGAGGCCCACACCATTGGCGATCCGCCCATCCTTATTGGGGTAGTTGGCTAACAAGATAGCCACCCGCCGCTCTCGGGTCGGCAAACCCCTGAGGCACGCCCAATTGACGGCGAGCTCAGCCACAAACTTCACCCTATCGGGGCGCGAGAGATGCAACGTCACCGGGCATTCGGTCACCTTGTCCCATTCTGATTGCGCTTTGAAGGCGATGGCCCGCGTCATCAACCGGCCATCGATTTCAGGAAGTGAAAGATGCATCGCAATATCGCGGGCGGGCAACCCCCGATCTGTGGTCTCCCAAGTCTCCTCGTCTTGGGCTGAGAGAACCGCCTGCAACACAGGGCCCTCCCATTGATCCAGAATTGTCGGCTTCCAATTGGCACTCGAAACCCCGGGTGAGTTGACCGCAAAACTAGTCAGATTTATGGTGATCTGCGGTTTCGCTTCGGTGAATAATTGGCTGACTGTCGCGGTCGACAGCGGATCTTTTAGCGATGTCACATAGATGGGGAGCGGGTTTAAACCTCTTTGCTGCAATTCATCAATCAAACGATCAATCGATTCCGTGCCCGCAGATTGCATCAAGGCACGATAAAACAAGACTCCGACAATCCGGCTTTTTGTGTCTGGCTGGCACCAATGCGAGCGGATGGCGGCGAGATCAGCGTCATGCGTATTCGGCCAGTAGCATCCGCTGCGAAGAAGCGGGCGGGGTGGGGGCGGGGCTTGCTCATGCGTATCATCAAGAATAAATCGACAATAGGCTAGAAAATTTGTTGCATTCTCGACACCTCCTTCGACGCAATAAGACCACAACATTTCCCATTGCGCTCGGGGCACATTCGAGAATTCAAACAATTCCTCATCGTGACGGTCATCTCCGGGAAGACAGACGAGACGGGCGGGATGATCTCTCAAGCACGAAGCAAACTGTTCAAGGCAGTTTGACCAATAGGAAAGGCCACCAAGGGCGCGAATGACGACAAGGCGGGCGTGACGGGCGGTTTTCTCAAGATAAAGTTCAGTTGAACTTGGATGTGAAAGATTCGATAATTGGACCAACCGCAAGAATTTGGAGCTATTTTTTTGGACGCGGTTAGCGAGAGAAAAACAGGCAATTTCAGTGTCGGCGGCGGAAATAAAGATAATATCAGCCGGTGATTGATTGAGATCAAAGGGTTCGTTGTCGCTTGAGACAATCGGCCTTTCAGCGGCAAGCTGGTGCATCGTTTATTCCATGCCGCCGGGTAAAAGGAGTTCGCGAGGTTGTTTCATCAAGGTCTGAATATCACCAAGTCGGCTTCCAAATCGAATGATTTTCAACCCTCTGACAACAAAGGAAGCCCATGGAAAGACTTTCAACGCGACGGGTTCAAAGTGTAATTTCGTGAACGGATTCTGGGCCATCATGGTCACATCAAAAACCTTTATAGGGAGATTCGCATTCTAACGAATGGCTTACCGCCTGCTGTATCTAGACGCAATTGCACATCCCACACCACTGAACCACCGTGAAGGGTAGTGATTGTTTAGCCAGCGCCTTGCTTGATACAAAGAGTCCCGCCAATCGCCTCGGTGAGAGCCGCGGCCGCCAAACTGACCGACCGGCCGAGCGCCGCATCTCGATCGGGTGTCACGCGGCTAGTGGGCCCGGAGACCGAAATTCCCGCGATGGCTTCGCCGTTGATGTCAAAAACGGGCGCCGCAAAGCAGCGCATACCCAGACTGTTTTCTTCATCATCAATGGCATATCCACGTTCTTGAGTGATGGTTAGTTCCGCGAGCAGATCATCCATTTGATCAATTGAATTCTCTGTCAATGTTTGAAACTCTTGTCGCGCCCGCCAACGCTGCAAGCGTTCTGAATCCATATGGGAGAGGAGAATTTTACCAATCCCCGACACATGCATAGGAGAAAGCGTGCCCTGTGGAAAATGCGCACGAATTTTTTGCTCTGACTCAACCTGACTGAGATACAAAATCATTCCGTTCTTCTCGATTCCAATATTTGCCGTCTCGCCGGTTTCCTCCATCAATTGTCGCAGAATGGGACGGGCCCGCTCGACCAAGCCCGAACGACGCAGAAATCTCACCCCGACCGTGAAAGCGCGGGCGCCTACATTCCACATCTGCTCAACGGCATCAAACTCAACGAACCCTCTCATCTCCAAGGTGATGAGAATACGATAGACCGTCGCAGGAGATTGTTTCGTGTCATGGGCGAGTTCTGATAAGGTCAAGCCGTGAGAAACGGTACTTAAATGCTCGAAGACCTGCATGGCACGATCAAGGGACTTTATTTTTTGCGGTGAACCTGTGGGAGCCACGTTGCGGGGACGGCCTCGCAGTCGGCCACTTACCCCTCGCGGTTTTGTCGAAGATGCCATCAACTTTTTTGCTTTGCCAATTCTTAAAGTACAATTATGAAAAAACGAACTCATTGACAATAGATGTAAAACTGATTTTATCAAATTATGAAAAAACTTTTCAAAATAGTTGAAAATTTCGAAGTGGGTGGTTATCTATATTTTTAATTGGCAAGGAAACTGATATGAGTCTTCAAAATCCCGTCTTCATACCCGGCCCGACCAACATCCCTGACTCCCTTCGCAAGGCTTGTGATATGCCGACGATGGATCACCGTTCGACCGATTTTGCCGACATCTTGCATCCGGCACTTAAGGGCGTGAAAGAGATTCTCAAATCCAAGACGGCCGACATTTTCATTTTTCCGTCGACCGGCACCGGAGGTTGGGAAACCGCTATCAGCAATACATTGGCGGCCGGGGATTCTGTTCTTGCCGCCCGTAACGGCATGTTTTCAAGCCGCTGGATTGAAATGTGTCAGCGATACGGCCTCAAAGTCAAAGTTATCGATTTGCCATGGGGCGAAGGCCTTCCTGCTGACCGCTATCACGAAATCCTCGCCGCCGACAAAGCTCATGAGATCAAGTGTGTTCTGGCCACTCATAACGAAACAGCGACCGGTGTATGCTCCGATATTGCGGCCGTTCGACAGGCCATTGATGAAGCCAAACATCCCGCGCTCCTGTTTGTTGATGGCGTGTCCTCCATCGGTTCGATAGACTTTAGATTTGACGAATGGAAAGTGGATATCGCTGTTACCGGTTCACAAAAGGGATTTATGCTGCCCGCCGGATTGGCAATCCTCGGTTTGAGCCAAAAAGCCCTGGCCAGGACGTCAACGGCGGGTCTTAATCCGGCCTTCTTCAACATCAGGGATATGGCTGACAACTATGCTAGTAATGCCTATCCTTACACACCCCCCATCGGTTTGCTCCAAGGCCTCAAAACATCCTGCCAGATGCTGTTAGATGAGGGGCTTCATCAGGTCTTTGCTCGCCATCACCGCATTGCCGAAGGGGTACGACGCGCTGTTAAGGCGTGGTCAATGCCCCTCTGCGCGATGTCTCCAAACCTGTACTCTGACACCGTCAGTGCCATTCGCACACCCGAGGGTTTCAATTCGACAGATATTGTGACACACGCGGCCAATAAGTATGGTGTGGCTTTCGGTGTCGGGTTAGGTCAAGTCGCGGGCAAAGTCTTTCGGATTGGTCATCTTGGTAGTTTGACCGATGTTATGGCTTTGAGTGGCATTGCCACTGCTGAAATGTGTATGGTCGATCTGGGTCTTGACATTAAACTTGGCTCAGGTATCGCCGTGGCGCAGGACTATTACCGTACCGACCACTGAAGACATCGTGACACAAGGAAAGGCAAGAGATGAAGATTCCAACCTTTGAAGATGTGAAGACCGCGAGTGACCGTATCCGTCCCTATATTCATCGGACGCCTGTTCTCACATCTTCGTACCTCAACGAGCGAGTTGGAGCTCAACTGTTTTTTAAGTGCGAAAACTTTCAAAAAGCC
This sequence comes from Paracoccaceae bacterium, assembly GCA_022824005.1. Taxonomy (GTDB): domain Bacteria; phylum Pseudomonadota; class Alphaproteobacteria; order Rhodobacterales; family Rhodobacteraceae; genus JAPOXR01. The sequence continues at coordinate 11,342 of JAJEBG010000025.1, forward strand.
GGTGCCTTCAAGGCCCGCGGAGCAACAAACGCCGTTTTTTCTCTCTCGGACAAGGCCGCTGAGAAAGGCGTCTGCACCCATTCCTCAGGCAATCATGCGCTGTCGCTATCCTATGCTTCGGGTCGACGGAACATTCCCTGCCACGTCGTGATGCCAAGAACCGCGCCAACGGCAAAAAAGGACGCGGTTAGAGGCTACGGCGGTGTCATTACTGAATGCGAACCTTCAACATCATCGCGTGAAGCTGTCTTTTCTGAGCTTCAAGCCAAAATGGGAGGTGATTTTGTCCACCCATACAATGATCCTCGTGTGATTGCCGGACAGGGCACATGTTCTCTTGAACTCATTGAACAGGCGGATGGACTCGATATTGTTGTCGCCCCTATCGGTGGTGGGGGGATGGTCTCCGGTACCTGCTTGACGCTATCCACATTGGCACCAGAAACCGAGATTATTGCCGCCGAACCCGAGCAGGCCGACGACGCTTACCGCAGTTTCAAGGCTGGCCATATCATCGCCGACGATGCGCCCAACACTGTCGCGGACGGATTAAAGGTTCCTCTCAAAGAGTTGACATGGCATTTTGTGTCGAATCATGTCACTGATATTTTCACGGCCTCCGAAAAGGAGATTATTGATGCGATGAAATTGACGTGGAAGCGAATGAAAATCCTGATTGAAGCGAGTTGTGCCGTGCCGCTTGCGATCATCCTAAAAAATCCTGACCGGTTCAGAGGAAAACGGGTCGGCGTTATCATCACGGGCGGAAATGTCGATCTTGATACATTGCCCTGGATTTAAGAAACGGAGATGAAACCATGAACGTAAACATCGATTTCGATAAACTGGAAGTTGGTTTTGATGTACCGGCTGTGCCAGGAATGAATGAGAAAGACATTCAAACGCCGGCGTTGGTGCTGGATCTCGATGCGCTTGAGCGCAATATCAAAAAGATGGGTGATTATGCTAAGTCACGAGGTATGCGCCACCGTGTTCACGGCAAAATGCATAAATCCGTCGATGTCGCCAAACTTCAAGAGCGTCTCGGTGGCGCTGTTGGTGTCTGTTGTCAAAAGGTGTCCGAAGCGGAAGTCTTTGCCCGGGGCGGGATCAAAGATGTGCTGGTGTCAAACCAAGTTCGTGACCCCAATAAGATTGACCGATTGGCTCAAATGCCCAAATATGGCGGTCGTGTCATTGTCTGCGTCGATGATATTGATAACGTCCCCCAGCTCTCAAAGGCGGCACAAAAGCACTGCACTGAAATTCATTGTTTCGTAGAAATTGATTGCGGAGCGGGACGTTGTGGTGTGTCAACCTCAAGTGACGTCGTAAAGATTGCCAAGGCCATTGATGAAGCGGCCGGTCTCAAATTTACCGGTCTTCAGGCCTACCAAGGAGCCATGCAACATATTGATGAATATGAAGCTCGAAAGGCAAAAATCGATATTGCCATAGCGCAGGTCAGCGAAGCCGTTGATGCGTTGCGCAAGGTCGGTCTTGAACCTGAACTCGTGTCAGGCGGTGGCACCGGTTCCTATTACTTTGAGAGCAATTCAGGGGTGTTCAATGAACTTCAATGTGGCTCTTATGCATTCATGGACGCCGATTACGGTAGGATTCTTGACAAGGATGGAAATCGGATTGACCAAGGTGAATGGGAAAATGCGTTCTTCATCTTTACGCAGGTGATGAGTCATACCAAGCCAGACAAGGCCATTGTTGATGCTGGCTTGAAAGCACAGTCGGTCGATAGTGGTCTACCGGTCATCTACGGGCGCAGCGATATTGAATATATTAAATGTTCAGACGAGCATGGGGTCGTCGCCGACCCCGATGGTGTGCTTAAAGTGGGCGACAAACTTCGCCTTGTGCCGGGCCATTGTGACCCAACGGCCAACGTTCACGATTGGTATGTGGGCACCCGGAATGGCAAAGTCGAGACTGTGTGGCCGGTTTCCGCACGAGGCAAAGCCTACTGAACCACCGAGAGACATCTCCTCGCCCTCAACAAAATGAGTTGAACCCATGCTGATTGTGCCGGAAAATAAAATTTCTGAACTGATGACTGATGAGGTGGCTTTGCGGGCCGTTGAAGAAGTCTTTGGCGCAATGACCACGGGGCAGGCGGGAAACTTTCCCGTCGTTCGTGAAGCCATTGGACATGAAGATGCGCTTTATGGATTTAAGGGAGGGTTTGATAAGACCAGTATGACACTTGGCCTTAAAGCTGGCGGTTATTGGCCCAACAATGCCACGAAACACCATCTCATCAACCATCAATCGACGGTTTTTCTATTTGATCCCGATACCGGCCGACTGACCGCCGCGGTGGGTGGAAATGCTTTGACGGCCTTTCGAACCGCCGCTGCCTCCGCCGTTTCAATTAAACATCTAGCACGTGAAGACTCGCGCGTGATCGGCATGATTGGTGCCGGTCATCAGGCCACATTTCAGTTGAGTTTTGCGCTTCAACAGCGGAATTTCGAGAAAGTGATTGGGTGGAATCGCCACCCTGAAAAATTGCAAACACTCGCGGCCATTGCCGAGCAAGCAGACCTTCCGTTTAAGTCAGTCGAATTGAACGATATGACGGAGGCTGATGTGATTATCACCATCACCTCATCGTTCGAGGCCATTCTTCAGTCTCATCACGTCTCACCCGGCACTCATCTTGCTTGTATGGGGACCGATACCATCGGCAAGCAAGAGGTGGCGGCCGACTTGCTTCACCAAGCCACGGTTTTCACCGATGAAATTGCTCAATCCGTCTCCATCGGCGAAGCTCAGCATGCCATTGCTGAAGGCCTCATTAATCAGACCGATATCGCTGAGATCGGGGCGGTCATCAATGGCACGCATCGTGGTCGGACCGGTGAGGGAGAAATCACATTATTCGATGGAACGGGGGTCGGACTTCAAGATCTCGCGGTGGCTTCAGAAGTGGTGAAATTAGCCGTTGATAAGGGTTTGGCCACAGAGGTCGAACTTTGATTTAAAGGGCGCGATCCCCCACCTCTCAGCGATAAATCATTTCATTGGACAAGAGATAGAAGCGAAAGAATGGCTCTTTCAGCACCTCTCACATGGCGATAAAGTGTCGACGTCGGGCTGTGCTGAGGCCGTGCTAGGACGAGTAAAGTCAATCCTAACTCATGCGCTGCTTTAACTTTCGTTAAGCCCGCCCGCCCCCCGGAATTTCGGCAAAGAAGACAATCGGCCCCTATTCGTTGTAGCACAGACCTCTCTGATTCAATGGAGAAGGGAGGAGGTGCACGAATGACTTCAATGACATTATTTGGCAACTCAATAGTGGGCGCGTCAATGACACGGAGAACAAATTTCACATCTTTGCGTTTGGCGAGAAGAGCGACATTGTGAGGATGGAAGAGTCCACTCCCGAGCGGCGCGAAGGCCGTGGCTTTTGCCGGCACATTATCAAACAATTGGTCAAGGCTTTGAGCCTCTATGCTCGTGCCCAATTCGGATTTCGACCACGCCGCTCGCTCAAGTCTGATATAAGGCCGACCGGCCCAGTCAGCCGCCGAGCGAGCATTTTGACTGATCTGTTCGGCGAAAGGATGCGATGCATCGGCGATGAGATCAATCTCTCGTTCAATCACAAAACGTGCCAAACCCTTCACGCCCCCGAATCCACCATGACGAATCAACACCGGAAAGCGGTGGCGATTGTCTGGGGGACTGAGAAAAGAGGCCAGAACGTCAAGACGTGTATTTTGTGAAAGACGGACACATAGGCGGCGCGCTTCAGCCGTTCCTGATATGACGAGGATGCGACGCTTACCCATGACCGTCGGGGAATTTTACATGACTAAAGCGCGCCGCCATTTCGCCGCTACGATCAAAAATCATCACTTCCACTGAAACATTGTCATCATTGAGAAACTCAGACACCACCTTAACGGCTTTCATGGCGACGGCATGGGCCAATTCTTTGCCGCCGATATCTAACGCTTGCATGGCTGTGTTGGCTTCAGCAACCTTGTGGCCCTTTTCTTGATCGCCGGATACCGTGGCCGCTATTCGTCCAAGGGCGGCAAAATCAACGGCAGAGCGCGCCGAGTGTAAATCCATCGCGCCTTCAGCAAGTTTTGAGAGTTTTCCAAACCCCCCTGCGATGGTCAGAAATGGACGTGGATGGCGACGATAATATTTGAGCAGACCCCCGACAAAATCCCCCATATCGAGCATGACCCAATCAGGTAGGCCATAGAATCGCTGCGCCGCCTTCTCTGATTGCGAACCCGTAGAGGCGATCACATGGTCGGCCCCGCCAGCGTTGGCCACATCAATACCACGGTGAATGGAGGTGATCCATGCCGCACAGGAATAGGGTTTGACGATACCTGTTGTGCCCAGAATCGAAATACCCCCCTCAATTCCAAGTCGCGGATTCCATGTTTTCTTGGCTAGTTTAGCCCCACCGGGGACAGAAATGACCACTTCGAAATTGGCGGGCACCCCGTGTTCAGCGGCCAAACCCTCGAGCACTTCCGTCATCATACGCCGCGGCACCGGATTGATCGCCGGTTGACCGACGGCGACGGGCAACCCCTCACGTCTCACAGTGCCAACCCCCTCACCGGCCTTGATGACAATCCCCATTCGATCAGAGAGCCGCCGCAAGGTGACAATAATGAGGGCGTGATGTGTGACATCGGGATCATCTCCCGCATCTTTACGAACGGCCGCCCGACACCAGTCGCAACCCCTCTCCTGTTCCTCTATGGCAAAAATCGGTGTTTGACCATTAGGCAGGCAAATCCTGATATGCTCGACAGTCTGACCCGTCAACAAGGACTGGCAGGCGGCGGCGGCCGCTGCCGTGGCACAGGCTCCTGTTGTGAATCCACTACGAAGAGATGATTTGTCTTTACCTCTCATTATCGCCACAATATGCGTTTCAGTAGAAACTCGATAGCAATCGTGTCAGTTGGTTTCTGACACTTCATGTGATTCATTACACGAGGGCGCAACAGAAGTCATGCGGCTTCACCGCAATGCCCTATGCAAATCAGGTAACAATGATCGGACGCGCCATGCCAGAACCGAGAACTTTGCCAATCCCCGCCATAGATCCTCTCGAATTCCCGACGGGGCTCGTTTGGTTAATTGGTGCCGGCCCTGGTGATCCCTCGCTCCTGACCCTGCAAGGAGCACAAGCTCTCAGTTTGGCCGACACGATCGTCCACGATTCGTTAATCGATGAGAGATTATTGGATTGGCGTCGCGATGATGCGGAAATCATCTTCGCGGGCAAAAGGGGCGGTCGGCCCTCACCCAAACAGGTCGACATTTCCCTTCAATTAATTGAACTCTCAAAGCAAGGGCGACGTGTCGCTCGACTAAAAGGGGGGGACCCCTTTGTCTTTGGGCGGGGCGGTGAAGAGGCACTGACTCTTGTCAGGGCCGGAATTCCCGTTCGCGTCACCCCCGGGGTTACGGCCGGGATTGCAGGTTTGGCTTACGCCGGCATTCCCCTCACCCATCGTGAGGTCAACCAATCGGTGACATTCATCACCGGTCATGACCATTCGGGGGATACGCCCGGTGCCATAGATTGGCCGATGTTGGCCAAAGGATCGCAGGTGATCATCATGTATATGGCCATCAAAAATCTCCGCCAGATTACTGACTCGCTGCTAGCCGGCGGACGGCATGAGAGAGAGCCTGTTACCATTATTTGCAATGCCACATTTTCTAATCAACAAGTTCTAGAGACGACTTTGGCAAGGGCGGCCGATGAGATTGAGGCCTACCGACTCGAAACACCGGCGGTCATCTGTGTCGGTGCCACCGGACTCTTGCGACTGGCCATCGACTGGAAGTCAGCGCTTGACGGCAAACCAATCAGACATATCAATCCCCTCGATAGCGAAGCGAGATCACTTTGGGGCGGACTCGGTTGAAGTCGCCAAAGACAATCCTTTTCGCCGCCCCTGCGTCTGGTGCTGGAAAGACCGTCATCACACTCGGCCTGTTACGTTGGCTTTCTCAGCAAGGTCTTCAAGCACGGGGGGCAAAGAGTGGCCCAGACTATATTGATCCGATGTTGCATGAAGCCGCGTGCGGGAGACCGTCGGTCAATCTCGACGCATGGGCCATGAGTCCAGCGTTTCTTCATGATCTCGCCACCGGTAAAAATGGATCAATTCAGCAAGATGAAAGGCCAGACTACTTGATTGTTGAAGGCGCTATGGGGATGATGGACGGGGCCGGCATCAAGGGTTTAGGAAGCAGTTCTGACTTGGCGGAACAACTAAAAATACCCCTGATTGTTATCGTTGACGCCGCCAAACTCAGTCAGTCTGCCATTCTTCCCATTCTTGGCCTGATGGTGGCGCGCCCGAATATCAAGGTCGCGGGAATGATGGCTAATCGTGTCGCGTCAAGACGACATTGCGACCATATCCGCTCAGCCGCTGAACGCTATGGCATCAGATTTCTAGGCGGGCTGAAACGCCGGTCTGATCTTGTCATGCCCTCGCGTCATCTTGGCTTGCTCCCGGCGCAGGAACAGACCGGATTAGACAATTTTCTGGATAAAGCGGCTGACGCCGTCGCTAAAGACCTTGATATTGATTCTATTCTGCGAGCGGCGGAAGAGTTAATGCCGGCTCAGCCCAACCGACATCGTATTGGCCATATCCCACCACTTGGACAGCGAATTTCTGTGGCTCGCGACGAGGCTTTCTGTTTTATTTATCCGCATCTCCTGTCTGATTGGCACCGCGCTGGCGTCGAAGTGCAATTTTTCTCCCCACTTGCAAACGAAGGCCCCCATAAAGAATCGAATGCGGTATTTCTACCCGGCGGTTACCCAGAGTTGCATGCGCCAAAAATCGCCGCCGCTAACACGTTCCACACTGTGATGCACGAAATGGCAGAGCGAGGCACGGTGATTTATGGCGAATGTGGCGGGTATATGGTCCTAGGTAAAGGACTTGAGGACAAGAAAGGCACGCATCATGCCATGTTGGGACTCTTGGGACATTCGACATCATTCAAAAATCCACAACTTCATCTCGGCTATCGGCAATTGAAGGCCTATCAAGGTGCGCCTTTTGTCGGAAAGTTTAGGGGGCATGAATTTCATTACGCGTCCGTGCTCACGACCGGCCAAGATCAACCGCTATTCAAAGTCCATGACGCCAACAACTGTCCATCACCTGATATTGGAGGAGTGCGCAAATCGGTCAGCGGCTCCTTCGCTCACCTGATCTGCGGAGATTCGGCGTCGCCAAACTAACAGGTCTCAAAATGTGCGAATGAGCGGCATCGTAAAGGGCACTGTCAGGAAAATCCGCCACCGGTGCCAACGCTCTTCCAACCAAGATCAACGTGGTGCGGGTTAATTTTGCGTCCCTTACCGATTTATGGAGATCATCAAGATTTGTCCGCAGCAATCGCTGTTCAGGCCAGCCGACACGATAGGCCACAACCACCGGACAATCGCCACCGCAAACCGGAATAAGTTCGCGTTGAATGGCGCGGGTATTGCGAACCGATAGATGAATGGCCAGAGTGGCTCCTGTTTGTCCAAGAATTGGTAATTTCTCGCCCTCGGGAAGACGTGAAGATTTCATCGCGGTACGGGTCAATATCACCGTTTGGGCAATTTCAGGTACAGTCAACTCCTGTCCCAAAGCAGCCGCCGCGGCCGCAAAGGCTGGCACCCCCGGAACGATTTCAAAACGGATATTCACCTCTCTTAAACGCCGGATTTGCTCAGCGATCGCACCATAAAGCGACGGATCCCCCGAATGAACCCTTGCGACATCTTGCCCGCGCCCCTCGGCGTCCTTTATAAAATTTATGATTTGGTCGAGATGCATTGAGGCCGTATCATGGACAATTGCATCTTTGGGAGCCCATTTAACAATCTCACGTGGCACAAGAGAGCCCGCGTAGAGACAAACGGGGCATGATGAAATCAAGCGCTGACCTTTCAAGGTGATCAGTTCAGGATCGCCGGGCCCCGCACCAATGAAATAAACGGTCAAGATATCGTCCTTTGTTTGAGGAATTATATACCTGAATCGGCAAAACCTTCTGAAAGAGTGAAACCATAACGGGCCCTGCCAAGGTGCTAGGCATCAATTCAGATGCGGTCTCTCACATAAAGACCGAGAAACGCAAACAAGGTGCCACTGAACAAAAAGGTACTAATCTGCCTCAATTCATCATCTTCAACCCAATGTAAATGGTTCGGCAAAAGGTAGTGCCATGCCACTATAAACAATGCCAAACCGACAAGAATGAAAATCAATACCATTAATGCCACAACACATCTCGAAAACACGTTACGAAGTCGTTTCTGACGAGAGTGCTCTTTCCTGTCCCTGTCCGCTTGCAGGTCCTGATTTTCGATATTGTATAATTCTTCTTGAGCCTGCCTGGTTACTTGATGATCTGGGTGTGGTTCATGTTCAGGATTAACGGACGGTTGCTTTTAGTCCATTCTACGAATTAACCTTTATCCTTCGTTGATAATATTCTTGAATCATCGGGTCAGGAATAATCGCCCCCGCTCCAGAACCATCACGATATACCTTTGACCAAGGAGTTCCCGGTCGGTGGGTAATAGCGGAAAGATGAATTGCCGAGTAACCCTTGTACGCTTCTAGCACCTTCCTGATCAGTTTTGACTGGTATTCGCTGAATATCCCGGAGAGATCGGTTTCCGGGATTGTAATTGGCTCGCCCCGAAAAGCCTTGAAACGGCGATATACAGATGGAATTACAGGCCCATACCTCCACGCCTCTACAGGCTCATTGATAAGCCTATCGCCAGTATTTCCAAGCATCCATCCATGGCAGAGGTAAACCAGCTTGAGAACGTGCATTACAGTCGTTTCCATGCCCAGTTCACTACGAAGCGAAAGGATGTGCCCTGCAACATCTATTGGTGATTGGGTAGAATTATCCATTCTGGACTTTTGCTTGATTATCAGTGCTAAGCTTTAGCTTTGATTGCTATATCTGAATGAAGTCAGGTGTCAAACTATTTTGCAGATTTAGGCATATTATTCCCTTTGTTTGAATAACCACGGGGCGTGTAGATCAATGCCCCATCCGCTCCTTCTCTTCGGTCGCCACGCGCAAATGATCGCGTGTGGCTGTTGCCAACTATGATCATGGTCATCATATCGGCCACATTGGCATGCAACGCCGAGAGGTCAATTCGTGACAGTTTCTCACCCTGTCTGCAAAGGTTTTGGCCAATCAAGACGGGAGTCTTGGCGGGGCGATAATCAAGAAGTATATCACGCGCCCGTGTGAGCAGGGTCCGACGGCGAGAAGAGGCCGGATTATAAAAGGCCACCACAAAATCACCTTCAGCGGCAGCTTTAACGCGGCGCAATATATCTTCGGAGGGCGTCAGCAAATCAGACAAGGAAATGCTACAAAAGTCGTGCCCTAGCGCGGCGCCGGCGCGGGCGGACGCCATTTGCATAGCGGAAATCCCCGGAGCGCATCGGATTTCGACCCGACGCGCGGCCGTGGAGACACCGCCTTCATTGGGCAGCTTTTCAAGAGTCTCAAAGACGAGCGACGCCATCGCATATATTCCGGCATCGCCGGATGAAACCAAAGCGACGCGCCGCCCCTGCCCCGCTTGTTCAAGTGCCAAGCGACATCTCGCCAACTCTTCGCCGAGGACAAATTTGAATAATTGTCGCCCCGCCGTCATTGCGGGTTCCAATTGATTCACATAGCCTTCATAACCCACGATGTCATCGGCCATTCCCAGCATTCGTTGCGCCTCAATGGTCCGCCATTCGCTAGCGCCAGGTCCAATCCCAACAATCATCAGAAGGCCACGTGGTGTGCCCATCTGCGAATGCGAGCCACCCAACCGAGCCACAGCACATGTCGCACCTTGTGATTTTTTTTTAGTGACAACGAGTTCACCACCAGAGCCGGCCGCGGCAAGGGCGGCCCCCTCGCTCACACCATGACAACCCGTTTCCCGAAACACCAAATCGGAGGGGTCTGTCAGACGATCACGCCATAATTCCAGTGTTTCAGGAGGAAAAAATTGGGCTGAAACACCAAGCGCATTGGCCAAGTCATGGATCGCCGCTTCATCTGATTTCAGATCAATGGAGTAGACACCTTCAATCGATGATGTCGAAAGATTGGCTTTGGCGAGCGCCGATTTCACCAAATCTTTTAGAGTTTTGCTCGCGCACCCTCGAACGCAACCGACGCCGAGGGTATAGGACGGCTTGGTATAGGTGAGTGTTGGCGCACCATCGGGTTTGATACAGATTCTCTCATCGTTTTGTGATGATGGGCTCAATGTCACATGTTTAAGTTCAAGCAAGGGCTTGAGCCACCGTCCATGACCCAAAACGGTGGTGCGCCTATTGGCAAGAATAGCCGCGGTGACCTCCTTCACTTGGTGTGGATTTTCTATTCGCCAATCCGCTGGTGGCTCTTCTAGAGACAGACCTAGCACCGAATCACTAGCGGTGCTCTCGGCGAGATTGGCATCCAGAAATTTGGCGATCTTTCGCGCCAGGCGGTTGGCCCCGTAGTGCCCACCAAGCAAAGGGATCACATTCTGACCATTCGGAGATATGCATATCACGGCCGGATCAGTCGTTTTTTTACCAATAACGGGTGCCAAAGCGCGAATAACAATACCCGCGGCACAAATCCCAATAATGGGTCGATGGGCGGTATAAGCTTCACGAAATGCGTCGACAAATGAACCCTCAATCGCATCAATGGGTGTCACCAAGGGCCAACCGAAATGCTCGTTGATGCGAGTGGCGATTGAATAACCGGTGGATTGACTTGGGCAAAAGATCAAAGGATCATCGGCTGCCATACGGATCTCTCCCTGGCACCAATATGGTCGAGAAATAGGGAGAATCAGTCTCGTCATCGACTTCCATCAACTTCATCACCCTTTCTTGCGGCAACGAAGCGTGCGCAATAAAGACCGCTTTCTCGGCTAATCGCAGCGAATGCAATACTCTTTTGACTTTCTTCACGTGACGCCCAATCTTGATAATCACAATGCCACCAAGCCCCTTGTTGACACCTTCAATTCGGCATCTCAACTCGTTTTCATGCATCGGAGCCGGCAGGACCGAAAGGGCTTCCAAACGAGCACACAGAGGCTGTTTTGCGGCAGCGGCACAACCCATCAATGACGAAACTCCAGGGATGATTTCAACTGAATAGGCACCTTTGAGCTCAGCAAACAGATACATGAAAGAACCATAAAAGAAGGGATCACCCTGACAAAGCACAATGACATCGCATCCTTGATCGAGATATTTGGCAATCTCACTCGCTGCCGATCGATAAATTTCTTGCGCCGGAAATCGCGCCTCTTTCATGGGGACCGATATGGGTATTTCTATGGCATCTTTAGGGATATAGGGTTTGGCAATTTCGCGGGCAAAACTCTCTCCCCCCTCGGGTGACGGATAGGCAATCACCTTGGCGGTTTCAATCCGTCGTGCGGCCTTCACTGTCACGAGTTCAGCATCGCCTGGCCCTAATCCAACGCCCACCAAAGTGCCGGTCATTTTTTTAATCTCCACTGTGTGACCGTCATCGGTTGATGCCACACTCTCCCCCCGCCCGGCAGGGGTTTGGCACGAGAGGTTGTCAAGCGAGCTAAGTCACCCCCGAATTTGGCATGGAGAGAAGACAGAATATTTTCACTCTCGACAGTCACCGCATTGGCAACAATCCGACCATACGGCCGAAGCCGTTCATAGGCCAATTCAACCAACTCGGAACTCAATCCACCGCCAATGAATATCGCATGCGGCAATGGCAATCCTTGCAGTGCTTCTGGAGCTTGGCCATGAATGAGTTGAAATCTCGGCACGCCCAATTGAAAGGCATTCTTTTTTGCCATTTCGATACGTTTCGAGTTGGAATCAATACCAATCGCATGACCGTCTCGGGCGGCGCGCATCCATTCAATGGCCACAGTGCCAGAGCCGGTGCCAATATCCCATAAAACTTCGCCAAAATGAGGCGCAAGCATACAAACAGTTATGGCGCGTATGTCCTGTTTGGTAAAATTGCCATCGGACTCAAAAACAGAGTCCGGCAAGCCGGGTTGGCGTGACAGAATATCGGCCGATGCATCAGAAACGCAATCAATGCACAGCGTATGAAACGATGGAACGGATTGATCATTTGATGCCCAATCAGCGGCGCAGTGAGTAAATCTTTTCTCATTGGGGCCACCCATTTCGGCGAGCACGGTCATCATGCTTTGGCTATAGCCGTGACGGAGCAGGAGTTTGGCGGCCTCTTTCACCGCGCTCGCCCCACCTGTCAGAACAACGAGCCGGGCCTTTGGCCGAAGACTTGGGACGAGCTGTTCCATAAATCGGCCATGAACCGTTAAGGTTTCAATGTCAGGAAGACTCCAACCCATGCGGGCACAGGCGAGCTGAAATGCCGACAATTGCGGATGAAAACGGATCTCATCCAAAGGAATGGCACCGAGAAGTTTAGCGCCGGCAGAATACCATAATGGATCTCCCGTCACCAACAGGACGGTTGGGCGCGGCCGATGCGCCTTCACGGTCAAGATGATTTCTGACCAGGGTTTTGTCCAAGCCACTCGCTCGGCGTTGTAGTGGGGGGCCAACGCATGATGTCGCTCGCCACCAATGATCACCTCGGCCTCTTCGAGAACGGACTGAGCCGCCGCCGAGAGAGAGAGGATGCCATCTTCTCCAATTCCGACGACATCAAGCCATTTTGCCACGTTCAACGAGCCTTATCCAACGTATGGAGAAGTAAGCCATTGGTGGCGGCGGCTGCCATGGCCGAGCCACCGCGTCGGCCTATGACTGTGATAAAGGGTATTTTGTGTCGGTTATTGATGAGTTTTTGCTTGCTCTCGGCCGCCCCCACAAAACCAACTGGGACGCCAATAATCGCTGCTGGTTTGGCCCGCCCCTCTTCTTCATCAATGATTTCAAGCAATCGGAACAACGCCGTCGGTGAATTGCCAATCACAACCATGGAACCCTTCAATATTGGCCGCCACGATTCGGCGACAATCGCCGATTGAGTCGTTCGAGCCCTTTTGGCATCGGCGGCGGTCTGTTGGCCAAATTCTGGGGCGATCATTCTATTGTTTTTTGGAAAATGACGCTGCAAAATACCGGCTACGGTCATCATGCCATCACATAAAATAGATGCCCCTTGATGATGAATAGCCTCGCAAGCTGAAATCATAAAATCGTCAGAATAACGAATGTCATCGGCGATCTCGACCATACCACACGCGTGGATCATGCGGATCACCACCTCACGCAAACCCACGTCATTGATGCTTGAAAGATCAGCTTCTTTCTCGACGGTTTTCCAACTCTGTTGATAGATGGCGTCAGGGTCTCGCAGATAGTTCATTTCGGTTGCTGACGGCTCTTTCGGACACTCTCGGGGCCGTGTGGGTGGTGCGCATGCGGGTAGACCGTGTGATGATGATGATCTCCTCCATGATGGTGATGATCAGCGTCAAGCCGACACAATCCGGTGCAGAAATCATCACAAAGAACACAATCGGCAACATTCGAGCCGGGCGCAGACGCGCCTTGACCCTCCACATGATGATGATGACTTTCTTGCGGCAAGCCAACTTCGTTTTCAAAACCTAGGACTTGAGTGCGGTATTTGCACATTGAGCAATTCATATTGGTATTATCATCGAGAATGTCTCTGACCCGCGAGGCAAAGGTTTGAATGACCCCCTTATGGTCGTTGAGATAACCCGCTTTGACAAATTCAATTTTATTGTGCTGCTGCGCGACGCGGTCGGTAAAGCCGTAAATCCGGTCAATGAGAATGCCGCTGAACAAAAAATACGGGAACACGACAACACGCCGATAACCCAATCGCGCGACATGTTGCAAACAAGGTTCAACGAGGGGAAAGGTCACACCTGAATATCCAATCTCGCACCAGCCGAAACCCAAGCCTTCCCACAAAACCCGGGCGATTTTTGCGACATTGGCATTGGCATCAGGATCAGAGGCTCCGCGACCAATCACGACGAGGCAGGTCTCTTCTGCTGGCACAATCTGACCCTTGCTATTGGCTACATCAATGGCTTCGTTGATACGATAGGCCGCCGCTTTGATCATTCGAGGGTCAACGCCCAACTCTCGTCCATAATCAACGCGAACGCCGTGCTCGGCCGCATAGGCGTTCAGAACTGATGGAATATCGTTTTTGGCATGCATGGCCGCGAACAGCATGCCTGGAACAGCCAAAATTCGTTCACAACCCTGTTCAACCAACTTATCGAGCCCAGCACGAATGACCGGGTTAGCAAACTCAAGATAGCCATGCTCAACCGCCCATTGTGGAAATTCGTCTTTTAATTTGATGGCCATCGCGGCAAATTCTTCAACTGCCGCTGGCGAACGCGATCCATGCCCGCAGAGCATGACGCCAATTTTTTCACCACCTCCATTTGGTTGCGATTCAGTCATCGTGGTCGTCACCTGGTTTTCTCCTTTGCGGGCCAATGAATGCACACAATGTCAAAGGTGTGTCTTCGTCCTCTATGATGTCGATGAACTCTGCCACAAGCCAATTCGCCCCTGCTGTCGCTCCCATCGCCCAACCCATATTTATTTGGTTTTCCCATCAAGTGATACCTTCATGCCAAATTCATCTTCAGCAACAGAATATAATGGCAAGATTCCTCAACGGGTAAATTTTCGGTATTTTTCTCGTGCATTGTCACGGACAGATTCGGGACCCAATCGACGCACTTTGTCTTGGTAATAGGATTCAAAGTTCCCCTCAAACCATTCGACATGTGAATGTCCCTCGAAAGCCAATATATGTGTACAAAGGCGGTCCAGAAAAAAGCGATCATGCGAGATGATCATGGCACAGCCAGCAAATTCTTCAAAGGCATCTTCAAGCGCTCGCAAGGTTTCAACATCAAGATCATTCGTCGGCTCGTCAAGAAGGAGCAAGTTCCCACCTGAGCGGAGCAATTTAGCCAAGTGAACTCGATTGCGTTCACCTCCCGACAACAATCCGACTTTTTTCTGTTGGTCACCCCCTCGGAAATTGAATGAAGAACAATAGGCGCGTGAGTTCATTTCTGTGTCACCGACATCAATCATGTCGTGACCTCCAGAAATTTCCTCCCACACGGTCTTTTCTGACTCAAGATTGTCACGAGTTTGGTTGACATAAGCCATCTCTGTGTTCTCTCCGAGTTCGATTGTGCCGTGATCGGGCGTCAATTCTTTGGTAATAAGTCGAAAAAGAGTCGTTTTGCCGATACCGTTGGCCCCAATCACACCGACGATAGCCCCCGGCGGCAACTGAAAACTCAACTTCTCTATCAACCTCTCATCTCCCATCGACATCGATAGATCGGAAACCGTTAGAACCTTTTGGCTCAGTCGCCGACCATTAGGGATAATGATTTGGGCATTCCTGACGCGATCTTTTACCGATTGCCCGGCTAATTCCTCATAGGCATTGATCCTCGCTTTTTGCTTCGCTTGGCGGGCCCGCGCACCGGAGCGAATCCATTGAAGTTCGCAATCCAGAGTTTTCTGCCTTGATTTCTCTGCTCCCGCCTCGTGCGCCATGCGCAAGGCCTTCTGCTCCAACCAGTTTGTGTAATTGCCCTTGAAGGGAATTCCCCGGCCGCGATCAATCTCCAAAATCCAACCGGTGATCTGGTCTAAAAAATATCGGTCATGCGTGACAATCAAGCAGGTGCCCTTATAGTCGATCAAATGCTGCTGTAGCCAAGCGACGGTTTCGGCGTCCAGATGATTGGTCGGCTCGTCAAGGAGCAGCATATCCGGTGCGTCAAGCAACAGCCGGCAGAGTGCGACACGCCGTTTCTCACCACCTGAGAGATGCGCCACTTGACGATCTCCCTTCGGACATCGCAAAGCGTCCATAGCTTGATCAACTTTGACATCAAGATCCCAGAGTTCCTCGGCGTCAATCTTGTCTTGCAGACTCGCCATTTCGGTCGCCGTTTCGTCCGAGTAGTTCATCGCCAATTCGTTGTATCGATCCAACATGGCCTGTTTTTTGGACACGCCAAGCATCACATTGCCTCGGACATCGCGTGATTCGTCAAGCGTTGGCTCTTGCGGAAGCGTGCCAACACGCACACCCTTTGCTGACCATGCCTCGCCAGAAAATTCTTTATCAAGTCCTGCCATGATCCGAAGCAGGGTCGATTTTCCTGATCCGTTGAGTCCGACCACACCAATCTTTACACCCGGAAGGAAAGATAGACGGATATCTTGTAAGATTTTTTTTCCGCCGGCGTAACTCTTGGATACATTGTCCATATGGTAAACAAATTCATTCTTGGACATCGCGCTCTTCCTTCGCACTCGGGACGATCATCTGTCCTAATTTCTTTTGTCCTGTCCGACAATAGAACAATTATTGGCCCCACTCTCAGATGTTGATTTCAACAAAAGGTTGAATTGTCTCTGATTGGCTTATCGGCTACGATATTGGAGGGTCAACTTGTCCAATTCCATCCATTGATATGAAACCAGGTCTCGTCCATCATCATCTCGGATTGCCGCCGATCGTGCCAGGTCTTCGTATTGGCCTTTTAGGCGGCTCCTTCGATCCGCCTCATATGGGGCATGTTCATCTCAGTCACTGGGCTTTTCGCATCCTTAAACTAGATCGGATCGTTTGGCTTATCTCTCCACAAAATCCTCTTAAATCCAGCTCACCAGCGCCCCTGCCGCGCCGCCTTCATCAAGCACTCGAATTGGCCAAGCATCCCCATATATGGGTCAGCGATATTGAGAGACAGATTGGCTCGATCTATACCGTCGCCACAATTCAATTTTTGACGACTAAATTTCCACAGGCTAAATTTTGTTGGCTGATGGGATCAGACAATTGGGTTGAGTTGCACAGATGGCACCAGTGGAAAACAATCGCTCGCCTTGTGCCGATAGCTGTGTTTCCCCGCAACCATGACCGAGCATCTGCCATAAATTGTCATTCCGCCCGATTATTGCACCGTGCCCGCCTCAAAGCCGCCAACTCTCGTCAATTGATGGAATACACTCCGCCAATCTGGACATTGCTCAACTTTCCGCTTTGTGACTATTCTTCAACGACAATACGAAATCGAGGTGAATGGAGGCGGTGATTCGTGCATTTCTGTCATCCGTAAACCTGTTGACGTGAGTCCGTCCTCGCCATAATTCACAAACATATTGCGCAATCAGGGATCAAAGATGACTAACGAAGCGATGGCATCATCAAAGGCTTGGCCTTTTGTGGAAGCCCGTCAACTCCTTAAACGGATTGAGTCATCCCATGAGGGTAAAGACCGTATCGTCTTTCAAACCGGCTATGGTCCTTCTGGATTGCCGCATATCGGCACCTTTGGGGAAGTGGCGCGAACTCACATGGTGCGACATGCTTTTGAATTGATCTCTGGCCGGCCAACGCAACTCATCTGTTTTTCCGACGACCTTGATGGATTTCGTAAAGTGCCAGAAAATGTGCCAAACCGCGACTCCATGAGCGAAGATTTAGGCTTGCCGCTCTCTCGGGTTAGAGATCCTTTTCAAACTCACGAGAGTTTTGCGGCCCACAATAATGAACGCCTGATCTCCTTTCTTGATCGCTTCGGATTTGACTATGAATTTTATTCATCGGCCGCATGCTACCGCGAGGGAATGTTTGATGACATGCTGATGCGCGTTCTGGAGAGGTTTGATCGAGTGATGGAAATCATGCTGCCCTCTCTCGGCGGCATCACAACGGAACGGAAAGAGAGTTATTCACCTTTTCTGCCGATCAGCCCGAAGAGCGGCCATGTCTTGCAAGTGCCAACTCTGGAGCGCAATCCCTCGAAGGGGACCATTGTCTATCAAGAGCCAGACGGCGAGAAGATCGAAATTGAGGTTACCGGTGGGAAGGTCAAATTACAGTGGAAACCAGACTGGGCCATGCGCTGGGCCGCTTTGGGGATTGATTATGAAATGTATGGTAAGGACTTAATCCCATCGGCCGAATTGGCGGCCAAAATCTGCCGCGCATTGGAATGCCGGCCTCCCGCCGGTATGGCCTACGAACTCTTTCTCGACGAAAGTGGGCAAAAGATTTCAAAATCGAAAGGAACAGGTGGCGTGACGGTAGAGGATTGGCTCCGTTACGCGTCCGCCGAAAGTCTATCCCTTTTCATGTATCAAAAACCACGAACGGCGAAACGACTTTTTGCCGACATTATCCCAAAGACAGTTGATGAATATCATCAACATTTAAGATCCTATCCTCAACAGGACGAGACAGCCCAACTTAACAATCCTGTTTGGCATATTCACCGAGGACGGCCCCCGTCGTCCACAATGTCCATTCCTTATGGCATGCTGCTGAATTTAGTTTCCGCGGCCTCTAGCGACAGCAAAGAGGTTCTTTGGGGATTCATCCAAAAGTATGCGCCGGGCGCATCAGCTTCATCTCATCCCGACTTGGCCGCCTCATTAGATGGCATTATTCAGTATTTTCATCATCACATTTCGCCCAAACGACAATTTCGCCTCCCCAACCGAATTGAACGTGCGGCGCTTTTTGAACTCAGATGCCGCCTGTGGTTCTGGAACGGGACGATCGAAGATGATTCCATCCAAACGCTCATTTACGCTCTCGGTCGAAAATATCAGTTTGAACCGATGAAAGACTGGTTCAAGGCGATATATCAAGTCTTGTTCGGCACCAGCCAAGGTCCCCGTATGGGTGGGTTCGTGACCCTCTACGGTCTGCCGGAGACGGCTTCATTGATCGCGCGGCGGACCGCCGAGTCACGATCGTTGGAATGCGAGGATATGACTCTCCCCCTATTGCTCATTTTGAATCGACAAAAGAATGGTCAAGCGTCCCTCCGCCAATTGCGCGAAGAATTGCAGAAATTTCTTTCAGAAGAATCGGATCAAACAATTGATGAGTCAGACAATATGACGAATCAGCATCCGTTGATTGACGATGTCCTCTCACAAATCGACACATCAAAGGGAATTTGTGGTCAGGGTGACGCCAAACAGATAACCAGCGGAGATTTGGGTTTGCGCATAACAAAACAGGGAAGAGAAAGTATTGATCTCTCCTGATCACATCCCCAACACAATGTGCTGTCGCTCTATCATGACGAATAAAGGCAAGCGGCTGGCCTTTCTTGTTTCACTAGGGCCTGTTGACAATCAAATATCATGAACACCATGTCGTGTTAAACTCGGCCTTAAGGACGATGGCAGATTAGTCAATTCACAATTGAAAGAACGTCAATGGGGAAGGGGCATTTAATGACAATCATCGATCAATTGGAGGCCGACGGGTGGAAAGACTGGAATTCTATGACGGATCCGATTGATTAGAATCGCTCTTTGGGTCATTGATGACATGACGGCGGAGAAGGAAGATATCGATCGCAAAGAACAATCCCGTGGCAATGGGAAGTCCAAACGTTTTGAAATAGACCCACATGTCGGTCGACAAATTTCGGGCAATTAACTCATTGGCGAGGGCTAGCGCTAGACAGAATATCATTGTGTGTCGCGTGATCGACATCCAACCCGCCTTTGAAAGGGATAGGGAGCCCATGAACACGACTTGGATAAATGAGCGGCCTCTGATTAAGCCAAAGCCGAGGATGGCGGCAAAGAGCAAATAAATGATGGTCGGTTTCATTTTGAGAAACCATTCATCATTAAAGTAAATCGTCAATCCACCAAATATCACCACAAAAACCAGAGTCACCACCTGCATCATGGCGAGACGGCCGGCGAGGCGCCAGTAAATGGCCATGCAGATCAGGCATAAAGGAACAAACAAGGCGGTGACGGCAATAAAGCCTACATATTCAATGCCATTAACCACAAAGATTTCATCTTTCAGCCAAAAATAACCAATGAAAAAGAAGAGAACGGGAAGAAATTCTAATATCGAATACCATCTCTTGGATGTCTCATGTTCAGCCATAGATTTGCTCCTTTAGACAACAGTTGAGATATTGACCTCATCGATACTCTCTTGAGGTGACTTGGATTTGTCCTTTGGTCACATAATGGGGGAGAGACCGCTCCTCAATCAAGACCCGTGAGAGCCATGGCGAAATCTTCGGGATCGAATGGGGAGAGATCATCAATATTCTCACCGACACCAATGGCATGGATAGGAAGCCCATATTTTGCCGCGAGCGAGACCAATATACCCCCTTTCGCGGTGCCATCAAGTTTGGTCATGACCAAACCTGTCACATCGGCGATTTGGCGAAATATCTCAACTTGTGAGTTGGCATTCTGTCCGGTCGTCGCATCAAGAACCAAGATCGTATTGTGCGGCGCGTCAGGACACCGCTTTTGAATGACACGGACAATTCTCGCTAATTCATCCATCAAATCTTTGCGGTTCTGTAATCGTCCGGCGGTATCAATCAACAATAAATCCATTTCTTCATCGATGGCCTGCGCAATGGCACTGTAGGCCAAGGCCGCCGGATCAGATCCTTCTGAGACGGTGAAAACGGGGACACCAGCTCGCTGTCCCCAAATTTCCAATTGTTCAACTGCGGCCGCTCGAAAGGTATCACCGGCCGCGATCATGACCTTTTTGCCGACAGACTGAAACTGGCTGGCCAATTTACCGATGGTCGTCGTCTTGCCGGAACCATTCACGCCAACAACGAGGATGACTTGCGGTTTATGAGGGAAAATGGGCAGCGGCTGCGCCACCGGTGAGAGGGTGGAGGAGATTTCTTTAGCGATCAGGGATTTGATCGCTTGTGATGTCAGGCGATCTCCAAAATGATCTTCAGCTACATTGGCGACCACTCTGGCCGCAAGGTCTACCCCCATATCGGAGGCAATCAAGACATCCTCAAGTTCCTCCAACAGATCATCATCAAGACGGCGTTTGGCTTGGCCTGTTCGTTGTCCGGTCACCTTTTTCCAAAGACCTGTATCGCCACTAATGTCGGCTTTGTCCTCGACAAGGTTTTCTAACTCCCGATTGAGCCGCAGCGACGATTTTTGCAGACGCTCTTTAAGTTTACCAAAGAATTTCATGGTCACGCGCTCAGTTTTCTGCTGTAATCTCACGGTTATCAATAGGGGATTGTATCAATCCCACATCTTCAGGAAAGTGTCGCATGGTGAGACGAATGGCATTTGGGGCCGCCTGTCCGAGACCACAGATCGACGAATCTTCCATGACTTGACAGAGATCCTCTAAAAGTTCCGCATCCCAAACCGATTCAGACATTAGTTTAACGGCCTTCTCACAACCGACCCGACAGGGCGTACATTGACCACAACTCTCGCTTTCAAAAAATCGTATCATATTGAGAGAGGCCGATTTGGCATTGTCGGCTTGCGACATCACCACAACCGCACCTGATCCAACGAAACTGCGATGGGGTTGCAACGTATCAAAATCAAGCGGCACATTGTTGAGCGAAGCGGGAAGCATTCCCGATGAGGGCCCACCAGGTTGATAGAATCGAAATTCATGTCCCTCTTTCATTCCGCCGGCGGCTTCAATGATGTCTAAAATTGTTGAGCCAACGGGCAGGACATACATACCTGGCTTGGCGACACGGCCCGAGACAGAATAGCTGCGTAAACCCGTCCGACCGTTATGTCTGTCCCGAGACAGGATTTCTGGACCTTCACGGCAAATTTTTGCCACCCAGTAAAGGGTCTCCATATTATGCACCAAGGTCGGACGATTGAACAAACCCACTTGAGCGACATAAGGGAGCCGATGCCTCGGGAGACCCCGCTTGCCTTCGATGCTCTCAATCATAGCGCTTTCTTCACCGCAAATATAAGCCCCGGCGCCACGACGAAGATGGATATGTCCCGCTGGTACAATTTTGGCCTCTTCAAGAGCCTGAATTTCCTCGGTCAGAATTTGGTAGGAGGCGGGATATTCATCGCGCAAATATATATAAACAGATTCGGCCTTAACCGCCCATGAAGCGATGAGCATGTCTTCCAGAAAAGAATGCGGCTCGTGTTCAAGATAGTATCGGTCTTTGAATGTGCCCGGTTCGCCCTCGTCGGCATTAACCGCCATCAGTCGTGGCCCCTTTTCAGCGCGGACAGAAGACCATTTTCGTGCGGCGGGAAATCCCGCGCCACCGAAACCTTGCAATCCAGAGTCCGAAATCGTCTGTTGGACTTCATCAACGGTGCATTGGCCGGCTTGATAATGCCGCAATGACATGTAACCCCCATCGTCAAGATAGGATTGCAGATTGATATAGGGGGGAATGTCGACCGAAACTGACGATCTCTTTGTGAAGTCCAGAACTTTTTGAACATTCGCTTCATCAATATGTCGATGCCCAACTTCAAGGACGGGTGCCGTATCGCATCGTCCCATGCACGGCGCTGGAACAACCCTGATGGATGATGGATCGACATGAGCTTTTAAATCTCGCAGCAAGTCCTCGGCCCCGGCAAGCTTGCACGAGAGCGAGTCACAAACTCGGACTGTGATGGCGGGTGGGGGCGTCTCGCCTTCACTGACGACATCAAAATGGGCATAAAAGGTGGCAACTTGATAGACTTCTGCCTGTGATAGCCGTATTTCCTTAGCAAGGGCCCGCAAATGTCCCGCCCCAAGATAACCATACTGGTCTTGTATGAGGTGAAGATACTCAATCAGTAAATCACGCTGCCGAGGTCGGTTTCCAAGTAAAGTGCGAACCTCCTGGAGAGCTTGGTCACAAACCTGCCGGCCCTTTGGCGTCTTTCGACCTTTGCCACGGCCAGATTTCCAAATGCCGGGTTGGGAGCCCGACTCGTTGAAATGGCCGCCGTCACCCCGCACGCTGATATCTCGTCAGTTCGGAAAATCCGAATGGCCGTCGGCCACCGGTTTCACATCAATGTGACCGTCCTGAAATTGAATTTCCAGTCTCTCTGCCCCTCTAGCCTTATCTCGCGTGCTGATGACCGTCTCGCCTTTGTTGCGCACCACGGCATATCCACGACGTAAAACCGCCGTGTAACTCAAGGAGTCAAGAAGCCGGCGAAGTTGCAAAATTTTCTGTTGACGCTCTCGCCAACTTGAATCATGGGCACGACTCAGATCCGCGTATAATGTTGTCAGCCGCTTTCGATTGGCCTCAATCAACCCCTGAATGAGGCGGTGATTCAATTTTGCCGCGGCAATTGAAACCTTCTTCTCTGATGTTTGAATGATTTGTGGCTGTTGGAGTCGATCAGCAATTTGTGCCAATTTAATTCGATGGCTTTGCGTCTGATGACGCATCGCTGAAGAGAGGCCTTGGGCAGTTTGATCAAAACGCTGAGAGGGCATGGCAAATATCGTCTCGCGGCGCGGCAATCCTCGAGACAAATCGTGCAGACGTTGACGACGTTGTTTAACTTTACCTATCAGATCAGACGTCATTCGACTGCCAAAGTTCGACAGTTTTATGGTCATTTCAGCGCGCGACGGCACGGCTTTTTCAGCGGCAACCGAGGGAGTCGGGGCCCGCAAATCAGAGGCAAAGTCAATGAGCGTCCAGTCGGTTTCATGTCCCACCGCTGAAATGAGCGGGATGTCACTCTCAAAGGCCGCCCGCACCACGATTTCCTCACTGAAACCCGCCAAATCTTCAACTGATCCCCCACCTCTAGCGACAATGATGAGGTCAGGTCGGGGAATAGAAGGGTGATCATCCAAAAGGTTGAAACCACGGATCGCTTGTGCCACCTCCTGCGAACATTGCGGACCTTGAACCGCCGCTGGCCAAAGCAGCACATGGCGCGGGAAACGATCACGCAATACATGCTGAATATCACGAATCACTGCCCCACCGGGTGAAGTCACGACGCCAATCACCTCAGGTAAGATGGGGATGGGCTTCTTGTGTTTGTCGGCAAAAAGGCCTTCCGATTCCAACTTCGCTTTAAGCCTTTCAAGCCTTGCAAGTAACTCGCCCTCACCGGCCGCTTCGATCTTGTCAATAATGAGTTGATAGGTTGATCGGCCTGAATAGGATGTGAGTTTACCCGTCGCGACATATTCCCGGCCTTCGATTGGCACGAAGGCCAAGGATTTGGCGCGGCTCCGCCAGATCACGGAATCCAGCTTATGCATCTCTTGGACAAGTTGAAAATAGATATGACCCGATTTTGGCGTTGAGATGCCCGATGCTTCACCTCGCACCTTCAGACAACTGAATTGCAACTCAATGGTCTTTCTAACACTTTGAGAGATTTCCGCGACGGTAAATTCGGGAATATTATTGCCGATGGGAGAGGGGGACTGTGTTTCAGTAAATGACACTAAATTTGTCTTTTCGGCATTTGGACAATCAAACCGTCAAGTTGATCGGTCACGGTGAGCTGGCAGGTCAAACGTGAGCGAGTGGCATCCGGCTCCCAAGCAAAATCAAGCATATCTTCTTCCATGACATCCTTTTCTGGCAATTTATCGACCCACTCGTCGTCCACATAGACATGGCAAGTCGAGCAGGCACAACATCCACCACAATCGGCCTCAATGCCGGGGATATTGTTGTCGCGCGCCCCCTCCATAACTGTTAGGCCATTAGGCACGTCAATCTCATGCCGCTTGCCGCCATATTCAACATAGGTGATTTTCGCCATTTCTACTCCTGTCTCGTTGCCTGCGTTCTCTACATCGTGGGGAGCGGCTCATTTACAACTGCCAATTGGCAACCAAAATTGTCAATAGAGAGTTTGATCGGGTTTTCCAATTATTCCTTGACGTTTTTACATCTTTTAAGGAAGAACGAGGCTTGCCAAATCACTTTTAATATTCTATCTTCGTTCCATGAACAGAGTGCGTTCACATGTTGTAAGACCGTCTCCCCCATCCTGTATACGGGCGTTTGAACTCTGCGAGACATCGAGTCACACAAAAGTCTCGGTCGGGGGACTGGTGATTGTGCGACAAAAGCCTATGACGGCGAAAGGGACAATCTTTCTAACCTTGGAGGATGAGACCGGTTTTGCCAACATTATCGTGTGGAAAAACACTTTTGAAAAATATCGTCAAGAGGTGACATCTGCACGGTTGCTGCGCGTGACCGGTACGGTTCAAAATGAACAAAACGTCGTTCATGTCATCGCCAACAAAATTGAAGATTTATCGCATTGGCTTGACACACTTGCTCTCGGTGAGGCCTGACTAAGCCATCTCTCACCAAGACCCAACACGTTATTTCAGCGAACGAGATGCACTCGCCTTCTCGAGGCAAGTGCATCCATCAAATGATTCGACAACGACGTTGCGATTTCAGCCTTCAGGCATCGCCAAGGGGTAGAGGAACATAGAGTCGCTGGCCTCGCCGCTGGACAAACAAAAGAAGTGATTTTTTCCCCTCTCCCTCGGCCATCTCCACCGCATCAGACATATCCTCAAGCGTCATAACTGGCTGGAAGTTGACCTGCAGAATGATGTCACCGGTCCGAATACCCTTCTTTGACGCTTCTGAGTTTTCGTCGACTCCGAGTACCGCCAAACCCGATTCATCCTCTTCAAGTTCCAATGATTGCCGCATCTGGTCGTTCAACTCACCGAGTTCAAGACCCAAAGCATTGCCTTCTTTCGGCTCTGGGACGGAACGTGAAGCCGGATAAATTTCCTGACCTTCCGCTTCCTCGCGACTGCCTAAAATAACGGAGATGGTCCGTTCTTCGCCGCGACGGAAAATCAAGAGATCAACTTCCGCACCGACCCCCGCGGCGGCAACCTGTCGCAACATGTCACGACTATCCGTTATGGCTCTTCCATCAAATTCGACGATGGCATCCCCTTCTTCAACGCCCGCATCAGCCGCCGGGCCATCAAGGAGGTCAAGAACCAAAATGCCTGATTTTGCCTCGATACCTATTGCCTCAGCAATCTCTTCAGTGATCGGCTGCATGCTGATGCCCAGCCAACCTCGGCGAGTGGTGCCGTACTCTATGAGTTGGTCGACGACATCTTCAACCACCACAGAAGCCATCGCAAAACCAATCCCAGTCGAACCTCCATTTGCCCGTCGGTCATTCAAATACAATGTATTCACGCCGACCACTTCACCCGACATGTTGAGAAGCGGCCCGCCAGAGTTCCCCGAATTGATGGCCGCGTCCGTTTGAATGAAATCATCATATCCACCTGTCAATGTCCGATTACGACCCGAGACGATGCCGGCGGAAACCGAGAAATCAAGCCCCATTGGATTGCCAATGGCCAAGACATGATCGCCCACACGTATGCTATCACTATCGCCGAACGGTAACGCTGGCAGCTTGCGCCCGCCCGCGTCAATTTTAAGCACCGCGATATCAGTTTTTGGATCAACGCCGACGACTTCCGCCTCAAAACTCTGACTGTCATTCAATTCGACAATAATATTGACCCCGTTCTTGACGACATGGGCATTGGTCACGATGAAACCATCCTCGCTAATAAAGAAGCCAGAGCCAACCGCCTGCACGAGAGGAGGGCGGCGCTGCCCTTCTTCTTGCCCCCGTTCTCTCGGCATATATTGCTCGAAAAATTCACGAAATTCACGAGGAATATTTTGGAATTGACCGCCGCTGCTACTCTCGGCCTGAACGGTGATACTGACCACTGAAGGAATCAAATTTTCGACAATGTCGCCATATCCATCATGATGGGCAACCGTGGCAGCACTCGATAAAAAGAACGTTGAGAGCACCATCACTGAGATCTGACAGAGAGAGCGGGCACGATGAGAGATGGTTGAATGTTTGATCTGATTTAACATCATTGATATCCTCCGTATAAGGTAAAGAGCCACGTCGACGTGATCACCGCAAAACCAAATGCGGCCTTTAGCCAATTTAATTTCCAATGTGGTTCGACACACGACAAGACTCCATGATGGACAGAAACGCGGGAGCACTTCTCACCCATTTTATGTGTGGTTTCTTTGTCAATTTTCAATGCCATTTGGCATCTCAAGTCACAAACTCTTTCCGTCAACGAGAGAGACGCGGTCTTTACCAGACTCATGGGCACATAGGGAACTCAAGGTCGACGTCGCGAATTGAGAAGAGTTAGAGCAAAAAATTCCTTGCCAGCCAGACAACGCCGACGCCAATCGCCACTGTCACAAGGCCAATCAAACGTCTTGTATCGACAGGCATCGCGGCAATCACCCTTAAAACGCTTTCCCATCGCTTGGGAGCGACAACTAGAAACAGTCCTTCAAGGACAAAAACAAGCCCTAATGCTAAGACAATTTCTGAAATCACTCCGATTCAGCCGATTTCAAATAATCAAAGAAGTCCCCTTCGGGTGTAATGACCAACGATGTATTGCCCGAGTTGAATGCTTCCTCGTAGGCGCGCATAGAACGATAGAATTCAAAGAATTCGGGGTCTTCACCAAAGGCGCTAGCAAAGATGGCATTTTGCTGCGCATCGGCTTCGCCACGCGTGATTTCCGCTTCCTTTTGAGCTTCAGAAACGATTTCCACTTGCGTTCTATCGGCCAGTGCTCGGATTTTTTGAGCCGCTTCTTCACCACGAGCAATCTCGTCAGCGGCTTCGCGCTCTCTCTCGGCGCGCATTCGAGCAAACGTCGCTTCAAGGTTTTGGGTCGGCAGATCTGTTCGCTTTAACCGCACATCAATGATGGAAACGCCGAGATTTTCAGCCTCTATTTTGGCGGTGTCACGTATCTGTTCCATGAGAGCCGCACGATCAGATGAAAGAATAGTGTTGGAAGCCACGGAACCCAAGACTTCACGCGTCGCGGCGTTCAAAATTCGTTCAAGACGGCTCTCAGCGGATCTGACTCCCCCAACGCCCACGGCTTCCCTGAATTGCACGACATTCTCGATCCGATACCGCGCAAAGGCATCCACCACAAGACGACGGTCATCAAGCGGTGTCACTTCAAGCGACTGGGTTTCAAGTGACAGAATGCGATCATCATATCTGACCACTTCCTGAATCAAAGGAATCTTGAAAGCCAAGCCTGGATCTTCCTTCACTGACCTGACCTGTCCGAACTGCAAGACCAGAGCTTTTTCCCGCTCGTCGACAATGAAAATTGAACTGAGGGCCGCGACGACAACCAGGACTACGGCCCCGATGATGATAGCTTGACGGTTCATGACTATTGACTCCCCTCGCTCGAAGCGTTGCGGCGCAATTCATTCAGCGGCAAGTAGGGAACCACGCCCCCCGCGCCACCTGACCCTTCTTGATCAATAATCACTTTATCGACCGACGCCATAATTCGTTCCATTGTTTCAATATACAATCGCTTCCGCGTCACATCCTTGGCTTTTTGATATTCATCAAGCACCGCCAAAAAGCGGCTCGCTTCGCCCTCGGCCACATTCACGACTTGCGCTCGGTAGCCCTCGGCCTCTTCTTTCAGTTGCGCCGCTTCGCCTCGTGCACTTGCAAGCACCCGATTGGCATAGGCATCCGCCTGCTTTTCCAAACGGTCGCGCTCCTGCTCGGCCGCTTGAACTTCTCGAAAACTATCAATGACCTCCCGCGGCGGGTCCGCTTTGTCAAAGTTCACCCGCACCACATTCATGCCTGACGCATAATTATCAAGCGTCGATTGGATCAATTCCTGCAAATTGGTCGCCACAATCCCGCGATCGCGGTTTAGAATCGGTGCCAAATTGGATTGCGCCATAATCTCACGCATCGCTGATTCAGAAACAGCGCGAATGGTCTCCGTGGGATCAGCTAAATTAAACAAGAACTGAGCTGGATCATTGATATTCCACACCACTTGGAAGTCCACATCAATAATGTTTTCGTCCCCGGTCAACATCAAACCATCGTCAATACGTCGGCGATTCAACCCCTGCTGGAAACCGCTGTTGGAAAACTCGTCGCTCTCGAAATTCCCTCCAACACCGATATCCTCTGTTCGCTCACGAGTCACCGAGATAATCTCCCGTGTCACCACGGGCCATGGTGCCAAGTTGAGGCCCGGTTGACCCGTCTTGTAATAGGAGCCCAAGAACAACTCAACCGCACGCTCTTCAGGCTTGACGGTATAAAACGACGCATAGGCCCAAGCACCAATGATAACGAGAATACCAAGAAGTATCTGCATCCGACTGAACTTTGGACCGGATTTTTTGGGCGGTCGGCTTTGTCCATTGCCTTTACCACCGAGGATTGAGCGCATTGACTGACTGCCGCGGCTTATGATTTCCTCAAGATCGGGATAATTGGGTTCGGGACGTCGGCCGTCGCCGCCTCCACCCCAAGGTCCATTGTTGTTTGCTGCCATGAGAGGGAAGAGCTCCTTTAGAGTATGACAATTATATATCAGGGCATCGTGAGAATATTCAAGTCTCTTTGCCCGAGCTTTGTCATAAGGTGACAAGTTCTTCCGCAAGCGTCGGATGAACCGCTACGGTGTGATCAAAATCTTCTTTGGTGGCCTTCATCTTGATGGCAATACCCGCCAGTTGAATGAGTTCAGCCGCATGCGGCGACACAATATGCACGCCTAGCACTCGCCCATTGTCGCCATCCTCAACGATCTTCATCAAAACGTTTTCATCGCGCCCGGCGATCGCACCTGATAGCGGACGGAATCGAGTCACATGAATTTTCGGCTGTCCCACTTGCTCCGCTTCTGATTGCGTTAATCCAACGGTGCCAACTTCTGGCCGTGTAAACACCGCGGTGGCAACATTATTATGGTCCGCTTTGATGGGATTGGCCGCGAAAATGGTTTGAACAAACGCCGCCCCTTCACGAATCGCCATGGGCGTCAGATTTACTCGGTCGGTCACATCGCCAACGGCAAAAATCGAAGGGACTGAGCTTTGCGAAAAATCATCGACAAGAATTTCACCCTGCTTTCCCAAAGCCACTCCAACAGCCTCAAGGCCAAGGCCCGCCGTTCGAGGCCGCCGACCGGTGGCGTATAGCACCATATCATAATGTCCGACCGGCCCGCTCTTGTCAGTGACCATTAATGCCGATTCCTTTTTCTCAATCTTGGCCACATCACATTGTAAACGAATATTGATACCACGATTTCGCATGCCGGCACAGACATGTGTCTGAATATCGTTATCGAATCCCCGCAAAATCATCTCGCCGCGATAAAATTGCGTGACCTCTGATCCCAATCCATTCAGAATGGTCGCGAACTCGCAAGCAATATACCCGCCACCGACAATGGCCACATTTTTGGGAAGCGTATCAAGCAAGAAGATGTCGTCTGAACAGACGGCGTATTCTATGCCCTCAATATCAGGCAAGAACGGAGCGCCTCCTGTCGCGATGAGGATATATTTTGCCGAGTGCGACTGACCATCAGCAAGACGAACCGTGTGAGAATCGGCCATCTCAGCACGTTGATCAAAGAGGCAAACCCCGGCCTTTTCAAGGTTCGCTCGGTAGAGTTTTTCGAGGCGTAAAATTTCTCTGTCTTTGGCCTGTCTGAAGGTTTTCCAATCAAAATTGATCCCGTTGGCCGACCAACCGAACCCCACGGAGTCTTCAAACGCATCACCAAAATCGGCCGCGTTGACCATAAGTTTTTTGGGAACACATCCTCTGATCACACAGGTGCCGCCCATTCTTGACTGTTCGGCCAAACCGACGCGCGCCCCGCTTTCCGAGGCCATTCTCGCGGCCCGGACACCGCCCGACCCCCCGCCTATCACAAAGAGGTCAAAGTCAAACATCGCTGCGGGCCTTTTCATTCGGACCAATCACATCAACCTCTCCATTGCCCCGGCCTAACACCGCAAGATCACAAATTCCGACAAAAAGCCCCGTCTCCACAACGCCCGGGATTTGATTGAGCTGTATGGCCACCTCTTTCGGATGATCAATTCTCAAGAGTTCGGCATCAATAATGTAATGACCCCCATCTGTCACCACCAGTTTGTCCCCCGACCGGCGAAACTCTTGCCGACATTCGTGAAAACCCAGATGATGGAGACATGACTTGATCATGTCTGAAGTCGCTTGCGCACCGAAGCGATCAATTTCGATGGGCAAGGGAAATTTTCCCAACGATTCAACCCGTTTACTCTGGTCGGCGATCACAATCATTTCTTTCGACGCTTGAGCGACAATCTTCTCACGCAACAGCGCGCCGCCACCGCCCTTGATGAGATTGAAGTGGATGTCAATCTCATCGGTGCCATCAATGGTCAGGTCAAGGTCTCGCAAATCATTGAGATCAGATAGTTTCAGTCCGGCCTGTTCAGCGCGTGTCCGGGTTCGATGGGAAGTCGCGACCATAGACAAAGACAGTCCGTCATCGATGACTCGGCGGGCGAGACCATCAATGAAGCAATCGGCTGTGGCACCAGTACCCAATCCGAGCCGCATACCATCTCTGACCAAACCGAGCGCATATTCTGCGGCATCGCGTTTTGATGAGGCGTGTTTATCAATTATCAACGATCGTGCTCCTCTTTTGCTGCACAAAGAACGCTCTGATCCCTTTCTGAGAAGATGAAACTTCGCTCCATTAAGCAAGACGGCGATATCGCAGGACGGATACGGCTATTGACCCCCTCATGCAACCACCGCCAAAAAGCCAGATCAAACAGGTTTAGATTTTTGACCTGACAGTCGCGCGTTGAGGGGCACTTTCAGCATCGGGTTTCCATCCGCATCGGCGGGGACTTCCCCGCCTCTCATATTCACTTGCAGCGATGGAATGATGAGATCGGGCGTCTCAAGAGTGGAATCTCGTGCCTCTCTCAATTGAATAAATTGATCCCGTGTTTGCGCTGACCTCAGATGAATATTATTGAGTTTCTGCTCCCGAACAGATGTCTCCCATGCCAAGTCTCTCCCATTTGGTCGGTAATCATGGCAAACGAAAAGGCGAAGTTCATCGGGCAGCGAAAGAATTTTCTGAATCGAATCATAAAGTTCTCCTGCGTCGCCACCGGGAAAGTCGGCTCGTGCTGAACCCCCATCCGGCATAAACAATGTGTCACCCACAAAGGCGGCATTGCCAATCACATGAGTCATACAGGCCGGTGTATGACCGGGTGTGGCCAGAGCAAACCCATGCAGCCCTCCCACGGCATAGGTGTCACCCTCTTCAAAAAGCTGATCAAACTGCGAGCCGTCGCGTTGGAAATCTGTCCCTTCGTTGAAGACTTTGCCGAAGGTTTCTTGAACCTCAATGATCTTCGCCCCAATACCAATCTTGCCGCCAAGCCGGTCCTGAAGATAAGGGGCCGCCGACAAATGGTCGGCGTGAACATGTGTCTCAATGATCCATTCTACAAAGAGGTCGTTGGCCTCGATATAAGCGATGATTTTGTTGGCGCCCTCGGAAGTGATACGTCCAGCGGCGTAATCAATATCCATGACAGAGTCGACGATGGCGCAAGCCCGAGTTTGGGTGTCCGCCACCACATAAGAGATCGTGTTTGTCGAAGAATCAAAGAAACCACTTACTTGCGGACACTGATTCATCTTTGGTTTCATAGGAATCGCTCACTCCTTGCGACATTCCCTTTACTATCGACAAAGCTACGTTATGTCACTGATGAAAATGAGAGGAAGTCTTCACGCACCATTTATGGGATGTTGATATCTCATATAACTTGCAATTAATTGTCGAAATAAGTAACCAGGTTGTGCAGAGCGAACCATGAGTCGTCATTAGATTTGTGATTGTAGGGAAAAATTATTGGCATTCGCGTTGATAAATCAATGTGCCCACCTGTTGGCTCCACGATATGGAACATGGCTTCATTTGAGGCTAAAATGAAGAATATCTCCCGCAGAATTGCCGAGCATGTGTCCATTGTTTGCTTGGATAAACCGGAAAAGTTGAATGTCTTGGATATGGGCATGCTCGAGACATTGGCACATTATTGCGAAGAGGTTGAGAAGATTGGCGACATCCGAAGCCTGATTTTGTGTGGCCGCGGTGACAAGGCGTTCTGTGCCGGGGCCGACATAAAAAGCTGGGGAAATATGTCACCTCTTGGGTTTGCTCAAGACTGGCTACGAGCGGGTCATCGTTGTATTGATCGACTAGCGCGCCTCTCCAAGCCCACGATTGCGGCCATGAACGGATTGGCACTCGGTGGTGGTCTTGAATTGGCCGCCGCTTGCGACCTCAGAGTGATGGCTCCGCATACCGAAATCGGCCTTCCCGAAGCCCGAGTGGGAATCGTCCCCGGATGGTCGGGCACGCAGCGATTGGCCCGGTTTCTGCCCGAGTCGGTGATCAAAGAAATGGCATTATTTGGTCGAAGAATCTCGGCCGAGAGGGCATTTGATCTCGGCTTTGCGGCCATGGTCACCGATCAGCCGGTTGAGGCGGCCCAGCGGATGAGTGCTGAACTCGTTCACCTTTCGGGTAGGGCCATTGAAACCGCAAAGGCGATGATTCACGCCGGCAGAGGTGAAGATGTGGCCGCATCTATCGATATGTTGGCCGGCCACGCGATGTTCACGTCACCAGACATCAAGGAAGGTGTTCAAGCCTTTCAGGAAAAACGTCTTGCAAAATTTTAGAGACAAAATCACGAGAGCGAGCCGCCATGTGCCGGCAAGGTGACGCCATGTTAGCAGAGCAAGCCTCGCAGGCTTCGGCGATTCTTTCACTTTCCCTCCAAGCAGCATTCAATGTTGTCAAGGCATTCGTTCTGGTTCGTTGAGATGTCTCGGACGCCGCCTTTTGACCAATGGCTCTCAGGTTGTTTATTGACAGAAAGGCATTAGCTTGCCGATCGTATCACGGAGGCTAAAAAAATGGGGCGGTTGAACCCGTTTTGGCGTCACCCTCCCTCGCGCGACTCTTTCGACTTTATTATCGTCGGTGGAGGGTCGGCCGGTTGTGCTCTAGCGCGACGGCTCATCGACACAAAACGCTTTTCAGTCTTGTTGATTGAAGCGGGTCCTTCAGATTGGAATCCCCTTTTTCATGTTCCCGCCGGTTTTACAAAATTGACAGGCAGCACCTATCTTTGGGGCTATGAGACGTCTCCGCAAACCCATCTAAAAAATAAGCGAGTGTGGTATCCTCAAGCACGTGTATTGGGGGGCGGCTCATCCATCAATGCGCAACTCTACACCCGTGGTAATCGCAGCGATTACGACAATTGGGCGGCCAATGGCTGCACGGGTTGGAGCTATAAAGATGTGCTACCGTATTTTGTCAAATCAGAAGACAACGAACGTTATGCCAACAAATTTCATGGTCAAGGGGGACCTCTTCTCATCTCAGATGTGCAGCCACACACTCTCACTCGCGCCTTCGCACGAAGCGCGCAACAGGCCGGCATTCCTTTCAATCCTGACTTTAATGGTCAAGAGCAAGCAGGACTCGGCTATTACCAAGTAACTAACCGAAAAGGGCGCCGCTCTTCCGCCTCCCGTTGCTATCTTCATCCCGTCAAGTCCAGTGAACATTTGTCGCTGCTGACAAGCCAACATGTAGAAAAAATTGACATCCACAAAAATCGAGCCATCGGCGTTCGTCTCAAGGGCCAGACCATCCAAGCTTCAAAGGAAGTCATTGTCGCGGCTGGCGCGATTGGCAGCCCTCGATTGCTCATGCATTCAGGGGTTGGCCCCTCTAATCACCTCCGTCATGTCGGCATTGAAACCATCATCGATATGCCCGGCGTGGGAAGCAATTTGCATGATCATATGGATTTGTTCGTGGTATCGGAATGTTCAGGAAACTATTCTTTTGATCGCTACAAAAATCCTCTCTTTGCGGCAAAAGCGGGCGTTGAATTTGCCTGTTTTGGGAGTGGAATTCTGTCGTCAAATATCTGTGACGGTGGCGGCTTTTGGTATACCGATGATTCTCAACCGGCCCCTGATACCCAGTTTCATTTCTTGCCCGGCTCGGGTTTAGAACATGGGCTAAAGCCCATTAAGAACGGAGTCACACTCAACTCCGCTTGGCTGCGTCCCACCTCTCGGGGTGTCGTGCGTCTAAAATCCAATAATCCCCTTGCCAACGTCCATGTTGACCCCAATTATTGGGGTGATAGGGCGGACATCAAAAGATCGCTTGCGTCATTCCGATTGGCCCGCCACATCATGTCGCAAGATGCTTTCAAACCGTTCATTTCTCAAGAGGTTGCTCCCGGCCTCACCGCCACCACCGATGAAGATTTGATCAATTACGCGGCGCGGCACGCAAAGACCGATTACCATCCCGTGGGCACATGCAAAATGGGCGATGTTGATGACTCCACGACCGTTGTTGACGCTAAATTGCGCGTCAAGGATATAGAAGGTTTAAGAGTGTGTGACAGTTCCATCATGCCACAAATTATTTCTTCGAATACAAACGCTGCGACGATGATGATCGCCGAGAAGGCCGCCGATTTAATTATTCGTGATCATTCTCACTGATTGGCGAAATCTCATTCGCCTTTTAGCCAACGATGTGCCTTGACCATTGAGTTTACATTGCCTAGATTTTGGAACCAGTGATGGAGTGATGATTGCCCCAACTGCATGAACAAACTTTCAATCAAAAACTAGCCGAGGCTCTTCGAGAAACCACAGCGGTTTGGCGGCAATTTTCTGATAACATT
>JAJEBG010000008.1 GCA_022824005.1 Paracoccaceae bacterium
TGAAATTGATGGCACATCCGGGCAGTGGCAATTCCCAAGAGAGCCGGTGCCAACCACGGAATAACCGGCCGAAAGTCACTCGCGTTGGTCGCCTCAGAAAAGAAACCGAGCCAAAGTAAAGCCAACGTATCGAACATAGGCACCGAGTCGATTCGGTCGAGCATAAAGATGAGAACAGCGGCAATAGCGGTCAACCACCATGGCACGCGAAGGAAGGCGAGACCGAAGATTGAAGCCGCCGTGATCATGTGAAGAATACCAAATCTGATATACTGATCTGGTGTGATAAGGAATGTCGTGATGGTGATCGCGGTCGCGGCCAGAGCGATGATGGTGACCCGCCGCCCCCACGCTTTCCATTGAAAAGAACGCACATGAGCGAGATAGAGACTGACGCCAGAAAGATAGAGAAAACTACCCGCGACGATAATGGCGAGCCCCCACCAATGGAGCGCGTCCGAATAACCTTTTTCCCGATAGCCAAAAAATTCGAGATCGTAGACAAAGTGAAAAACCGTCATACCGATGAGTGCCACACCCCGCAGAAGATCCACCAGTGCCAAGCGTGGGATACGGCCGCTCGTTCGCTCATTTTGGATGGGGCGGGCTTTAAATTTTTTTCGTTTTCTCGCCATTATTCTTTATTTGACCTTGGGGGGTCTTGTTGATGGAATCTGTGCCTAAATTTCGTTTCTATTTATCACTTCGTGCAATGGGAATCGTCAGACCGATGGCAAATTCTGACCAAAACAGGATGTAGGAAATCAGCGACTGACATGGTAATCACAGATTGAGATTCCCCATCTTTCTTGACAGGATCAATACGATATGCCTCAGCAGATTGAACCCAAAATTATTTCTGGCAACGCCAATAAGCCTTTATCACGCAGTATCGTGGAATACATGTCTGGTCAGAGAGGACGGGGCATCAAACTCGTTGACGCGAAGGTGGAAAGGTTCAATGACCAGGAAGTCTATGTTGAAGTCTATGAAAACGTCCGCGGCGAGGACATGTTCATCATCCAGCCGACATCAAAACCTGCCAACGACCATTTGATGGAAATTCTCATCATCGCCGACGCGCTGCGCCGCTCCTCGGCCGCCCGCATCACCGCTGTGGTTCCATATTTTGGCTACGCACGCCAAGATCGCAGAACCAAAGCCCGCACCCCGATATCCTCAAAACTGGTCGCTAATTTGATCACTCAAGCGGGCATCTCACGGGTCTTGACGATGGATTTGCATTCGGCGCAAGTGCAAGGTTTTTTTGATATTCCGGTTGACAATCTCTATGCTTCGCCCGTCTTCTCACTGGATATCTTGACGCAATTTGCCGAGAGCAAACAGGATATCATCGTTATTTCCCCCGATGTCGGCGGCGTTTCAAGGGCTCGAGAATTGGCTAAACGCATTAATGCCGGACTCGCGGTGGTAGATAAGCGCCGCTCAGAAGCTGGCGAAATTTCTGAGATGACCGTTATCGGCCATGTTGAGAATCGAATCTGTATCATGGTTGATGATATCTGTGACACGGCGGGGACATTATGCAACGCGGCCGACCTCATACTGAGATCGGGGGCCCGTGAAGTTCACGCGTATGTCACCCATGGTGTTATGTCAGGAAATGCACTGACGAAAATTGCCGCTTCAAAACTCAAAAGCGTGGTGATGACGGACTCTATTCAACCCACCAAGGACATTCTCTCTTCACCCAAAATTCGTATCATTTCCACCGCTCCACTGTTTGCGCAAGCGATTCTAAACATTGCCAATGGAACATCCATCTCGTCGCTCTTTGAAGCCAAAACTTTGGACTGGCTTTATGGTCGGGGTAGCTGATCTGACAATTAGATTGTCATTCGTCCTAGAGGTTCAACTCGGCGCGGAGTGTTTTCATACCCGCAAGTCTCGTCTCCAGAGCATCCCGCCGCGCACCCTCATTACTCCCAACCTCTTCTGTGGCTTTCGTGATCCATGAATCGCAAATCTCTGAAGTGACATCTTGGCGGCGATAAGCGTCCTCGGCAAGCACGGTGGTCGTGCCTTCATTGACCTCAACGAAGCCTCCAGTGATCACAAACTCGTTCACCTCATTTTGGTGGCCAGCACGGATGATCCCCGGCTTTAGCGTTCCAATTAAAGCGGCGTGATGGGGCATCGCCGTCATATCGCCTTCAGTAACGGGCAAATCCACCTCACTCGCATCGGAGGAGGCCACAATGCCAAGCGGCGAGACGAGGGTGAATTTCATGGTCTCAGACATTGGATGACCTTTAATCAAGCCGCTTCGGCGGCTAGTTTCTGTGCCTTCTGCACCACCTCATCGATCCCTCCCACCATATAAAAGGCGGCCTCGGGGAAATGATCAAACTCCCCCTCCACAACCCGTCGGAAACTATCGATGGTGATCTCAATAGGGACCTGCACACCCGGTGAGCCGGTAAAGACCTGCGCGACATCAAACGGTTGCGAGAGGAATCGCTGCAACTTACGGGCTCGCGACACCGTGATCTTGTCTTCCTCAGATAATTCATCCATGCCGAGAATGGCTATAATATCCTGGAGTGACTTATAGCGTTGCAAGATACCCTGAACATCACGTGCCACTCCGTAATGCTCCTCACCGACGACCGCCGGGTCAAGAATTCGTGACGTCGAATCGAGAGGGTCAACGGCCGGGTAAATACCGAGTTCCGAAATGGCCCGGGAGAGAACCGTTGTGGCATCCAAATGAGCAAACGAAGTTGCCGGTGCCGGATCGGTAAGGTCATCAGCGGGGACATAAATGGCTTGCACCGAGGTAATAGAACCGGCCTTGGTGGAAGTGATCCGCTCTTGCAATGCGCCCATATCCGTCGCCAATGTCGGCTGATATCCCACGGCCGACGGAATACGGCCCAATAATGCCGAGACTTCCGAACCCGCCTGCGTGAATCGGAATATATTGTCGACAAAAAACAGCACATCGGTTCCCGACTGGTCGCGAAACTGTTCAGCAAGAGTGAGTCCGGTCAGACCGACGCGGGCACGGGCCCCGGGGGGCTCGTTCATCTGACCATAGACAAGAGACACTTTAGATTGGCTCAAATCATCAATATTGATAACCCCCGATTCGATGAATTCGTGATAGAGATCGTTACCTTCTCGCGTTCGCTCGCCCACCCCCGCAAAGACCGAGAAGCCGGCATGGACCTTGGCGATATTGTTGATCAATTCCTGAATGAGGACTGTTTTTCCAACACCCGCACCGCCAAAAAGACCCACCTTGCCGCCTTTGGCATAGGGTGCCAACAAATCAATCACCTTGATCCCCGTGACCAAGACTTCCGTCTCTGTCGCTTGCTCAGCGTATTCGGGAGCCGGTTGGTGAATCGCTCGCATTATGTCTGACTCCACCGCCCCTTTCTCATCGACGGCCTCCCCCACCACATTGATAATACGCCCCAGAGTGGCATCACCCACAGGCACCGTGATCGGCTGGCCCGTATCTTGCACTTTTTGCCCCCGAACCAAACCTTCCGAGGAGTCCATAGCAATCGTTCGAACCGTATTCTCTCCGAGATGCTGCGCCACCTCTAGGATCAAGCGCCGCCCTTGATTTTCCGTCTCCAATGCGTTCAAAATTTCTGGCAAATGATCATCAAAACGGACGTCAACGACGGCACCGATGACTTGTGTAACTTTGCCCTGAACTCTTTGTGTGTCTGCCATTTGTAATCCTCGGCCAGTTCGGTCAGAGCGCTTCCGCGCCTGAAATGATTTCTATCAGTTCTTTAGTGATCGCGGCTTGCCGTGATCGGTTATAAACAATGGTGAGTTTGTCGATCATATCGCCCGCGTTTCGTGTCGCGTTGTCCATGGCCGACATTCTCGCGCCCTGTTCGGAGGCGGCATTTTCCAGCAAAGCGGTCAAAACCTGATTGGCCATGGCACGCGGCAACAATTCCTCCAAGATTTCAGTCTCGCTCGGCTCAAAATTATAAAAGCGTTGCGCGGTGTCATCATCATCTTCGACTTCCACAGGAATCAATTGTCGTTCTGTAGGAACCTGCGTGATTACTGACTGAAAACGGCTGAAGAAAATGGTCGCAATGTCAAATTCACCGGCGACAAACATCGCTTCAATGCGGCCAGCCACTCGGTTGGCAACAAGGTGATCAATGTGACGGGTTTCTGATAGATCCACATGTTCGACAAGCGATGTCTCGAATTCTCGTTTGAGTTGTTCGCGGCCTTTCTTGCCAATGGTCAAAATTTTGACATTCTTGTCTTGGTTTAGGAGTTCACGCGCTCTTTCCCGCACCATCCGCACAATAGAAGAATTGAAACCACCGCAGAGTCCCCGCTCGGCGGTAGCGGCAACCAATAGATGCGTTTGCGGGTCCGTCTTGCCTCTGAGCATCAACGGGGCCGACGCCTGGCCCCCCATAGAAGCGGCCAAATTTGCTGTCAGCGTGGCCATTTGTTCGGCGTACGGGCGCGCATTCTCTGCCGCCTCTTGCGCCCGTCGCAACTTGGCCGCCGCGACCATCTGCATAGCCTTGGTGATTTTCCGCGTCGATTTGACGCTATCAATCCGAATTTTCAGATCCTTGAGGCTAGGCATTGGAGCGTTCCTGCGTCAGTACCGGCTCAAGCAAATCCATCGGCATATTCGCCGATAGCGGCGCGGATCATATCGGCGAGTTCGCCCTCAACCTTACGGTCACGATCGGTGATATCATTGAGAAGTTCGCGGTGGTTTGAGCGCAAATGTTCAATTAAACCCTGTTCAAAACGAACCACGTCTTTCACCTCTAATTTGTCAAGAAATCCTTGCGTGCCAGAAAAGATGACGCAGACGATCTCAGCATTGGTCAAGGGCGAATACTGTTTTTGTTTCATCAACTCGGTCAAGCGTGCGCCTCGGTTGAGCAAGCGCTGTGTCGCGGCATCAAGATCAGAACCAAACTGGGCAAAAGCGGCCATCTCGCGATATTGTGCCAATTCGAGTTTCACCGTTCCGGCCACGGTTTTCATCGCCGAGGTTTGCGCTGACGAGCCCACTCGTGAGACGCTTAATCCTGTATTCACCGCCGGGCGTACGCCTTGGTAAAAAAGCTCAGTTTCGAGGAAAATCTGGCCGTCGGTGATAGAAATGACATTGGTGGGAATATAGGCCGATAAATCACCGGCTTGTGTTTCGATAATTGGCAGAGCGGTGAGTGAACCCGAGCCATTTTCATCATTGAGTTTGGCGGCTCTCTCTAAAAGTCGTGAGTGAAGATAAAACACGTCTCCCGGATAGGCTTCTCGTCCCGGCGGTCGGCGCAGCAACAAAGACATTTGCCGATAGGCGACCGCTTGCTTGGATAAGTCATCATAGATGATCAGCGCATGGCGGCCGTTATCACGGAAGAATTCGGCCATCGCCGTGGCCGAATAAGGTGCCAAAAACTGCATCGGAGCGGGGTCAGAAGCTGTGGCCGCGACAATGATCGAATAATCAAGAGCCCCGCTCTCATCGAGTTTCTTGACAAGTTGCGCCACTGTCGAACGTTTTTGACCGATAGCGACGTATACGCAATAGAGTTTTTTTGATTCATCATCGCCCGCCGCTTCGTTGTAGGTCTTCTGATTGAGGATGGTATCAAGCGCCAAAGCGGTTTTACCGGTTTGGCGGTCACCAATGATCAACTCCCGTTGCCCTCGGCCAATGGGGATCATCGCGTCCACCGATTTTAGCCCCGTGGCCATCGGCTCATGCACCGAGCGGCGGGGGATGATTCCCGGTGCCTTAACGTCAGCGACCAGTCTCTCCGACGTTTCAATGGGTCCTTTGTTGTCAATGGGATTGCCAAGAGCATCCACCACCCGTCCGAGCAACGCATCGCCTACCGGTACGTCAACAATCGCTTCAGTGCGCTTGACTCGATCACCCTCGCGAATACTGCGGTCATCACCGAAAATCACAACCCCAACATTGTCGGCTTCAAGGTTGAGGGCCATGCCACGGATGCCACCGGGAAACTCGACCATTTCCCCCGCTTGGATGTTGTCGAGACCAAAGACTCGGGCAATACCGTCACCCACACTCAGAACCCGGCCTACTTCCGCCACTTCCGCTTCTTGGCCAAAATTCTTGATCTGATCCTTAAGGATCGCGGAAATTTCCGCTGCTTGAATGCTCATTTATTGGTGTCCCTCGCTCAATGCATTCTTGAGATTTGTAAGTTTCGTTTTGATGCTAGCATCGACCAAGCGCGAACCTAGTCGCGCTGAGATGCCACCAATTAGACTTTCATCGATTTTGACCTCGAAGCGCACCTTCTTGCCTGACGCTTGATGAAGACTCTCCTTAAGAGAGGCGAGTTCGTGATCATTCAGTTCTTTGGCCGATATAATTTCCGCTGTTACCACGCCTTGATGGTCATTGATTTTTGTTTCCAGTTGCTCAAGCATGATCGGCAATACAAACAATCGTCTTTTCGAAGCCATCACCGCCAGCGTCTTTCTCATCAACAGGCTCAAACCGATTCGAGTCGCGATGGCCTCCATCGCGGCGGCCATTTCATCGCGTGACACAATGGGGGATTTGATCAAGGCCCTCAAGTCACCTGCCACAGCCAGTGCATACCGCAGGGCGGATATATCCTTGGAGACAGTTTCAATGTCGTTCTCTTCCAGACTGAGTTCGAAAAGCGCCGATGCATATCGTGACGCAATTCCAGAAGATACAGAGACACTCTCGGTCAACTGACGTCACCTCAAAATAATTGTCATCACGCCACGGATGGCTAAGTCTTGAGCGCCGAGCATTAGCCAGTTTCCCAACAAATGGCAAGACATCTTGACGGCGTTCACAACCATTTTTTCAACCATCTTAAGATCATCTCCTAGGAGTCGAAATGAGCGTTTTGTTTACCATAACTGCGAAGGTTTCAAGCCGAACCTTGCAGCAAATTGGGACGAATTTTATCAAAAAATCTGGATATTCGTGAGGCTTCATTGATCGGCATCACATCGGCGATGAATTGATCCGGTCGCACCACAACGAGAGCCCCCGTCTCACGGTCAATGCCCCTCTGAGTGAAAATATCACCACTCTGAGGCGAGAGGTCGGCACAGAAAATCTTTTCGTAATCGATCAAACCATATTTTCCTTTGCGAGGCCGCAGCAGGTCTGGCAGTTGATTAAGATCTAAATCCCAATGGGAGATTTGTAAGACGGCGCGTACATCAATCCACTGATCGGAATCGCTGCCCCTTGGTTGAAATTGCAGTGGACTGGTGGCGTCATATTGGAGAAATTGACACAGATGCCGCAAGGCCTCCATCCCTCTATCTCCACGACCGACAAAGACGATAAGTCGCCAGCGTCCGTCGGCAGTGAGGCAATGCCCCAATTCCATCGGTCTGGCATCGGCGGCGCGAATGACCGGCGAGGAGTGAAAACGGGTGCCAATCTTCAAACCCTTCGTGAGCTCCTGATGATCCGCCTGATGGACGATTAGCGAGGATTGGTAGCGAGTTTCCACGCCCGCCGTATAGCGACCATGTTTAGCAAAATAGCGCTGAAATTTCTTTGCATCTTCAGCCGTTCGGGGTTTTTCTGAAAACAGACGCGCCATTTCGCGGTCGAAGTCAATCAATTCCTTGGCTTTGGCACGGCGTTCTTCGGAATAGGTTCGCAAGAGTTTGGGATGGGCGTCACCGCGAACGACAGCCGCGAGTTTCCATCCAATATTGAAGGCATCTGCCATTGAGACATTCATGCCCTGACCTGCTTTTGGCGAATGCGTGTGACCAGCATCGCCGGCAATAAAGATTCGTGGGGCCTCGCACCCGTCATCAAAGCGATCTGACACGCGTTGACCGATTTCATAGGCGGACCACCAGCCCACCTCTTTGACCTCCATTTGAAATGGTGCCAAGATTGATTGTGCCTTGGCAATCAAGTCATCAACGCTGACGCCTCGGTCGGCCGCCCGCTCGTCGCCATGCAACTCATCCAATTCAATATACATTCGAACCATGTAACCGCCCTCACGCGGGATAATTAACAAACTACCCTGCCCCACCGATTGGATGGCACATTTCAAACGAATATCAGGGAAATCGGTGACACATAACACATCCATCACCCCCCATAATTGTCGGGTCGCCTCACCTTTCAATGCAATTCCCAAACACTCACGCACCCGACTTCTCGCCCCATCGCAGCCGACGACATAGCGGGCTTTAACATCGAATGGTCTTTTGTCAGATCTCATCAGTTTGGCGGTGACTGAATGTTTGCCGCGAGAGAGTTCTAGCAGTTGGCAATCGTAATCCGGTTTGAGACGACGGGCGTTTAAAGCCATTTTTTCGAGAAAAAACTCATGTATTCGGGCTTGGCTAAGGATGATATGAGGCATT
Organism: Paracoccaceae bacterium; assembly: GCA_022824005.1. Taxonomy (GTDB): domain Bacteria; phylum Pseudomonadota; class Alphaproteobacteria; order Rhodobacterales; family Rhodobacteraceae; genus JAPOXR01. Next base: position 8,398 of record JAJEBG010000008.1, read on the forward strand.
TCCGAAAGATCGTCTTCCATATCCCGAATTCGCTCGGTCCGACAAATGGCTCCATCCGGCCCGGGTCGCCAAAAAGCCACTTCATTGACCCAATACCCTTCCCTTGCCACCTTGTCGGCAAATCCGAAGGCCTGAAACATTTCCATTGAGCGGCAAGCGATACCGTCGGCTTGACCGTATTGCAAAGGGCCAGGTTTGCGGTCAATGATCTTCACATCAATGTCAGGAAATTGTGAAAGTTGCGTCGCCAACGTCAGACCCGCGGGGCCGCAACCGACGATCAATACGTCGATGTGTCCTGAATGTGTTGGGCGATCATTGAGCGCGGCGACACATTCAGGATTGCCCGTTCTGACACCATTAAGAAAATACTGCACGGGCTAATCCTGATGGGTTAAACTGTGACTGTCAGGCTTCATTCCGCCTTAGTTTCCACTCATATCCAACGTCACGAGAAGTTTATCGGGAATTTGAATAATTCAAAACGGCCCCTTGAGAGAGCAGTGCCGACTGCAACTCACCAACTGTCCATGAACCTTGGGCTTCCATCGCAGCCGCTAGACCCGCCGCCTGCCCCGTCGCCATGGCCGCTCCCATGACCCGAATCGCGGCCCCCGCTTTTCTGTCACCGTCGGCCAATCGGCCAGCACAAAACAGATTATCGGTATCAACACTGTGCAGACAACCGAAGGGAATATGATAGGCAGCTTTGTCTGGCGGATAGTCAAAACTACTTTGGTGAGTGCTTCGCTCATGCCATTCTGACCCCCAAGCTCCGAGAGCAATACAATCATCAAAAGTCGTTCGGGTTTCAATTTCACTCCACTTCAATTGATGGCGGCAATTCAGATGCCTCGACTCGCGGGTGCCGAATTCTGGACCTGATTCGCTGAGATGGGCACTTTCACAACCGGGGATGGTGCGGATGGCTTGGAGATAATTTCGAGTTTGCCGGCGGGCTCGCTGCTCGGCGGCAGCCATGGAAAAACTGTCGCGCGGGTCATAATCTTCTGACGCAAGGAAGACCACCATGTCGCCCGACCGAGGAAGACGGATGATAACACTTCTGTTTTTGGTGACATCGCTCAGGTGAAAGTTTGCTTTGGTGATAGCCTGCGCCACGTCATCGGCGGTGACTGTGATGTCGCTTGGAATACCGCCAAACCGTGTCGCCATCGAGCCTTCATTGACTTTGGCATTGTTCCCATAGCGCGTCGAGGCGCCACTGAAAGCCGAAAGGTCACCCTCGCCGGTACAATCGACAAAAGCATCCGCTGAGAAGGTCCGCAGACCGCCATGTGTTGCGACCTTTAACTCTTGGAGCCGACCTTCTTGACGGCGAGCATCACAGACAAAAGCTCCCGACATTACGTGGACATTGGCTTCAATGACCAAATCGTCCAAAACGCCTTTCAGCGTCTCGGGGTCAAAAACCACGAACACGCCACGAAAACGTTGGGGTTCCGTGATCGCCGCCTCCGATCGGAGCCTCGCGATGATATCATCAGCAATACCCCCAACCACGCGTGTTGGTGTCTCCCCCAATGTGTAGAGGCCACAAAAGGTCACAACATTGCGCATCGTCGCCGCCCCGCCGAGGCAACCCGACCGTTCAATCAGCAAGGTCTTGGCACCAAATCTTGCACTCGCGACGGCGGCCGCAACGCCCGCCGTCCCGCCTCCAGCGACGATGACATCAAAATGTTCGGTTTCCATGATTCGATTTCCGTCAAAAATTATTGTTTAAGCCAAGAGAGCCCGCAGCCATCAATGAGTCTCGTCTATGGCTCAGCGGCATGCCATTCTCCCTTTATAACCCGCTTGATGAATGGTCAAAATCTTTGCGAATGAGACTCTAGCCTTGCTGCCGGCTTGAGACGGGTTTGGCCCCCGGGGCGGTCATACCCTCAAGGGCTTTGAGCCCCTTCGCCACCGTTTCTGCAAGCGGCGGGGTATGCGTTTGAAAGACGCGTTTATGTGCCTCAACGAGAAGAGCCCCGCCAGCAAAATTCAACGGCGCATGGCGACCCATTTTTTCCCATAGCGGTGCGCTTCGAATCCAAAATCTTCTTTGGCTCGGGGGCGCAAACAACGCCGTTCGCGAATGTATGACACCGAATCGTCGATGGCGCAAAATTTGGCTCAATTGACCCGCGGTAAATGGACGACCCACGCCAAAAGGGGTGCGCTCGCTCTGGGACCACAATCCAGCGCGATTGGGCACGATCATCAAGACCCGTCCCTCCGGTGCCAAAACCCGCCAACATTCGTCAAGCAATGCGGCGACATTGTGACTGGTTTCAAGGGCGTGCAACATCACAATACGATCGGCCACACCTGTAGCAAATGGCCATTCCGACTCATTGGCAAGTATAGAGACGTTGGGCTCGTTTTCTGGCCAGGCCCTGACGCCTTGACGGTTTGGCATCAAGCAAGCCAAGCGGCCGACTGCTTGGCGTGGTTTGGACAATATCGGCGGTGTATAACCAAATCCAACAAGGAACAGGCCGCGCAGGTCGGGCCACATATTGTTAAGATGCCGCGCCAATTGAACTTTGGCGAATTGCCCCAGTGCCGATTGGCGGTAAAATTTGTCGATCTCTGCAACATCAGGATGCATGATGACTCAGTATAAGATAACCTTTTGAGCAACCATAGAAAAAATTCAACCCTGCGAGCCCAAAGATGAAACTGCAAATTGTCACCCTTCCCTGCTTGGCCGACAACTACGCCTTTTTAATCCACCACCCTGACACACAACAGACTTCTGTCGTTGATGTCCCTGAAGCGGCTCCTATTTTGGCCGCGCTCAAAGACCGGAATTGGAAACTGGATACCATCCTGCTCACGCATCATCATGATGATCATATTGCGGGCGTTGATGAACTCAGGACAGTCACAAACGCTCAGGTCGTCGGTTCTGAACGGGACAAGGCGCGTCTGCCAAAGCTCGACATCCATGTCCGTGTGGGCGACCAAATTGACGTCTGTTCAGTGACCACCGAGGTGATCGCCGCCGATGGTCATACCATTGGACATATTGCCTATATTATGCCCGGCGCGGCCTTTACTGGTGATTCACTGATGGCGCTCGGTTGTGGGAAACTGTTTGAGGGAAGCGCCGACATGATGTGGGAGACGCTCGAAAGATTCGCCGGATTGCCGGACGAGACGATGATTTACTCGGGCCATGAATACACCGCCAATAATGCCGACTTCGCCCTGACGATCGAGCCGGGCAACACGGCGCTTCAAAAACGCTACGCTGAGATCCAAACAGCACGGGCTTCTAAGACACCGACTGTCCCTTCAGAATTATCACTTGAGAGAGAAACCAATCCCTTTCTGCGCGCCCCATTGCCCGAAGTCAAACGCGCTGTTGGCATGGAGGGTGAATCTGACGCCGCCGTGTTTGCCGAAATTCGTCGGCGAAAAGATTGTTTTTGATCAAGAGCGGCTGACATCACTGGCCAAGTTTACCTTGCATTTCGGTGACGGTGAGCGTAGAGTTATCAGGCGAAGCGCAGGGACAGAAACGAAGTTACTGTTGTCGCTCAACTTGTGTGGAGCGGTGATATTGACACATCCAGCGGAGTTTGAGTTTGCCTACATTTTCCCCCGAACTTGAAAATGCCATTCGCCGATCCATTGATCTTGCACGCGTTCGGCGCGATGAATACGCCTCACTCGACCATCTCTTGATCGCGTTGCTTGACGAACCTACCGCCAAAGAGGTTCTGCAAGCCTGTGGTGTGAACCTGACTAAACTGAAAGGGCAGGTTGAGGAATATCTGCGACATTCGGCTCCTGCCCCTGAAACCACCGTCCCTCCTGACTGGAAACCGACACCGACAGCTGGATTTCAACGGGTGCTTTCTCGGGCCCTTGAGCATGTGAAGTCAGCCGGTAAAGACTTGGTCACCGGTGCCAACGTCCTGATCGCTATCTTTGGTGAACGCGAGAGCAATGCGGTACAGCATCTGCATGATGCCCACATGACGCGTTATGATGCCGTCAATTTTGTCTCGCACGGCATTGCCAAAAATCCACGCTACCAACCTCCTTCAGGGCCGTTATATGACAATGACGAGCGCATGAGCGGCTTGGCAGAGGGAGAGGCAAGCCACGGCGATTCGAAAGATTCGGCACTGAACAAATATTGTGTCAACTTGATGAACAAGGCAGAAGCTGGCGACATTGACCCGCTGATTGGGCGTGAGAAGGAAATCGATCGCTGTTTCAAAGTTTTGCTTCGACGCACCAAGAACAATCCCCTTCTGGTGGGTGATCCAGGAGTTGGAAAGACATCAATCGTTGAAGGAATCGCCCGTAAAATCTATGAGCAAAAGGTACCCAACGCGGTCGCCGATGCGGTAATTTATTCGCTCGATATGGGCGCGTTGTTGGCCGGCACCCGTTATCGAGGTGATTTCGAGGAACGTCTCAAAAGTGTCCTGAAGGAATTGGAAGCCATAAAAGGGGCTATCCTCTTTATTGACGAGATTCACACGGTCGTAGGAGCGGGGGCCACCAGCGGCGGCTCAATCGACGCTTCATCCCTCCTTAAACCGGGATTACAAGGGGAAGGCTTAAGTTGTATCGGTTCAACCACCCACAAGGAATTCAAAAAATATTTTGAGAAAGACCGTGCTCTGGCCCGTCGGTTCCAGAAGATTGACATCGTTGAGCCCACGCCGACTGAAACAGTCGAAATCCTTCGCGGTTTGCAGTATCGCTATGAGAGGCACCACGACGTTCGTTACACCAAAGGGGCCGTCAAGGCCGCGGTGGATCTCACAGGCCGCTACATTAATAATCGCCAATATCCAGACAAGGCGATTGATGTCATTGATGAGGCCGGCTCGGCGCAACGGCTGCTGCCATTAGCTCGACGGCGCAAGACAATCCGAAAAAATGAAATTGAAGATATTGTCGCTTTGATGGCGCGCATTCCATCACGGCGCATGTCGCGCACTGACCGAGATCTTCTACAAGAGCTCGAAACCAACCTCAAAAGCGTCGTGTTCGGTCAAGATGAGGCTCTGATGTCGCTCGCCGCGGCCATCAAACTGAGTCGGGCGGGTTTGCGTGATGCAGAAAAACCCGTGGGTTCGTATTTGTTTGCCGGGCCGACCGGTGTTGGAAAAACTGAATCAGCGCGCCAGTTGGCGGACACTTTGGGTGTAAAACTTCTGCGTTTTGATATGTCCGAATACATGGAAAAACATGCCGTCTCTCGTTTGATCGGGGCGCCGCCAGGTTATGTCGGATTCGATCAAGGAGGCCTGCTCACAGATGGTGTCGATGAAAATCCCCATTGTGTACTGTTGCTTGATGAAGTTGAAAAAGCGCATCTAGATGTCACCAATATCCTTCTACAGGTCATGGACCATGGCAAACTGACGGACCATTCTGGACGAACGGTCGATTTTCGCAATGCGATCCTTATCATGACGACCAATGCCGGCGCGGCTGAACAAGCCAAGGAGGCGGTCGGCTTTATGCGGGAGAGCCGTGAGGGCGAAGATATCGCTGCCATCGAAAAATTATTTACGCCAGAATTTCGTAATCGATTGGATGCCATCATCAGTTTCAAACCGCTTGATATTAAAACGGTGATGCGCGTCGTCGAGAAATTTGTCGATCGTTTGGAAGCACAACTCTTTGAGCGCAATGTCCAGATTGAAGTGTCTGAAGCGGCGCTGCGCTGGCTTGCGGAGAAGGGCTATGACCCCAAAATGGGTGCACGCCCCTTAGAGAGATTGGTGCAAAACCATATTAAGAAAAATCTCGCTGATGAGATTCTTTTTGGACAATTAAAACAGGGCGGGCTTGTCAAAGTGCGATTGACCAATAACGAAATCAAACTTGATTTTGTTGGCCGCCAGCCGCGCCGACTTACCAATCAAAAGAAAGAGACAATTGAGACATAAGCGGAAGATAAGAAAGGCGGGCGCTATGAGCACCCGCCTTTAAGCTGTGCAACTAGGAGGAGGATTCCACAGCTTTGAGAAACAGCAAAATTACTTGGCGTTGCCGAGCAAGATGTCCGTCGACTCCGCTTGAGCTTGTTTAGCGATCTCCGTGTAGGCCGTGAGATGCTCAACCGCCGATTCAACACTCGCTGATGTTACTTCTTTGGCAGTCTTGGTGAACTCGTCGAAATTTTGATGGGCTTCAAACACCTGTTTGGCACGTCCGAGCGATTCAAGAGTCCACTTGCCGGTTTGTTCATTGCATTTTTCAACCGCTTTGATAGCCGTCATGGCGATCGCCTCGCCTGTTATTGCCGACTTGCGGGCCGCTTCCGAGATTGACGCAGGATCAATTGGATAACGCGAAAACGCGTCGAACCAAGCGGTGGTCACTTTGTCAAATTTGGTCATTTCGGTCTCCGTACAAATCATATCTGTTGTGTCTGGAATTGCATTTATATGCCGCGATGCAGCATGTCAAGACCAAAAATGCTGCGATGCAGTATTTTTTTTTCTAAAGGAGACTTTTTAGTCGGGAGAGGCGTGGACGCCCGCTACTACGGCCATGCACCGCTATACGGATGGCTTCACTTTGCCCCACGAGGACAACCAAGTTCTTGCCGCGGGTCACGCCTGTGTAAAGGAGTTTACGTTTTAGCATCACATAGTGCTGGTTCATGATGGGAATGACCACAGCGGGAAATTCGGATCCTTGGCTCTTGTGAATAGTGACCGCGTAGGCCGGCATGACACCATCAAGATTGTTAAACTCCATCTCAACCAATCGACCATCAAAATCAATGTTCACCGATTCATTGTCGGCGTCGATATCAACGACAAAGCCAATATCGCCATTAAAGACCGAATCCTCGTAATTATTATGGGTTTGCATCACTTTATCACCAATGCCGTAAGAGCGACCGTAACGCTCAACGATTTTTTGCCGATCCGGATTCAAGGCATTTTGCAACTGCCGATTCAACGATTGGACTCCGACTGAGCCTCGGATCATCGGACACAGAACCTGTGTGTCGCGAACCGGATCCATACCAAATCGGTCGGGAATCCTCTCGCAAACCAGTTTAAGTACTTTTTCCACCGCGTCTTCGGGCTCCTCCGCGGGGACAAAATAGAAATCACTACCTTCAGCCGGCCGGCCAAGATCAGGAATGGTACCAGAATTGATTCGGTGCGCATTCAGAATGATGCGACTAGCGGCCGCTTGTCTAAACACCTCAATTAAGCGGAAGACCGGCACGCAACCGGAGTCGATAATATCCCCCAACACACGCCCAGGCCCCACTGAAGGCAATTGGTCGACATCCCCGACCAAAATCACTGCGGCATGGCTCGGCACCGCCGATAAGAGGGCACTCATCAGACTAGCATCAACCATCGACGCTTCGTCGACAATCAAGAGATCGCATTTCAGAGGCGAATCAGAATCATGATGGAAACGGCCGTTTTTGGGTTCAAATTGAAGTAAACGGTGAACGGTCAAGGCCGGCCGCCCGGTCGCTTCAGACATGCGCCTCGCCGCTCGCCCGGTTGGCGCACACAAATTGATTTTGACATTGACCGCTGAAAGAATTTTTAAGATCGCGTTGACAATCGTCGTCTTACCCACGCCGGGGCCGCCAGTGATGACAGTAAATTTCTCTGACACCGCGACACGAATCGCTTTCTCTTGACTATCACCAAGTTCAAATTCGCTGCCTCTCTCAACCCATGGGATCGCCAGATCACAATCAATCGTCTTCCATGGAGGATGACCTTCACGCAGGGCTTTCACTCGATTCGCGATCTCTTCCTCAGCGAGAAATATCTCCGGTAAAAACGCGCATATCTTGTTCTCCTCAATGACCGACTTCACCATACCCCCATCTTCAAATTCGGCATCAATCCCCTCATTGGCCAAATCCACATTGATGCCAAGAAGTTCCGCCGCCCCATCGGCTAGTTCAGCGACACTCATGCCGCAATTTCCTTGATTGGCGGCCTCACCAAGAAGATGAAGCAATCCCGCCCGAACCCGGCGAATATCGTTCGGCTCAAATCCTGTCTTGAGGGCAATCGTGTCGGCGGTTCTAAATCCTACACCTCTGATATCACGCGAGAGCTGGTAGGGATTTTTGGCCACCTTTTTGATAGTCGATTGTCCATAGGCTTGGTAGATTCGGTTGGCCAATCCGCCGCCGATGCCATGATTGTGCAAAAACAACAACGTATCACGACGGTGACTATCACGATCCCATGTCTCTTTTATTTTCTGGGCACGTTTCTTTCCAATGCCGCTGACTTCGAGAAGACGTTTGGGTTCAAATTCCACTACATTGAACAGTTGATCGCCGAAAGTTTTGACCAGTTTCTCCGCGTAAACCTCGCCAATCCCATCAATGGCTTTCGAACTGAGATAGGTCTTCATGCCGCTCTCCGTCGACGGCTGCGACGGATGGATCAATTCGGCCGAGAATTGGCGGCCAAATTTCTTGTGTTTCCGCCATTTGCCTGTGGCTGTGACGACTTCGCCCTCGTTCAGCTCTGGCCCTTGACCGACGACTTTGATGGGATCAACAAACCCCTGCGCTTCAAGAAGAAGTACGTTAAAACCACTATCCTTGGCACGAAAAACAATCCGTTTGACGGTGCCTGAGACAGAACTGAGAGATTCTCTTTGATCCTCACTTTTGGTGATGGGTTTCTCTTCCGCCGCCATTGATACTTTTATTTCCTAATTCGTGCCCGCCCAGAAAGTACCCTATTTTTGACAAATCACCAAGAACCCGGGCAACAAAACCACTTCCGATGAATTAAGCCGGATTGGAACCGGTTTTCCATAAAAAACGCTTGGTTGCGAGAGGTGTCCAAAAAAAACGGCCCGTTTTTGACCACCATGACAGACCTCCCCCCTCCCACATGATCCGATGGTTCAGAGCAAAGCCAAACTCGTCCTCAACAATGCACACCGGAACACCGAGTTCAAGCGGGCTTACGAAGTCTTCTACCTTGTTCTACTCAGATGTAGAACCTCTACCACGGCGTCGAACTCCCCCATGGCATTTCCCGCGCACAGACTTTGCCGAGCGCGTCATGCAATCCCTCATCGACGGAGAATCCACTGCCCTAACCTCTTCGCACCACGACGGACGGGCAAAACGCAATTCCTAGTGCACGATCTAGCACCAGTCGCCGAGCGGCGCAAATGCACCGTCGTCTATGCAAGTTTCTAGCAAACAGCCGATACCCCTGTAGCCACCCTCACCCACGCGATCGACGGCGCTATGAAAACAACTGGTTTCTGGCAACGCACAGGGAGCGCATTCTCCGGAATGAAGACCACGATCCGGACCAGCCTCGACAAACGACGTGACACAGCTCGCACCATTTTTACCGGGTCCAGTATGGATGTTTTCGAACAGGCAAGCCCCGTTCTTTCATTTCGGGAGCAATATTGGGCTGCCGTAGCTTGGCGAAGACTTCCTTAGGCACGTTCTTGCGGCTCACAAAAACGCCACGCAACGAGATGTGCCATTTGGACCCACGATGGATTTCTTCACACAGATCGACCACTCCCCTTTCATGATGCGCAGCGTTCTCGAACGCGGCCCTTCGGGAAAGCACTAGTCCGGTCTCATCACGGTTCTGTGAGTTTAAATTCTATTCGCCGATTACTGCGCCGCCCCTCCGCCGTGGTGTTTGTGGCCAAAGGCCTGAATTGGCCGAAACCCGTGGCGGCAAGTCGGTCAGATGGAAAACCATATTCAGCAATCAGATGTCGCACAACAGACAAAGACCGTGCTTGACTGAGTGCCCAATTATCCTCAAAATCGGCTCCCGCCACCAAGGTTTGATTGTCCGTATGGCCGTCCACTCGCAGCACCCAATCGACCGCCTCAGGAAAATCATTGGCCAATTGCAAAATCAGCCGCGCGACTTCCGAAATTTCATCCTTTCCGTCTTCAGTCAATTCGGCCTCACCCGACTCAAAGAGGACTTCCGAGGCAAAAACAAATCGGTCTCCAATCACTTGAATGCCCGGCCGCCCTTCTAGAACTTTTCGTAATTGTCCGAAGAATTCTGATTTAAACCGCTCAAGGTCAAGTTTCTCCTTCTCCAACCTCTCGCGCTCGTCTTCCTCAAATTGCCGCAATCGCGCCTCACTTAACGCCCGTTGCGCCAACGCCTCATTGAGTTGCGTGCCGAGCGATTCAATTACCACCTGTGCTTCAGCATCATTGGCTTGCGAAGTCTCAAGAGAAAGTTGCACATTCTTAAGTTGAAGGCGCAATTCGGCCAATTGACGATTGAGGGAAGCGATTTCTTGTCGCGCCTGATCATTCTCGGCTTTTGCTTCGTCGGCCCCTACTCCAATCAATCGCCTTCGCCTCTCTGATTCTTGGGTCACGATACCGAGTTCAATCTTCAGTTGCTCAATTTCTTCAAGAGCCCGTAACCGCTGTTCTTCCTCGGTAGCGACGCGTGCGGTCTCAGTTTGCAATTTCTCTGACGATTCTTGCAATTCCTGAATTAAACGATTGATCTCACTCTGCAGAGAGGTGATCTTCTCTCCCTGTACACTGGTCTCACTTAGCAATTTTTGTTCTATTTCTGAAAGTTCAACGAGACGATTTTGACTCTCATCAAGGCGCGTTTTCATTTCACGTTGCAAACGGTCTAACTCCACCGCATCGTCGCGACGCCCAAGTCTTAACTCAACAACTTGATCTTTAAATTCTTCCTTTAATTCAGTGGCTACCTGAAGGTCTTGCTCTTTCTTATCTAATTCGTCACGCAATTGATTGACGAGACCATTCAAAGTTCCAATTTTATCCTCAAGAGCTTTTAGGGATTGGCCCAATTCTTCATTGGTCTGCTCTAGCGCCGCCAACATCTCATTTAGCGAGACATTTTTCTTCTCCATTTCGGCATTCTGTTCCTGCGACACATTTAGTCGAATTTCAAGCAAACTTTTTGCCGATTGAACGGTGCCTAATTCATCATTCAGCGTGGCAATTTCATTTTGCAGCTTTTCGACACTCTCTTGAAGTAAAAGATAATCCAACCGTTGCTGCCCGCTCGCGTCACGCGATTGCGTGAGTCTGAGGTTCAATTCTTCAATCTTCTGATTGGCCGCTTCTAGTTTTGATTGCGTCTCGCTGACCTCTTCGGCACGCGCCGCGCTCATCTCAGTCTCGGAAGTCAAAGCCATCCGCAATTTTGTGATCAGATTTTGTAACTCTGTCGTTTGACTTTCCATTTTGGCGATCAGCGCATTCTGTTGCTCTTTCTCAAGTCGCAACACTTGCAACAATTCTGAAAGCGTGAGTATTTCGGCCTCTTGTTGGTCGCTCTTTGCTTCTGCCGCCGCACGTTGTTCAGAGAGATTGGCTTTTGTCTGTTCAAGTTCGGCATTAAGGTCTTTGAGGTCACTCTTGAACTTTTCCACACGGCTTTCATATTCCGCCAGTTGCGCTAGTTGAGCCTTGATGTCATTGTCAGCGGAGATCAACTCGCTCTGCAACTTGGCTTCAGCTTCGCGTTGGACTTTATTTCTTTCTTCAGATTCCGCGAGCTGCCGCTCCAACTCGAGGCGGAGGGCCACAATCCTCTCTAAATCCGTGCGCATGATCTCAACGGTGGCCGACGAGTCGGCTAGCGCCACCTCTAATGAGACGATCCGCTGTTCCTGCTGCCTGCTGAGATCGCTCAACTCTTTAATCTGCGCCTCCTGTTGAACGGAACGCTGCGTTGCGGCATTAAGTTCGCTCTGAAGGCGATTGGCTTCTGTCTTTGAGAGGCCCAAATCCCCAAGCAATTTCTGAATTTGATTGAACTGCTGCGTTAATTCAGCGTCCTTGATGGCAAGAGAATCGTTAAGATCAGCGATCAGCCGCTCACGTCGCAAGAGTTCGTCTGATTGAGACGCAATCGTTCCGCTCAAGATATATTGTGCGATCATGAACATCGACAGGACGAACATAAAGACTAGCAACAGACCCGTCATCGCATCGACATAACCGGTCCAAATTGATGATGTCACCCGCTGACCTGAGCGCCGCAACAGGGCCACAAATCACTCCTTGTTTCCGCCGGGCTCGGCTCCTTGTGCGGCGCGGCCCTGCGGCCGATGAGATCGCCGCGCCACCTGACCGCGTAAAGCCATGGCCAACCCGCTCAACTCTTCGCGAACTTGGTGGATCAAATCCTGTCGCGCCATCCGATTGTCCTCCCCAATACGCAGCAATTGCACATCAATATTTCTCAACAACATGCGCGCTTCTTCGTTGGCAAAATCAACGGTGACTTTGGCGAGGAGTTCGGCAATTTCCGATTGACTAGAAGACAACTGTTGTAGGAGTTCATTGGTCGGTGGACCGCTCGCGTAACGTTCGATTTGGACATCTGTCTGATGCTCAATCTTGGCCGTCAAAGCATCCACGCTTTCCGTTAACTCAGCGATGCCACGCAAGGTGGCTTCCCGCTCGTCCTCAACCCTTGCAAGAATATCATGAAGGGACGTGAGATGCTCAAGCAACGCCGCGATCGCTGTCTCTGATAGCGATTGACCACTTTCTTCAGCGTCAATGAGAGACTGCCCAAATCCAACTTTGGTGATGCCCGATATCCATTCCTCCAGTTCCCGATAAAAGCGGTTCTGGCCGTGTCCGGCGAACAAATCAAGGAGGCCAATGACGAGGGAGCCGGCCAGACCGAGAAGTGACGAGGAAAAAGCGGTGCCCATCCCACCGAGTTGATCTTCTAAACCGTTCATCAGGCGACTAAACACCTGCACCCCCGCTTCATCCTCGGAGGGCGCGAGCGAGCGAATGGTCTCAACCACCGCGGGAACGGTGATGGCAAGGCCAAAAAATGTGCCCAATAGGCCAAGAAAAATGAGCAAATTGGACAAGTAGCGACTGATATCCCGCACTTCATCCATTCGCGATGCCACTGTGTCCAAAATTGAACGCGCCGATGTTGTCGATATCTGACCTAAGTTTGACCGCGTCCCGAGCATGCCCGCAAGCGGAGCCAACAGTCGTGGAGGCTTATGTGTCAGGAGTCGCAAAAGTCCTTCTTTATGGACGCCACTCAAGAAACTCTCGATCCAAACCACAGAAGCGGCGATTTGGACAACCTGCCAAAAGCAGGCCAGAATACCGATAAAGAAAACTCCAAGGATGAAACCGTTGAGATAACGGTTGGCCAAAAAGATCGGTTCAACAAAGCCATAAGCCGCGTAAGAACCCACGATCACGAGGACGACAATCAGCAGCATCATTAATGCCTGCTGCAATGGCATGGCAAACTGGGGTCGTTGATCCCTTGATGTCATAGGCACCGCTCCATCGCCTTATTCTTTCCCTCACAATATCAATCTATCATATCTGTGAACAAATGCCTCTTACAATTAGAGAGTTCACTGCCTATAAGGTTGACCGAAAATCCCCAAACAACCAACCGCTTGAGCCGAGGAGAAAGACAAGACATGGATACTCAGCAAATCAATATGGAAGCGATCATCACCAGTGCCTCCGCCATAGCGGTCATTGTTCTAGCGATTTTTGCCCTGATTCTCATCCGATTGATGGTTCGGACGGTCCCTCAGGGCGAAAACTGGACCGTTGAAAGATTTGGGAAATACAGTCGAACGCAAAAACCCGGTTTGCGAATCATCCTCCCCTTGATTGAACGCGTCGGCGCCAAAATCAATATGATGGAAACGGTTCTGAATGTTGGCTCGCAAGAGGTGATCACCCGCGATAACGCCATGATCTCGGCTGATGCGATCGCCTTTTATCAGGTCATTGAAGCCGAAAGGGCGGCTTACGAAGTCCGCGATTTGGTTCTTGCGCTTGAGAATCTGACACAGACAAATATCCGTTCTGTCATTGGGGCCATGGATCTTGATGAGTCACTGTCAAATCGTGATTCCATCAATGCCAAACTACTAAATGTCATTGATGGCGCGGTCAAACCTTGGGGCGTTAAAGTGACGCGGGTGGAAATCAAAGATTTGATGCCCCCACCTGATATTTCGGATGCCATGGCTCGACAAATGAAAGCCGAACGCGACAAGCGCGCCGAAATTCTGCAAGCTGAGGGAGAAAAGCAATCGGCGATTTTGCGTGCCGAAGGTGAAAAGGAGTCACAAATCAGAGAGGCCGAAGGACGACGGCAGGCCGCTTTCCTCGATGCCGAAGCCAGAGAACGGGAGGCGGAAGCAGAAGCCCGCGCGACCGATAAGGTTTCGCGCTCAATTGCCAAAGGTGACATTCAGGCCCTCAATTACTTTGTGGCCCAAAAGTATACCGAGGCTATTGGCCAAATTGCATCAGCACCAAATGCGAAAACGATTATGATGCCTCTTGAAGCGGGCAGTCTCATCGGTACGGTGGCGGGTATCGCGGAACTGGCTGGCAATGCGGTCAAAGAAAGAACGATCGCCTCGCAAGACGAGTAAATTGTTATGATGCTCTCGCTGCTTGACGGGTTATCACCGTTTCATTGGATATCGCTGGCACTTCTCCTCGGAGGCGCGGTGATGCTGACATCTCTAGACATGCTTCTCTGGCCGGCCGCCGCATCACTTGCGATCGGTCTTTTGTTGTTCTTTATGCCGGAATTATCCGGGCAGATTCAAATCTTGCTCTTTGCCGTTCTTTCTGTATCTGCGGTCATCATTTTTCGGTTTTTTCTCCCCCGCACCGGCAGTCAAACGAAGGTCGCGGCGTCTCTCAACGATCCATTGACTCGCCTTGTTGGACGGATGGGCACTTTGAGCGAAGTGACTGGCAAGCAAGGCAAAATCGATATTGATGGCGTCAAATGGTCAGCCCGTTGGACAGATGACGATATCACTCAAGATACAGAGGTTGAGGTCGTCGGCAACGAGAGTTCAGTCCTTAAGGTTCAGAAGAAGCCTTGAGTAATCTGACTTCTCGCAGGAGTGAATCAAGGTCAGAATCGCCAATACCAAGTTCATTCAGTCGGCTGACGGTCTTTTCAAGATAGTCACTGTTGGCCCCACGCCCACCCGTGGCCTTGGCGATAATTTGGGCCTGCTGTTTCAGGGTCAGGCAGCAATATTGACGATGATCGCGGTCGACAATGTAAGTCAAAGCGGACAAAGTGCCACCGCCATCAAGCCGTTCAGCTGTCACCTTGATCTCGCGATAGGCATCAGAGACCAATTCGCGGCGACGGAGTTCGGATAAGACGGATGAAGCCTCTTTGTCAGCCACCTTCAGCATCAAGCCGAGGCATTGATCCCGTTCTGACCGGTCAAGGGCCAAGACCAAGCCGGGCAACTCTGGCGTGCCACGGTGATGAACCGACCACATGCAAAAACTCCGCTGGTAGCCACGAAGCACCGCCGGTCGCGTGACCACGGGCGCAAAACCTGGATTCCACAAAAGTGAGCCATATCCAAACACCCAAAATTCATGCGCCACGCTTTATCAATCTCCATGTCGCCGGTTACCAAATCGTCGTATACCGTTGCGGTATTTCAAGTTAAAAGGCAAGACTATGATTGTTCGAACTCTGATCGGTATTGTCCTTATCTGTCTTGCGCTATGGTCAGGCTATTGGTTTTTTGGCAAAGATATCCACCGCAAGGCGATTGAAAATATCGCTTTGGAGTTCAGCAAAGAAGGAATATCGTTAAACCACACCGCCATTCGTGTGGCCGGGTTTCCTAACCGATTTGATACGAGGGTTGCGCAACCCTCCCTAGTTGACACTCGCGATAGGTTTTCTTGGTACGCCGAATTTCTGCAAATCCTCTCCTTGAGTTACCAGCCCTACAAATTGATTATTGTGTGGCCTGAACAGCAAACAGTTTCCCTTGGAGACCATCAGATCAACATTGAGTCAAAGGGCCTCCGAGCCAGTCTCTCTATTCAACAATTCGATGCCATTAACCTCGATAATATCATTGGCGAGGCGGGGCTGATCAAATTGTCGAGTTCACGTGGATGGAGCCATCAATTCAGCGACGTTTTGCTGGCGATGCGTCACGTCAACCCCTCTGAGGAATCCAATGGCATCGAAATTGCGGCACGCGCGGTGCGCCTCCTTCCATCAATCCCACCAACTGAAGCGACAGCGCCCCCTCATTGGTTGGCGCAACTTATGACCGATTTTAAAGACACTAAGATGTCGATGGTGGTAGAATTTGACGACGCGTTTTCAATAGAAAAGTGTACCTCGGGCTTAATTGAACTCCGACGAATCGAAGTCAATGATAGCACACTCCGCTGGCAGCACGGCGAGATGACTATCAACGCTCAACTCGACGTCATTGACGGCCAATTACAGGGATATGTCAATATAGATGCGGGGAAGCGAGGCTTCACGTCCCTCCTCACCAATTCGGGAATGCCCTCCGAACTTCAGCTCGCGGCATTTCTTGTTGATCAATTCTCGGAGAGCCAAATCAGCGCCCATCTCCAAGACGGAAAATTGACCTATCAGGGCAGCCCCCTCTTTAGCGTACCGAGACTGCGTCTATGTTCCTAGAATTATTGGGGTGAAGTTGGCCGCGTGCTGTGACGGCCAAAGTCCGTCTCTCCAGTGTCTTGACCCGCTTCAATGACGCCCTTACGAATCGCACGGGTGCGTTGAAAATATTCTTGCAACATCTCGCCATCTCCGGTTCGAATGGCGCGCTGCAAGGCAAACAATTCTTCGGTAAACCGCCCCAAGATTTCGATGGTCGCTTCCCGATTGCTCAAAAAAACATCGCGCCACATAATGGGATCCGACGCCGCGATACGGGTAAAATCACGAAAACCTGCCGCCGAGTACTGAATGACTTCAGAATTGGTCACCCGGCGCAGATGATCGGCGACCCCCACCATGGTATAGGCGATCAGATGGGGGGCATGCGAAGTCACCGCGAGCACAACATCATGGTGATCATGATCCATGATTTCGACCTTTGATCCCAGCGATTCCCAAAAACGAATCAACCTCTGAACAGCTTGCTGATCAGTGCCTTCAGGCGGTGTCAGAATGCACCACCGTTTGTCAAACAATGTGGCAAAGCCAGAACTCGGCCCCGATTGCTCGGTGCCGGCGATTGGGTGAGACGGCAGGAAGTTGACATCATCGGGCACCAAGGGTGCGAGCTGACGAACAACATGACCCTTGACTGAGCCCACATCACTCAACGTCGCCCCCGATTTCAGATAAGGCACAATTCGTTTGGTGATGTCCTTAAAGGCACTCACTGGCGTGCAAAGAACGACCAAATCGGCTCCCGACGCCGCTTCTTCTGGGTTATCAAACATCGCATTGACGAGATTAAGTTTAATGGCCGTCGCTTTGGTTTCGGCACTCTTGGCACAACCAACTATGGTTTCGGCCACTTTTTTCTCCCTCATGGCAAGCGCCATGGAGGAGGCTATCAATCCCATCCCGATCAGTGCCACACGTTGATAAATCATGAGCGTTAGCGCCTCATAAAATGGTCGATCGAATCAGCCACCGCATGATTGGCCGTCTCGCTGCCAATAGAAATTCTCAAACAATGGGGCAATTGGTAGCTTTCCATCCGCCGAACGAGGATTCCGTCCTTTCGGAGCCATTGATCGCAATCTAGGGCCTTCTTGGCCCCATCAAAACGTGCCAACAAAAAATTTGCCGATGAGTCGTCGCATTTGACACCACTAGCCTCTAATCGCAGGCGTAACCATTGCCGCCATTGGCGATTGAATGATTGGCTATGGCACATATATTCGCGATCCTTCAATGAGGCGATCGCCGCCGCTTGCGCCGGTCCATTAACATTAAACGGGGCTCTCATTCGAGCTATCGCATCCATAATCGATCGTGGCCCGATCCCATAACCTATTCGCAAAGCCGCAAGACCATAGATTTTTGAAAAAGTTCGGGTGGTCACGACATTGGGGCGCGATGTGGCCAAATCGAGACTGCCATCGGCGGGTTCATTAAATTCTGCGTAAGCCCCATCAATGACCAAGATAATATGCGGCGGTAGGTGATTGGCCAACCATTCAAGTTCACCGCTCTGGATTCTATTTCCGGTCGGATTGGACGGATTGGCCAGATAGACGAGACGTGTCCGTGGCGAGCAGGCGGCTAGAAGATCACGAACATTAACTTGTCGGTTGGTCTCCTCCGCTTCGATGGGCTGAGCGCCAACCGATCGGGCAAATATCGGATACATGAGAAAACCGTGTTTCGTATAAACGATTTCGGCACCCGGCTCGGCAAAGGCCTGCGCCAACAATCCTAAAATCTCATCCGAGCCATTGCCGCAGACAATGAGGTCTGAATCAATTCCCAGACGCTCCGAGATGGCCTCGCGCAGCGCCGAATGATCAGATGACGGGTATAGATTTAGACCGTCGAGACATTCCTTGAACGCGGCAACCGCCATTGGGGAAGGCCCTAGCGGGTTTTCATTGGCACTCAATTTGAACACCGAATCACGGCCTTCAATGCTCGCCTCGCCCGACTTGTAGGGTTTAATGTCGGCCAATCCCGGCCGAGCTGTGATCGCCATATTCACTTTGAGTGTTCCCCGCCCTTCATCAAAACCAAAGGAATTGAAATTCTAATCCTCATCATTCAAATGGCACCGATCCACAAGTTTGCCCCTCGCAGACGAGATCGCGGCCGCATTTCTTAGCGGCATGAAGTTGATCGTCATATATTCATTGATCAAGGTCTTCTGGTTCGAAAACCTCTTAAAGTCTAACATAGAAACTGGAGGATCGTCAATTGATATGGGTTTAATTGACGATGAGACTGGCTCTGAGTGATGATCATTTTAATCTGATTGGCGCGCCTATTCGAGAGGGTTTTTGAGGAACGGTGTCGTAAACATGGGTGATCATTGTTGCCAATCCCAGAATCCAACCTTGACAGAATAAGGATAAACACGCGTTTTGTGGGATTGTTCTTTGGACTCGTCCAACACAGCATGCTTGTGCAACAAAGAATTGAAATTCCTTCTTAAAACCGCTTGTTGTCCATCCTCCTCATTTCCCAATAAAGACGCCCAAATGTCAGACTCATGGAGCGACGCTGCTAGCCCGGATCGCTCACCAAATCCAAGATTGCATCGCCGCGCGTTGAATCTGGCGGCGTTTTCGGGCTTTCGACGGGGGTTGCGTGGATCGGTGCCCCGCCGACAGCATTTTGGGGACCGGCGAACGGCCAGTCGGGAGAACAAAACAGAATCATCTGCGGGCGGCCTGCCGTCGGCAAGGGTTTCAGGCACGGCTCCGCCGAGGCTGGTCCTGCCAGTGCCCGGCGGCTGCGATGCGGCGCAGCTGGCAGGCCACCTTCAGCAGCCTCGCGCGGATCGTCCCGTACTGAGCCCGGGACAGCGCCGTGCCGGCGAGGCCGACCGAGCCGACGGTCTGGAGCAGGATCCCGGCGAAGGCCGAGAAATACAGCCGCAGCTGGTTGGCCCGCATGGTCGCCGTCGGGCCGGTCACGCCGAACACCTTGTCGGCCTCCCGCAGGAGCAGCACCCCGTCGTCCGATGAAAGCCGTCCGCCATCGAAGCTCGCTGTCACATCTTGGCGAAAGTAATCCACAAGGAGTTCGAGGCATGAGCGGCGGTCCCGACACAGGAATGAACTGGAAAGGCGACGCGAGGCAAGCGACGAGTTTTCCACAGGAATCCGCGTCCAACTTATCCACAGCCACCTCCTGGTTCCTTTCTGATTCCTGAAGCATACGAGGGCGTATGACACCGACGCCATTCTTGACCTGATCGAGACGGCGGGAGCAACCGCAAACATTCCGTCGAGGTCCAGCCGGAAGTCGTCAAGGCCGCTTGATCGGGAGACCTACCGGATGCGCAACCTCGTCGAGCAACTCTTCGGCAAGATCAAGGAGTTCCGCAAAGTCGCCACGCGCTACGACAAGACCGCCCCCAACTTCCTGTCAGTCGGTTCCTGCTCCGCTAGATCTCGAACGAATTATTTGAGTCCACAGCCTAGTGAAGGCTGCGAAGGAAGCAATCCGATCTGCAAGAGTTGGGTAATCTGCCGATGTTGTTTTTCATTTGTTCATCGCCACGCCCAATGCACTGACGTTTTTTCATGGTCAGCAAGCTCCCGTGCTCGGGCGTGTTCGCCTTTATGAGTTTGACTTCGAGGGTGGAGTCGACCGCAGCTACCGTCCGTCACTGACGCTTCCGGCCGTCTCCAAGCAGGGCTCTCGGTCAGGCTCCATTGTCCCAATTATATAGCAAATTTCGGGCTAGCACATGTCCCAAATATGTGGCAATCTTCGGACATGACAGACAGCGCAGCAACAATGACCTTGCCCACTCGGATTCTTGATCGGATCAGTGCCGAACCAACCAAGGTCTGGACACCGGGAGACTTTTCGGACGTCGGTTCGCGTGAGGCCGTCGACAAAGCACTCCAGCGAATGGCCAAGTCAGGCAAGCTCCGCCGCATTGAACGCGGCCTCTACGACAAACCAAGACTCAACAGGTTGACTGGAAAACCGTCGGCACCGGACTATCGCGCTGCCATAGAAGCTGTTGCGCGGCGCGACAAGGCTCGCTTTGTCGTGGACGGAATGACTGCCGCCAACACTCTCGGACTGACAAACGCCGTTCCAGCCAAAATCGAAGTCCTAATCGACGCCCGTCTGAAACCCATCGAGGTAGGCAACCAACGAATCGTCTTTAAGCATGCTGCGCCTAGCCGTCTCTATTGGGCAGGGCGTCCCGGCATGTATCTTGTTCAGGCTCTGCGCTGGGTCCGCGATACCATGCAAGGCGAGACCGAACGCTCAAAGGTCGATCAAATCATTCGAAAATTGCTGACCGACAAGAAGAATGGGCCAAAGCTCACTGAAGACCTTCGCATCGGCCTGTCAGCCATGCCGATCTGGATGCAGGACATTTTGCGCAAACCGGTCATGTCCGCAGGTGCGGAGAGAAACACATGACCACAGACGCGTTCATTGATTTCATTCGTGCAGGGCCGACTGACCGCACAGATCTCTTTCTCACGACGTCCCGGCGACTCGGCGCGCCCCTGATCAACATCGAGAAGGACTTCTGGATGTGCTGGACGCTGAACACTCTCTACCACCGCTTTCCCGTGGGCGGCTCGCGTCTTCTGTTCAAAGGCGGCACGTCGCTGTCAAAGGCCTATGGCCTCATCAACAGGTTTTGGAAGACATTGATGTCACCGTCTTCCGAGGTGATCTCGGTCACGCCGGAAGCACGACTGAAATCGCTGCTCTTTCCAACAAGAAGCGCAAGGCGACCCTAGACGCAATTGCCGCTGATTGTAGCCGCTACATCACCACCGAGCTCCTTGCAGCCGTCTCTGAGGCCATGGAGGCTGACACGGGTGGGTCAGGCCGAGTGGAAGTCGACGATAGCGATCCAAGTTCCCAGACACTGCTTGTCTGGTATCCGCGTGTGGATGCATCCGACACCGGATATGTCCAGGCCGCCGTCAAGATCGAGTCGGGGGCAAAGTCCGCACTCGATCCGAATCTGCCTGTCGCAATCGCTCCCTATGTCGACGCTGACCTCGAAGCATTCGATTTCAGCGTTCCGGATGTCACGACAATCCATGCGGAGCGGACCTTCTGGGACAAGGTCGTGATTGCCCACGGGTTGCGCAGTTGGTTCGAACGGCGTGGCAAACTACGCCAAGATGGTCATCGAATTTCGCGACACTACTACGACTTGCACACGCTCCTGGGATCCGAGCTGGGCCCTGCCGCGATTGCAAATCTGGCTCTCGGAGCGGATTGCGTCGAGCATGCACGAACGTTCTTCAACCGACCGGATTTCGATCTTGCGACTGCCTCGCCGGGCACGTTCTCCCTCCGACCCGTTGGAGACATGATCGACAGATTGGCCCGCGACTACGACAATACTCGCGCGATGATCTTCGGTAATGCCCCCCCCTGACTTCGAGGACGTCCTGTCATCGATTGGAGAGATTGAGGACCGCCTTAACGGCTTACGGCGCTAGCCCGGATCGCTCACCAAATCCAAGATTGCATCGCCGCGCGTTGAATCTGGCGGCGTTTTCGGGCTTTCGACGAGGATTGCGTGGATCGGTGCCCCGCCGACAGGATTTTGGTGAGATTTGCATGCTAGACTGAAATCGCGGACTTCTTAAAGGGAAGAAAATGGTTATCTGGGCTTAGGACAGCCGAGGTCAATGTGCCCCCACTTTTAATTACATGAAACTCTGGGGATCGATATCGATCACAAGGCGGATATTTGTGGGAATTTGGAATTGTGACCGCCACTGCATAAGCGCAAGTTGTAGGGGCACCCGTCGCTCGGCCTTGATGAGGAATCGAAATTGGTGGCGACCACGAACACGGGCCACTTGTGCGGGAGCCGGACCAAATAACTGCGCACCAATTTGCTGCAATGGCTGTGCTTGGCGAACCATCATCCGGCATAGTCTTTCGATATCAGCCAGCACGGGGCCAGACAGTTTAATGACAGCAAAACGGCCGAATGGGGGAACACCGGCGACCTGCCGCTCCGCGGCCTCGACAGCCCAAAACTGTTCATCATCTCCCGAGACAATCGCTTGCATCACCGGATGATCAGGCTGCCATGTCTGCAAAAAGGCCACGCCTCGCTGACCTTGACCTCGGCGCCCCGCCCGACCCGCAACTTGCGTCATCATTTGAAAAGTTCTCTCTGCGGCGCGCAGGTCCGTGCCATGCAAGCCAAGGTCAGCATCAATGGCGCCGACGAGAGTGAGGCGCGGGAAATTATGTCCTTTGGCAATAATCTGCGTGCCAATAATAATATCGATCTCGCCCTTGCGGATGGATTCCAAGCGGCGGCGAAAATCTGTCATGGAAACACGATAATCAGAGGATAGGGTTTCAATACGGGCATTGGGAAACAGCTGCTGAGCCTCCTGAGCCAATCTCTCAATACCCGGTCCCACCGCCGACCATTGATCATCCGCCCCGCAATTTGGACATGTGTCGGGCAAGCGCGTTGAGTAACCACATAAATGGCACATTAACCGCTGCGAAAATCGGTGCTCAACAAGGCGGGCATCGCAATCGGGACAGCCAAGTTGAAATCCGCAGGAGCGGCACACTGTTAATGGCGCATAGCCGCGTCGATTCAGAAAGAGTAAAGATTGTTGCTCCTTTGCGAGAGCCTCACGCACCGCGTGGGTCAGAGCACTAGAAATCCAGCACCCATGTCCCATCTCCGCCGCACGCAGGTCAATGGTCATCATTTCTGGCAGTTCGGCCGTCCCGACCCGATCGGGTAAATCAACACGGTGATATTTGCCTCGACGTGCATTTTCCCAACTCTCCAATGAGGGCGTTGCGGATGCCAAGACAATATGAGCCGCCGAGAGTGACGCTCTCAGCACGGCCATGTCGCGGGCATGATAATGAACCCCGTCATCCTGTTTGAAAGAGGTATCGTGCTCCTCATCAACGACAATCAAGCCCAAGTTACAAAAGGGAAGAAATAGCGCCGAGCGGGCGCCGACGACGAGTTGAACCGTTCCGTCTCCAGCGGCGCGCCACAGCCGCATTCGTTCTTTGGGTTTGATTTCCGAGTGCCACTCCGCCGGTAATGCGCCAAACCTATCGCCCACTCGCCTCATAAATTGCGACGTTAAGGCAATTTCAGGAAGAAGCACGAGAACTTGTCTTCCGGCTCGCAGCGCTTCCGACACCGCCTCAAGATAAACCTCGGTTTTTCCGGCTCCCGTCACACCTTTCAACAAAACTGTTGAAAAACAATTGTTTCTCACTCGATTTCTTAATTCTTGCGCCGCGTGCGCTTGCGCGGCAGAAAGCTGAAATCCCGGCCTTTCAGGGTCAAGAAACGGATAACGCTCATCAATGAGAATGGACTCGCTTACCAGAGAGCCTGACTTGACCAAGCCATTGAGGACACTTGAACTCACTTGAGCCAATTCTTTGATTTCTGCCGACATCATCGGCATGCCGCCGGCATCCTTAAACTGTTGCAGAACCCGTTGCCGCGCCGGTGTCAACTTATCAGGTATTTTTTCGGTTGGACGGAGAACAATGCCCCGTGGACGCGACTCGCGGAGTTTTGGCACCCGCGTCACCATTCGCATCATCATGTTGAGCGGTGTCAGCGTATAGTCGCCCACTTTTTGCATAAAGTCACGCATCGGCCGGTTGATAGGGGCGGCGTCAAGCTCTTTTAGAATTGGCCTCAGTTTGGCCGCCTCAACTTCGTGCGTGCCTCGGCCCCATACCAGACCCAACTCACGGCTCGGGCCTAGAGGCACTTCCACCAGCTGGCCAATCCTCACACCGCCCTCGGGGACCAAGTAATCGAGACATCCCCCGACGTCCCTTGGGACAAGTACCGACACACGAGTCCCAGATTCGAATCTTTCACACATGTTTTTGACCGCGAATTGACAGTTTCAAATCACCCAAAAAGCCATTAAAATATGGCAGAACATATTCAACAGGGGCAGGAATGATGGATTTTTTTGTCGATACAGCCGATACAAACGCGATCCGGGAACTCAACTCAACCGGTCTCATCGACGGGGTCACCACCAACCCGACTTTGATTATGAAATCGGGCAAATCACACCATGCCGTCATCGCCGAAATTTGCCATATCGTCGACAATTTACCGGTCAGCGCGGAAGTTGTGGCCATTGAGCGTGATGACATGGTACGTGAAGGAAAAGCGTTAGCGAAAATCAGCCATAATGTGGTTGTCAAAGTTCCTCTGACTTGGGACGGATTACAAGCCTGCCACCAATTGCATCAGGAGGACATCAAAGTCAATGTCACGCTCTGTTTTAGTGCCAATCAAGCTCTCTTGGCCGCCAAGGCGGGAGCGACTTATATCAGCCCATTTATTGGTCGGCTCGACGATATCGGCCTGAACGGAATGGACTTGATTGAAGATATCCGCGATGTCTATGACAACTACGATTTCGCCACCCAATTATTGGCCGCCTCAATCCGTTCACCTTCCCATGTCACCCAATGTGCGCTAGCGGGCGCCGATGTGGCGACCGTGCCGCCGGGCGTGCTGAAAAAACTGTGTGAACATCCCTTGACCGACCTTGGACTCGAAAGTTTCCTTAAGGACGCCGCCAAGTCAAAGACCTGAACCATCAACGAAACCGCCAAATTGAAAAACGAAAATTATCTCGCTGAGTTGCGAACTCTCATTCGTGAAGAGCCAAATATCGTCCTTGATGATCCCGAACTCATGCGCGATTTGGCTCAACAGGCCAAAGGTTCACTCGGAGACAATGTCATCGATCTCAGAGGCGCCGCCCTCAAGGTGTTGGAGCAGCGCCGAATTGGGCTTGAAGTCGCCAACCGCGCCATCACTGAGGATAGCCAGCGCAACTTTGCGAGTCTCCAACGCGTGCATCGCGCCATTGTCTCCTTGCTCAACTGTCAAAGTATCGACGAGTGGTGCACGACGATTCGTGATACGGTCAAAGACATCTTACAAATTGACTGCCTACTGGTATTCGTTGAAAGCCCTTTCCCCAACTTGAAACCCAATGGGCAATTTGGCCCAATAAAATTTTGTCATAAGGGTTTTGTTTGCGACTATTGTGGCGGCCAATCGGTTTATCAGTCGGGTCGTCTGATCCTTCGCTCATGCCCCAACATATCTTCAGATATCTATCCCGGGTTTCAGAAGAGTCCAATTTTGTCAGAGGCTCTTTTGCCGCTGAGTCTTCGACTCGCCCGCCATGCCAACGGTCAACAGGACATCAGTCACGGTGACGATTTCGCTCTCATGTTACTCGGCTCAGGCGATTCTCAAATGTTTCAGCCGCAATTGGGAGTCGAACTCTTGACGTTTTTCCGTGATGTGGTCGAATGCTCGCTCCGCCGATGGTCTGTATCTCACGCCACGGAGATATAATGAACCGAAATGGAGGAAGGCCCGATTCGAGCTAGAATTTTTAGAGGACACCTCGTGTGATAGAACCATCGACAGATTCGCATGACCCCCTTGCCAGCCAATTGCTAGGGCAGTGGATTCGTCACAAATCGGTGGTCACGGGGGCTTCCTCAAATACCCTCACCGCCTATCAACGCGATATTTCCCGATTTATTGACTTTCTCACCCAATATTTCGCCAAGTCACTCACGCTGCAAGACTTGCGCACCATTGAGATCCGAGAGGCCCGCGCTTGGATGTCTAGCGAGCGTCAAAGGGGGGTATCGGCTCGTTCATTGTCAAGACAACTCTCGGCCGTGAAAGGGTTTATCGGCTGGGTCGGCGAAACCCATGGATTTGATACCACTTCCTTCCTAGCCGTTCGAGCCCCCCGATTCCAACTTCCCCTCCCGCGGCCCATGTCATCAGAAAATGCTGTCAATATGATTGCCCATGCCGAGACGAGTGGGAGTCGTCTCGCTTGGGTCAAAGCCAGAGACGCGGCCATTTTGATTCTTCTCTATGGCTGCGGTTTGCGGGTTTCAGAGGCCTTATCCCTGCAATGGTCAAATTGTCCGTTGCCGCAAACCTTATGCATCAGAGGCAAAGGGGGAAAGGAGCGAATGATTCCGACAATGCCCCTCGCACGCGATGCCATTGACCGCTACCAAACATTGTTTCCATTTGATCAAGACACCGAGTCAGCGATGTTTCGGGGCGTTCGGGGAGGCGTCCTCAATCAACGCGCCGTTCGCCATGTCCTTGAGCGTGCCCGCCATGCGCTCGGCTTGCCTTCAAGCGCCACACCGCACGCGCTGCGCCATTCCTTTGCCAGTCATCTTTTGCGGGCCAGTGGTGATTTGCGTGCCATTCAGGAACTTCTTGGACACAGTTCTCTTTCAACCACACAAGCCTATACCGAAGTGGATCAGGCACAATTGATGGAGGTGTATCAAAAAGCCCATCCGTCCTTGCGTTCAGGAGACGGATGAGTCGGAGAGATGATCAGAAAATAGAATGGGCACTCGATTCACGATACCAACGAATAATTTGTTGCCGCTCTCGCGGGTTGATGTCCGACAAATTGGCGGGCGGCATGGCTTTCGACAAACCCGCCTGCAAGTAAATTTCACGTGCATATCGAGCAATATCGGTGGGCGTTTCAAGAATCACACCTTTGGGCGCAATATTAACACCTTGCCAAGCCGGCTCAGAAGCATGGCAAGCGGCACAACGCAGTTGCACTAGTTGACTGACTTCAGCAAATTCTGGATGGGCCAAAAAACGTGAAGTCTCGGTCGATTCGGGCGCCCGTATCTGATGATCAGCGAGCGTTGTGCCGAGTGAGGAGAACCACATGATGACAATGAAAATGACCGCCGTTATCGCCCATGTCCAGTGCGGGTGACCTTTGCCGGCGTGTTTAGAATTGAAATAATGGCGAATCGTCACCCCCATGAGGAAAACCAAAGACGCGATGACCCAATTGTATTCGGAAGCAAATGACAGTGGGTAATGGTTTGAAAGCATCAGGAAAATGACGGGCAAGGTGAGATAATTATTGTGCGTGGAGCGCAGTTTTGCGATCCGCCCATATTTGGCATCGGGCACTCTTTCGGCCCGCAAATCCCTCACCACGATCTTCTGATTGGGAATGATGATCATGAAGACATTGGCCGACATGATGGTGGCCGTAAAAGCACCGAGATGCAACAAGGCCGCGCGTCCAGTGAAGACCTGATCATACCCCCAAGCCATGGCCACCAACATGACAAATAGAAGCAGCATCAAACCCGTCGGATGGTCGCCCAATCTTGACTTGCAGAGGCCGTCATAAATCACCCAACCGACCGCAAGAGACCCGCCGGAAATCAGCACCGCTTGCCAGACCTCAAGATCCATCTTTGCCGGATCAATCAGGTACAATTCAGCACCGGACCAATACAAGATCATGAGCAAAGCGGCCCCACTCAACCAGGTGCTGTAACTCTCCCATTTGAACCAGATAAGGTGTTCGGGGAGACGCTCTGGGGCGACAAGATATTTTTGGATATGGTAGAAACCCCCTCCATGCACCTGCCATTCCTCGCCATGTGCCCCTTGCGGCATATCCGGCGCTTTCCGCAGGCCAAGATCAAGAGCAATAAAATAGAATGACGAGCCGATCCATGCCATGGCGGTGATGACATGCAACCATCGCACCGCAAAGGCAAGCCAGTCCCAGATAATCGCAAGATCAGTCATCAGTACCTAATTCCACTCAGACCATCAACTTCCGCGATAGGTCGAATAGCCAAACGGAGACACCAAAAGCGGGACATGATAATGCTCGCTCGCCGCGAGTCCGAATTGAACCGGCACCTCGTCCAAAAAATATTCCCGATCCTCAATATGCCCTTGCGACCGCTGATAGTCACCCACATGAAAACGCAATTCATAAATGCCGGGTTGAAACTGCTCTCCTTCAAGAAGCGGCTTTGAAATACGCCCGTCATCATTGGTTTTGTAGCGGCCTAGATGCTGCCATTTGCCCTCAACGGATCGCCATAGATCAATGTGAAGCCCCGCCGCCGGCTTACCCCGAGCGGTATCAAGGACGTGAGTGGTCAGTTTGCCGGCCATTTATTTCACTCCCAATAATCTTCTTTTCTCAGCCATAACTCGCCACCGCGCTCCCGGCGAGGGCGGCAATATTGAGCAGACCCCGAGCCGTAATCGCTGGCGTCACCACATGAGCACGATTGCCCATTCCCATGAGGATGGGGCCGACTTCCAAACCCGAGACTACGCATTTTAGTAAATTGCGCGCCGCGCCGGCGCCGACTGTGTTTGGATAAATCAGAGTATTGGCGCGTCCCTTTAAACGGGAATGGGGGAACAATCTTTGCCGCAAAGCCTCGTCTAGCGCTGTGTCGGTATTCATCTCACCTTCGTATTCAAAGGCCTGTCCTTGAGCATCCAATATTTCTAACACCTGGCGCATCAACCGTCCCGATACACTGTCGAGATTGCCAAACTCAGAATCCGAACACAATGCTATTTTCGGTTCAATACCAAATCGCCGCACATGGCGAGCGGCCGCGATAACCGTTGAAGTGATCTGTTCGGCGCTAGGGTCGGTATGCACATGCGTGTCAGCGATGAATAAAGGCCCATTGTCAAAAATCATCAAGGAGAGAGCACCAGCGGGTTGCAAACCATCTTCAGACAAAATTTGTCTGACATAATTGAGATGCCACAAATATTGGCCAAAAGTCCCACAGATCATGCTGTCGGCCTCACCTCGTTGAACCATCACGCCAGCGATGGCCGTCGTATTGGTGCGCAAGATCGCCCTAGCCAAGTCGGGAGTGACGCCTTGGCGATGCATAATTTTGTGATAGGTCGTCCAGTATTCACGATAACGTGGGTCATCCTGTGGGTTCACCAATTCAAAACCATGGCCCGGCGCGATCTCCAAGCCAGCTCTTTCGATCTTTTGCTGCACTACATCCGGCCGTCCAATCAGGATCGGGATATCTGCCGTCTCCTCTCTCACCATTTGAGCGGCGCGCAGGACTCGCTCATCTTCACCTTCAGCGAAAACGATGCGACGTTTGACAAGACGCGCCACGCCGAAGACCGGCCGCATGATAAACGAGGTTTTGAAAACCTTCTCTTCTAACTGACGACGGTAATTTTCAAGATCAAGCGTTTGTGTCGTGACCCCGGACTCCATCGCGGCTTTGGCCACGGCACTTGAGACATGCGGCAGCAATCGGGGATCAAATGGTTTGGGAATAAGGTAGCCCGGGGAAAAGGTCAGCGTTTCGCCTCGATAGGCCGATCCCACCTCTGCTGACGTTGTGCTGCGCGCTAGTTCTGCAATGGCCATGGCGCAAGCTAGTTTCATCTCGTCATTGATTTTGGTGGCCCCGACATCCATGGCCCCCCGAAAGATAAACGGAAAACAGAGAACATTATTGACTTGGTTGAAATAATCCGACCGTCCGGTGGCAATCAACGCATCAGGAGCGGCGGCGAGTGCTTCGTCGGGATGAATTTCGGGATCGGGATTCGCGAGTGCAAAAATGATCGGCCGTGGAGCCATTTGCCGCACCATATCCCCGGTTAGAAGCCCCGGCCCTGACAGTCCAAGAAAAAGATCTGCCCCTTTGATGACATCAGAAAACGCGCGGGCTTGCGTGTCTTGGGCAAATTCAGCCTTTTCAGACGATAAATCTTGGCGTGATGAGGAGACGACGCCTTTGCTGTCGCACAAAAAAATATTCTCTCGCTTCATGCCCATGGTCAACAGCATTTTTAGGCAAGCGATACCGGCCGCGCCGGCCCCAAGGGCCACAAGTTTGATATTCTGAATGTCTTTTTCGGCGAGTATCAGCGCATTATATGTCGCCGCCGCCACGACAATGGCTGTGCCATGTTGATCATCGTGAAAGACCGGAATGCTCATTTTTTCCCGACACAATTGTTCAACACGGAAACAGTCGGGGGCCTTGATGTCTTCGAGATTGATAGCGCCAAATGTCGGCTCGAGCCGAACAATGAGGTCCGCGAGACGTTCGGGATCGCTCTCATCGACCTCGATATCGAAACAATCAAGGCCGGCAAATTTTTTAAATAGAACCGCCTTGCCCTCCATCACCGGCTTGGCCGCCTGCGCACCGATATTTCCTAATCCTAGCACGGCGCTACCATTTGATACGACCGCCACAAGATTGCTTTTTGCGGTATAGCGCCGAGCCAAGGATTGATTGTCACTAATCTTCGTGCACGCATGGGCGACGCCAGGTGAGTAGGCCCGTGACAAGTCTCGCGCCGTGGCCATGGGTTTGGTGGCACGGATTTCGAGCTTCCCCGGTTTTGGGAATTCGTGATAATCGAGTGATTCCTGCTCAAGTCCGAATTTTTGATCGTCTATGGCCATTTCCATTCCTTTATTTGCCGAGTCGCAACTCTCTAGCCATTAATGCCGCCTCAGATGTTTGCCAGACAGGCACCTCGCTTCATTAAGACCTTAACGATTCTTGTCACAATTCAAAACCGTCTAATCGGTTTTCCGCCGTGACCCGGCTCCCAAAAATCGATTGATTTCGCTCTTGCGATGACCCTCAACGGGCGATGATTTCAGGTCCCATCACCCAAGTGGGAAGAAAAGTGGACAAGATCGGTATGTAGGTGACGATGAGCAAAAACAATACCAAGACTCCCAAAAACGGCAAGGCGGCGCGCACCACTTGCATCATCGGCATATGCGCAATGGCTGAGGTCACGAACAGATTGAGTCCGACGGGTGGCGTGATCATGCCAATCTCCATATTGACCACCATGATGATGCCCAAATGAATAGGATCGATGCCCAATTCGATAGCGATAGGAAAAACCAAGGGCGCGACGATCACCAACAATCCCGAAGGCTCCATGAATTGCCCGCCAATGAGAAGAATAATATTGACCGCGATGAGAAACGCTACCGGACCCAAACCGGCCTCAAGGATCGTCGCCGCGATTTGCTGCGGAATCTGCTCGTCTGTCAGAACATGTTTCAAGATCAAGGCGTTGGCAATCACAAATAATAGAGTCGTGGTCAGACGCCCGGCTTCAAGCAAGGTGCGGCGAGTGTCAGGATGAAACAATGCCGTTATCAATATGTGTGGCCGCTCAACAAAACGATGTCCTTCGACGGCTAGCGGTCCCATATCTCGATGGACAAAAGTGGCGACAAAAAAAGCATAAACCGCCGCCACAGCCGCCGCCTCGGTCGGCGTGAAGACGCCGCCGTAAATCCCGCCCAGAATAATAACAATTAGGGCCAGGCCCCAAAAAGCTTGCCGAGCTGAAGTGAAGACTTCTCTCCAACCTTGCCACTCACCTTTGGGTAAATCACGCCATTTGGCCACGAGATAAATGGTAAGCATGAGCATCAAGCCAGCAAGCAATCCGGGAATCACGCCAGCGAGGAACATGCGTCCCACGGACACATCAACCGAAGCGGCATAGACGACCATGACAATGGAGGGTGGAATCAGAATTCCGAGCGTACCGGCGTTACAGATGACACCGGCCGCGAACTCGCGTGAGTATCCAGCTTTCTGCATGCCAGCAATGACAATGGAGCCAATGGCAACGACGGTCGCGGGAGATGAACCTGATAGGGCGGCGAACATCATGCAGGCAAAGACACCGGCAATCGCCAATCCACCGGGAAAATGCCCCACACAGCTAATCGAAAAACGGATTATCCGCTGCGCCACACTTCCGGTCGTCATAAAACAGGAAGCCAAGACAAAAAAGGGGATCGCGAGAAGGGTAAAATGCCCTTCAAAGGCGGAAAATAGAGTGAGTGCGACCGAAGCCAATGAACTTTCGGAAAACCACAGAAGAAAAAGGATCGACGACATTCCCAGTGTCACGGCAATCGGGACACCTATGATAAGGAGACCGATGACCATCGCAAAAAGCAGAACGGCTTCCATCGTTCTGCTCACTTCTTCATGGTATTGACGGACTCTTGTGTGTCATGACCCGCGACAATGCGGTCTATCTTGCCATTCCACAAAGCCCAACCGGCCTCTGCGAAACGGAACATCAGGAGTGCCATCGACACGGGCAAAACAGCGTAGGGCAAGAGACGTGGAATTTTCTCATAAGCCTCGCCATTGTTAAAAATATTGGCGATCCAAGCCAGTGCCGTCGGCATCGGAATGTCGTCGACTTCATACCAACCTTTACCGCGAAATTCACTCTCGAAGCCGAGCGGAAACCAGCGGCCTTCAGTGGCTGGCAGATTGGCGAAATTGGCCCAGTAATCCCAAGAACCTTTCAGCATCAGGAAACTGAAGCCGAGGCAGATGGCGACCGACAACAATCCCAACCATCGCCTTAATCGAGGCGGCA
This sequence comes from Paracoccaceae bacterium, assembly GCA_022824005.1. GTDB lineage: Bacteria > Pseudomonadota > Alphaproteobacteria > Rhodobacterales > Rhodobacteraceae > JAPOXR01. The sequence goes on from JAJEBG010000008.1 coordinate 41,197, forward strand.
GAACATTAATCAGCATATCGACACCGAGATGGGCATTCTTCTTCACTTCGTAAGAGGCCCCTAACAAAACCATCCAAGCAAAGAGAAAAACCGCCATCTCGACAGACCAAAGGATATTGGACCCAAAGCCATAACGGGCCACAACATTGGCAAACGTGAGAGCCGTCATCAATCCAAAGAGAAAGGCGATGAGCGTCTCCTCAATTTGATTAAAGACGGTCGCTTTCAAGAATCCTCCCTTGCTAGGTGCCAAAAGAAACCATTATCGAATGTGAGCCGTTTCCCTCTGATTAGGTCCCGACAGCAAGCGGGCTTGGTCGCCCCCCTTGTCATCAGCGATGATTACTGGCTGAACGCTTGCGCCGCGGCGATATTCTCGTCACCCACATCGCCACGAAATTGATCCCAGACGGGCTTCATCGCGTCGACCCAAGCTTGGCGCTGCTCTGGGGTCAATTCGCGAATGACACCACCGGCCTCAATGATAGATTGTCGTGCTGCTTGGTTGACAGCAAAGGCTTCACTATTTCGTATTTCGGTCACATCCGCCAAAATTGTGAGGAATTGTTGACGAAATTCCTCATCCAGACTGTCTAACCAATCAACCGACGCCACCACGAGGTAATCAATGATTCCGTGATTGGTCTCGGTTATTCCGTCTTGAACCTCAAAGAATTTACGACCGTAAATATTTGACCATGTGTTCTCTTGACCATTCACCACACCCTGCTGCAATGCGCCATAGACCTCGGCGAAGGCCATTTTCTGGGGCGAGCCGCCAATCGCTTCCATCTGCGCGACCAGCACATCCGATTGCTGGACACGGAATTTGACCCCTTCAGCGTCACTCGGCAAGAGGAGCGGTCGGTCGGCCGACATCTGTTTCAGACCATTATGCCAAAATTCTAAGCCTTGGATGCCACGACTTTGCATACTGTCTTTCATCTTTTGACCGGTCGGTGAGGCTTGGAACCCATCAACCGCTTCGATATTCTTGAACATGAAAGGCAAATCAAACAGTCGGAATTGTTTGGTAAATTTTTCGAATTTTGACAACGAGGGGGCGGCGAGTTGAACATCCCCCGTCAACAGCGCCTCAAGGGCTTTGTCGTCGTCATAGAGGGATGAGTTCGGAAACACCTCCATACAAGCCTTTCCATCCATTTCGGTGTTGACCCTCTCCGCTAGCAATGTCGCGGCAATACCTTTTGGATGGCGGTCGGCATTGGTCACATGGCTGAATTTAATCACCATCTCACCGGCATCGCAGGCCGCATGGCTCGCCGTCGCGCTCAGTGAACACGCAAAAGCCAAGCCTATGATCGTTATCGTTTTCATTGTCAGTTCTCCATTTCACTTTGCATCATTGTAACGAAAGTATTTGCATACATTTTTCTACTCTTAGAATGGGATACGAGGCCTCACTCTATAAATGAGTCCTTAGGATTTGCCTATCAACGGACGATTGAAAGTTCATTCTTCAACGCGACGGTGTCGTGAATCAAAAGCACTCGATTGCCCTTAACTGGCAAGAAAGACTCGGATGTCCCGACCGGCGGTCAAGCCCTGCACTTTACGCACGATCGAGTCAGTATCAATTCCGTGATGGCGATAGAGGTCATCAACACTGCCCGTTTGACCAAAGTGCTCAACGCCAAGTGGGATCGTTCGGTGGCCTTGAACAGCGCCAAGCCAAGCCAAAGTCGCCGGGTGACCATCAATCACGGTGATCAATTGGCAATAGGATGGCAAATCACGCAACAAAGTTTCGATATGACCACGGGCCTGTGTCACGCCTTTGGAGCGGGCGCGCTGAGCCGCCGTCCAGCCAGCGTTGAGTCGGTCGGCGGAGGTCACGGCCATAACTCCCACATCTCTTCGCCCTTGAGCGACAATGCTCGCGGCACGAATGACTTGAGGTGCCACGGCGCCTTGATAAGCGATAACCAATTCACAATTGGGCCCTGGCGGGCGCAACCAATAAGCCCCATCAATGACCCCTTGACGGAAGGCCTCCTGATCACTTCGAGGTCCGGGTTGTTCAATGGGATTGGTTGATAGACGCAGGTAAACACTTCCTCCGGTTTCATCTCGCAACCATGTGCGCTCGTCGCGCATCTCCCCCTCACCGTCACGCTGCATATAATCAAAGGACCATTCCATAATCAGGGCCAATTCATCGGCAAAAGCCGGCTCAAAGGCCGCCAATCCATCTTGACTCATCCCAATCAAGGGGGTGCCAACCGATTGGTGTGCGCCTCCTTCGGGCGCTAGGGTCACGCCTGATGGGGTACCGACAATCATAAAACGAGCCTCTTGATAACAAGCGTAGTTCAGTGCATCTAATCCGCGACAAACGAACGGGTCGTAGACGGTACCAATGGGCAAGAGTCGTTTGCCAAATAACGAATGCGACAGGCCGAGGACCGAGAGAAGAAGAAACAGATTCATCTCAGCGATGCCCAACTCAATATGTTGACCCTTCGGTGCGAACACCCATTTGGCCGTCGAGGGAATTCGATGTTCAATAAAGGCATCATCCTGTTCGACGCGCGAGAAGAGTTTGCGCCGGTTCACCCAAGAGCCGAGACTCGTGGTGCCTGTGACATCAGGGGATGTCGTGATCATTCGTTCGGCGAGTTGGCTATCCCCCTTCGCCAAAGAATCAAGAATTCTGCCGAAGGCCGCTTGACTCGAAATTTTTCTTCCGAAATCAGTCGAGATGGCCGGAACCGATATTTTATCATCACGGAATCGACGCGGGCCCAACTTAAAAAATGGGACATTGGCCAGAAAGCGTGAAAATTCTTCGACATTGCTCACGGCCGCGAACCGCTCCCACTCCTCGCCCTTCTTAACCCCCATATGTGCCTGCCATTCGGCGAATTGCGACTTGTTCATGAGGCCGCCATGATTGTCCTTGTGACCAGCAATAGGCGTGCCCCAACCCTTGATGGTGTAGGCAAGAAAACAAGTCGGGCGATCGTGATCGACGGCCGCGAAGGCCTCGGCCAAGGTCTCCACACAATTCCCTCCTAGATTTTCCATCAAGTCGGCGAGTTCGAGATCATTACGGCGATCAATGAGAGCCGAGACATGCCCCTGATCTCCCAAATCATCCATCAGGCGACGTCGCCATACCTCACCCCCCATAAAGGTGAGCGCAGAATATTCCTGATTGGTGCAATTGTTAATCCAGTCGCGTAACTGATCTCCCCCCGGCTCCTCGAAAGCGGCGCGCTGTCGGACACCATACTTGACCCGCACGACATCCCAACCAAAGGCATCAAACACCTTTTCAATCCGCTCAAACAAGCCTTCTCGGACAATGCCATCAAGGGATTGACGGTTGTAATCGATCACCCACCATGTGTGGCGAAGATCATTCTTCCATCCTTCTTGCAGCGCTTCATAAACGTTGCCTTCATCCAACTCAGCATCACCAACCAACGCCACCATCCGACCGAGACGGATTTCATCACCCCAATTCTTCGCAGCGATGTAATCTTGGACAAGCGAGGCAAATGACGTCATGGCCACACCCAATCCGACCGAGCCGGTCGAAAAATCAACATCGTCGACATCCTTGGTGCGTGAGGGATAACTTTGCGCGCCTTCAAATCCCCGAAAATTCTTCATCTTTTGTAGGGGCATATTGCCCATCAAGTATTGTGCCGCATGGAAAACGGGCGAAGCGTGAGGTTTGACGGCGACTCGGTCTTCAGGCCGCAATGCCGAAAAATAGAGGGCCGCCATGATTGAGACCATTGAGGCGGAACTCGCTTGGTGACCGCCGACTTTGATTTGATCGCTGTTAGGACGGATATGGTTGGCGTAATGGATCATCCAATGCGACAGCCACAACAAACGTTGTTCGACCGTCCTGAGATGGTTCAAATCAGTAGTCATTCAATCTTCACTCATTTTTCGGCCATCATAAATCATGTCATTGCATAAATCATGTCATTGATTCCGACAATGAGATCTGAACACAGGTTCAACAGTTAGAATTGGGCAACTAAACGGAACTTCCAGACGATCATCCGCCCCTTTTCTTGTCCAACACGCTGAAACGCAACGGCTTACCGCCACCGGCGGTGCAGATTTGCCAAGAATTATACTTACATATTAAAGCTCTGTACATAAACGTATAGAAGCATCATATGATACTTTCAAAGACAAGACAGAACTTACATAAGACAGATGTCTATCCGGATCGACGTGATCCCCAACCAGTACGGGACCAAGGCCTATCAATCTCACACGCTTGAGTCCGTGTCTTTCTCTCCTTCCGATTGGTTCCTGTCCCATTCCTGAATGGCCCGTATGCCGATGACGGCATGAGACAGGCACCTGACACCTTCCCAGAGCTTCTGCGTTCCGGGCAGCGGCTGGCGCTTCGAGGGATGGAAGCTGGCCAGTCCGCCGGTGAGCACGACGAAGCCCGTGATGGTCATGTCCGGCGGTGCCCGGGGAACCTTGAAGCCGTGATGGGCGGCGAGGGCGCAGAGTGTCGTGACGTCCTCCCGGGTGACCTGGCGTTCGGCCGGGTCGTCCAGCCTCTCGCGGGCCAGGAGGGAGAGGTCCCAAGACTATTTTTTTGTCCGACCGGTGATCGGCGCTCGGTGATTTTTTTTGCTGGCTATTACGTTTTTTTCTGTGGCAACGCACTTTCCATGGTGATTCCTGTGCCCCCTGATTCATCCACCGACCTGAGCGCTGTCACGGTGCGGCCGACGGGCGGCGGCCGTGAGCACTGGCTCTAGGACCGTCTTGTGGAGGAGCATCACTACAACAGCCCTACCTTTATCGAATATCGCATAGGCAGATAGGAAAGATGCTCGTAATTCTTCCGTATAGTGAGCCAAAATTTGCCCTTCGCCACAATCTAGCAATAACACATCTCGCATTACGAATTCCGGGCTTTCTTCATAGATCGCTCGATATAACCTATACCGGGCACTGACATACTCTTGCTTCAGTAGATTGAAATAGGCTGGAAAACGTGGCGATTCGTCGATTCGGTAAGCGTGGCTTGGAAGGTGCAACGCGTCTGTTGCCGCGACGCTCTGCATGTATGCGTCGTTGAGCGGATTAAGAAATAGGCGCTCGCGCAGACACCAGCGGCGATAGGCCCGTTCGTCTTCATTATTTCCCAAAGACCATTGGTCACAATCGTAGCTTTCGTCATAACCATTTCGTCGAAGATCGTCAGCAATTCGATCGCGTTCATTCTGTAACTTGGAGGCAATTGAATCACGGTCATCACTTTCCCAGAACGACGTTTTGTCAAGTGCTGCATCGAATAGAGATCGCGCCGCCGCCGCCAACAGAGCTATGTTACCGTTGTCGAATACTTGGGTAGCGTAGAAGGCAAGTCCTTGAGCTTGACCAGCAAGCGCCTTGGCGAACAAGGAGTCGCAACTCAGTACTCGTAGGCGTTCTTCATTGGCCGCTACAGGACGACCAATCGCGTGGAGGCGATTGGCGAGGTTCGTGCGTATCTGTCGCACCAGCACAGAGTTTGCGTTCGCAAAGTTTGGCTCGCCAATTACTCAGCGCAGCAGGAGAATGTTTGCGATTCCCTCCGTTTGGGTCCCAACTCCAAATGTATTCTGGATCATTCCCCTTGATAGCAATTATGGAACTAAAGGTATTGGAACGGTAATAGAGAAGTCGGACCCGATCAAGACTTTTCGCGGTGCGCTATCGGTCTTCACACACATCGCCAAGTCGGCACAGCGGGATCTCATCCCCATTATCGGAGGCCGCGTCAATCCGGTGCGCAAGATCGTCAAGGAATTGTAATGTCATCAGCCATTCCGTTGAGCAGGGTGGTTTCATGGAAGCGCGTCGAGTTATCGCACATGGGGCCGATCTCCGCGTCGTTTCCTTTTCGTTATCAGCTTGTCGGTTAACGGAGCCTGCATCTCCTCATACAGCAAGAATAGATGCTCCACCCGCTCGCGCTCGGAGGAGAAACCGCCGCGCCGGTAGAGCCGGTCCACCGCGCGGTCCAGCACTTGATGCGCCTTGCGCAAGTTCGGCGGCATCAGGTCCGGGTCGTAGAGATCAGCCAGGGTTGCATCCTGATGGACGGCGCGAGCGTCGAGCACCGCCTGTGCCAGCGGTTTCAGCTTCGACAGGTCCGCGTCCCTGGGCGGCAGCGGAAAGGTGTTGTAGACGACGCCCACGGAATACATGTAGCGGCTTTCCAACCGTCCGGTTATCGCCCGCATCCATGCCATATGCATAGCGGACGTGAGCAATGCGAAATCTGCGAGAGTCGCATTGGGAAGAAGTCGGAGCTTTTCACTCGGAATCACCGGTGGATCAAGATATCCAATCGGCACATAGTCACGGCGTTCCGAACTGGTCTGCGGGACAATTAGGAATGGATACTCCGGGACAACCGTGACGCCGTAAGCGCTCGGGTAATCAGCAAGCCTTCTGGTGGTGTGCCTCTTGCTCTTCGCTCGGAACGCGCGGACAGCCTTCAGCCTCTCAGCAACCATTGGCAAGCCGCGCAGCTCTTGGGGAGTAATCTCCGCTGTGTGGAGAATCCATCGCACATCACCACGAATGAACTCGCGGGCACCCGGAAACGGTCGGAAGAACGGACTCGCACTCGGTTCATGTTCGAGAAAGGCCGCCTTCCCTTCGCTCGAAAAGGTCAGATTTCCATCTTCGAGCGGTTGAGTGCCTGTTATCAACCTATCCATTCCGTTGATCGGCGCGCTTTCCTCCTGCACCACCAGATACGGATCGGATAGCCCGCCCGCGTCAAAGAGGTATGGCGACAGCGCCGCGTGGCGGCTTTCCTCCGGGTCGCCGTTGATGTCGGGATAGCTGAACAGCCGTTTCTCCGGTCGCGCGGCCTTCCGGTGGTCGAGACCGAGAATGACGACATGGACATGCGCCTTGCCGCGTGCGTCCGAGCCCCAGGCGAATGTCCGGTGCGCGAAGGCGATCTCCAGTTTGCAGCGCCCGAACAGGACCGGCCAGAGTTGCGCGACCTGTTCGCCCTGTGTGATCGAGTTGGTCGCAACGAGGCCAATCCGGGCCGTGCTGCCTTTCACATACTCCCCTGCCTTGATGAACCATGCGGCGACGTAATCAAGCGTCCCGCCGCTCTTGCCGAGCGCCGCGATCCCGCGCACCTGCGCGCGTTGCTCCGCCGTCTGGAATTTCGCACCTACGAAGGGCGGGTTGCCCAGCACGAACGAACACTCGCCCGCCAGCAGCAATTCGGACCAGTCGGCTTCAAGCGCGTCACCGTGGACGATGTGCGGCGATTTCTCCAATGGAATGCGAACGAAGGTCTGGCCGAACTCCAGACTCAGCTGGTTGTTCATGATGTGGTCCATCATCCACAACGCAGACTCCGCGATGCGGGCCGGGAACTCGCCAAGCTCAATCCCGTAGAACTGGTTCACGTCCACCACGGACTCCCACGTCACATCGAACGTCGCACCTTTGGTCACGGCGGTCGCTCCCCGAATCTCGCGGATGACCTCGATTTCGAGCGTCCGCAATTCCCGGTAGGCGATGATGAGGAAGTTGCCACACCCGCAGGCCGGGTCGAAGAACGTCAAGCTGCCGAGCTTCGCCTGAAACTGCCGGAGCGCCGCGAGACGGCCCCGGCGGCGCGCTTTCGCCCGCTCGAACTCAGCCCGCAGGTCGTCCATAACCAGCGGCTCGATCACCTTGAGGATGTTCTTCTCGGTCGTGTAGTGCGCCCCTTGCGCCCGCCGCTCCGCCGGGTCCATCACCGACTGGAACAACGCACCGAAGATCGCGGGAGAGATGCTTGACCAGTCGAAGCGGCATGCATCCAGCAGTGCCCCGCGCATCGCCGCGTCAAACGAGAACGTCCGCAAGTGCCCCTTGAAGAGATCGCCGTTGACGTAGGGAAACCGCGCCAGATCCTCGTCCAGTGTTGCGGCGCGCCTGTCCTCCGGCGTGTCGAGAATCTCGAACAGTTGCGCAAGCCACGGCCCGAGATCGGCTCCGTCCTCGCCGGTGCGCGTCTCGATGAAGTCGAGGAAGATGTCGCGCGGTTCGAACACCCCAGTGTCGTCGGCGAACATGCAGAACACGACGCGCACGAGGAAGCGTTCGAGATCGTGGCCCCCGTGTCCGGCATCAGCGAGCGCGTCGTGCAGTTGCCCGACCAGCTCGGCCGCTTCGATGCTCGCCGGGTCCTGATCGCGGAACGTCCGGCGCTGCACGCCGAGGATGAAGCCGAACGACTCGACGTGCGCGGGAAGGTCCGCGAGCGCGAAAGCCACAACATCCCGCTCGTCGAGATCGTTTAGCTCGAAGGTCTGAAAATCGCTCACCAGAATGTAGCGCGGGCGCTCGCGCTCAGGCAGCGCGTCGAAATATTCCCCGGCCTGTTCGTACGCTTTGCGGAGATCGCGCCCGGCGCTCTTCTGTTCGACGATGAGCACGCCCGGCCAGAACAGGTCGATGAAACCGGAGCGATTGTCGAGCTTGGAGACGTGTTGCTCGTAGCGGGCAACCTCACGGCGGCGCTTTCCGAAGACCTCGAAGAACTCGTTGTAGAAGCTCTGCGTCTCGCCCTTCTCGTAGGCCGCGTCCCGCCACTCCTTGGCGAAGGACGCGGCGCGCACCCGCACTTCGTTCCAAGAGAGGCGCACCCCGCTACTCCTCTGTCGTACGGATCACGGGACTTGGCCACCGAGAAGCGCAGTGTCCAGCAACCATCGGATCGAGCGAGACCGGGCTACTGAGGGACGGCATCGCGTGCCCTCATGTCCTCTGGCCATCCATGTGCCATTCGCGCCCGCGCAAGCTCGTAGCTCGCCTGCATTCGCATCCAGTGATCGGCC
>JAJEBG010000049.1 GCA_022824005.1 Paracoccaceae bacterium
GTCATCACCGTACACCGCGGTGCCGCCGACTTTTATGGGCAAACTGGTCGCCGCGTTCGTCGTATGCGAAAGTTGGAATTGTAGATACCCACCAGGTCTGCCTTCAACCAAGCTCGTTGCTGCAAGTAACGTCACTGCGCCGGTGTCCCAAAATGTCCCGTCTTGCGACTGTGCGGCCGTTGGGACGGTCAGTGTCAGCGTGAGGGACAGCAGACCCGTCGCGGCAAAATTACAGGCGGTACAGAAAACCGCTGTGCTGCATATGCGCTTCACACGAATGTGGAAGTCGGGATGTGAAAAACGGAAACCCCCGGGCAGAGGACAAATCTTTTGCCAAACCCGCTGTAATGCATGGCTTGGCTCCATAATCCGGCAACCCTCTGTTGCGCTTGCGCCCTTAGCTACCCATCCCATCTTTTTATCCCAGTGGAACCAAAAAATGGGTTGTCCCTGTTGAGCAGGGCGAGCATATGAATCAAATGCCCTTCACCGAGAACAACCCGGCCCGGATTCCTCTCGACATCAACTGTACGTCCAGCAAGGTCAGCGAACGTGATCGTTGTCGCGGTGGCAGGTAAGTCGGGGGCGATGACCGTCCCGGCTGAGCGAGCAGCGGCTAAAGCAAACCGCTTCAGTAAATTGAGTCTCATCGATTCTCCTTGATTTCAAACAATTTCTACGTTGATTTGCTCAATTATTGGCTATTTGATATCAGCTATTTGACTAAAAAGTATTATATCTGATTAAAATAGTCAAATATTATTGTGCATGTGGAATAAATGTCACATTATGACCAAAATCCAATATTCGATCATTTGTTGAATATTGGTTTTGTCTCGCTGAGGGCTATGATTTTTATTGACTGTTCGAAGGCCTATGATAGGAGCAACACGACTCATTCCCCTTTACGAGTGCAAGAGTCTGCACGATCATTAAGATCGTCCATCAATCTTACTCTATCGTAAACTCACAATGTCTTGGTGGTCTTGCAGACCTAAATTTCTTAAGACAAATGAGTTAGAGAATATTCGGATTTCTATAATTTTCTCATTGATCCGTCAATGGCCTCATCATGTGAAGCGTATTCGTCTCTGGGATCAATGGGATGACTGATTCTTGGAAAAGCATCGCCGGACAGTCAAGAATTGTGTTACTGTTATGAGAATTGCGAAGAAGGGCCGCGTTACGAGTCTTGGCTGACAATGATGTCCCTTTCAAGTAACAGACTGAATGATTCATGAAACTCACGATAATTCCCTCGGAGCCATCAAAAATTTTAAGGGAAAATCAGCTATCTGCCTTTGTGTTGAAGGCCGTCGCCTCGCCAATTGGTGCAAATGTCTGGTCTTTGGTTTGGCCGGTTAAGGGAGAGGAATGACTTACTGGGCCGCGGTTCTCGATACATTAAGGTCTCTGGCAAAGCGCGGAAAAATTGCCCCAGAGGCGATTAAGAAACTGAAATCAGCAGACCGTGAGGTGGCTTTTGCCATCGCATTGATCGCGTTGGGGGCGAAGGTGGCCAAGGCTGATGGTCGTGTCACGGTCGAAGAGATACGGGCGTTCAAGTCCGTATTCCAATTCCCCGAAGCCGATCACGATAGAGTCGCAAAAGTGTTTAATCTGGCTAAACAGACCGTCGCCGGATTTGAACAATATGCCGCGTCAGTGGCAAAACTTTATCGACATGATACGCAAGTTCTTGATGATGTCATTGAGGGATTGTTTCATATCGCCGCGACCGATGGTAAGATTCAACCGTCTGTGCTTGAATTTCTCGGGCGAGTGAACGAGATATTTGGTCTTTCTGAACGCAGTTTCAACCAGCGTCTTCATCGCTTTTCCTCGCATGAAGATGACAATCCTTACAAAGTTCTGGGCGTTCATCCTTCTGATGATTTTGCGACTGTGCGTGCGCGCTGGAAATATCTTGTTCGACGCAGCCATCCCGATATCCTGATGGCGAGAGGGACGCCGACTGAAGCCACTCAACTGGCGCAGGCGAGAGTGGCCGATTACAATCGCTCTTGGGACGAAATTCGAAAGTTAATGAAGGCAGAAAAGGGTTAAATTTACCCATTTGTTAAATGGAAATATTGTATATGGTTTAACCCTCCAATTAAACTGACCGACGGGAATATTGCTCTTAATTGGAAAAATAGGATGGAGATGAACACTTGCTTCGTTATGCCATCACTCGACTGATTTCACTCGGTGTCAGCCTGTTGGCCGCCAGCCTTCTTATATTTTTTGTCATTGAAGTCATTCCCGGAGATGCCGCCTCCTTCATGTTGGGTCTTAATGCTTCACCAGAAACAGTTGTCGCTCTGCGCGAGGAATTGGGCCTTTCTGGCAGTTTGATGCGGCGATATCTAGATTGGACCGGGGGGATGCTTATCGGAGATTTTGGAGTCTCTTATACCTACCGTGTGCCCGTGTCGGAGTTGGTGATGGCACGGATCTCGGTATCACTGCCGTTAGCACTATATGCTCTGATTCTGACAATAACGATGGCTTTCCCCGTCGGAATCTTTGCGGCCTTCAATCGCGGGAAATTATCAGACTTCAGTCTGATGGGGGTCACGCAATTGGGTATCGCTATACCCAATTTCTGGTTTGCCATGTTGTTGGTCATGGCTTTTGCCGTGAGTTTGAAATGGTTCTCCGCTGGAGGCTTTCCTGGTTGGGAAAACGGTGTTCTCCTTGGCCTCAAATCTCTGACGCTTCCCGCCCTCGCTCTGGCCGTCACTCAGGCGTCCATTTTGGCTCGGGTCATGAGGTCTTCAATCATTGAGACGTTATCGCAAGATTACATTCGCACCGCTCGTGCCAAGGGTTTGTCGCGCCGCCAAGCGACCACACGTCATGCGCTAAGAAACGCCATGATTCCTGTCCTGACCATTATTGGATTGCAATTTTCATTCCTGCTCGCCGGCGCCATAATTATCGAAAATGTATTTTTTCTGCCGGGTTTGGGCCGACTGATTTTTCAAGGAATTACGCAACGCGATCTGATTGTGGTTGAGAGTGTCGTCATGCTGTTGGTATTTGCGGTTGTTTTGGTGAATTTTGTTGTTGATATCGCTTATGCGATTACCGACCCAAGGTTGAGAACGGGCCGATGAGAAGTCCACTCTTGTTGGTTGTGGGTGCGGTGATAACGATTTTCTTTGTCATGATGGCGGGAATTTCCTTCATCTGGACGCCTTACTCGGTCGTCGATTTAAACATCGCTGACAAATTATTACCACCGTCAACACGGTATTTTCTCGGAACCGATCAATTCGGACGTGACATCCTGTCGATGCTGATGGTGGGGGCGAGGACCTCTATTGGCGTGGCCGTTCTCGCGGCGGGAATTGGAGTGGCGGTTGGGGTTCCATTGGGATTGGCCGCGGCGGCGGCAAATGGCAGTCTTTTTGACGAAATCATCATGCGAGGAAACGATTTGGTATTTGCCTTTCCATCGCTGGTGATTGCCATTTTGATCACCGCGGTCTTTGGTCCATCAGCGGTGAATGCCATTCTTGCCATCGGCATTTTCAATATACCCGTTTTTGCCCGTGTGGCTCGGGGCGCGTCTCTCAGCCTTTGGACGCTGGATTACATTCTTGCCGCCCGTGTGGCCGGCAAGGGCATGGTAAGAATATCCATCGAGCATATTTTCCCGAACATCGTCAGCCTTTTGATTGTTCAAGGAACGATTCAATTTTCGCTCGGAATCATTGCCGAAGCCGGTCTCTCTTATGTGGGTCTTGGCGCGCAGCCGCCGACCCCGAGTTGGGGCCGAATGCTCGCCGATTCGCAAACGCTCATCTATTCAGTGCCACGACTAGCCCTATTACCAGGATTTACCATCGTGTTGATGGTTCTAGGGTTGAACTTGCTCGGTGACGGACTTCGTGATGTTTTAGACCCGAGAGTGAGGCGTGCCCGATCATGACTCTCTTGTCTGTGCAGAACCTCAATGTGAAAATTCAAGACTTCGCCATCCTCAATGATATTTCACTAGAAATTCCCACAGGGCGAAGTTTCGGCATCGTCGGTGAATCGGGTTCGGGTAAGTCAATGACAGCTTTATCGATCATGGGACTCCTGCCGACACAGGGAGTGCGGCGAACAGGTCGTATCGTTTTCTCGGGGAAAGACTTGGGTTTGCTCACCGAAAGGCAAATGTGTGCGATTCGTGGCAAAGAAATTGGCATGATCTTTCAAGAGCCTATGACGGCGCTAAATCCCGTCAAGACAATTGGACACCAAGTCGCCGAGACACTCATTTTGCACGCCGGTTTTAGCACTCGTAAGGCCCGACGAGAGGCTAAAGAGAGACTCGACCGTGTGGAACTTCCTCAGTCAACATTTCCCCTTCATCTCTATCCGCACCAGTTATCGGGCGGCCAGAGGCAGCGAGTCTGTATTGCTCTGGCCATCGCGCTTCGGCCCAAATTATTGATCGCGGATGAACCCACGACCGCGCTTGACGTCTCCACGCAGGCGCAGATTTTGAAACTGTTGCGATCACTTGTTGAAGAAGAGGGGATGTCATTGATGCTGATAACGCATGATTTGGCGGTGATCGCTGACATGGCGGAAGAGGCGGCTGTGATGCAAGACGGGCATGTTGTGGAACACGGCCAGACTGAGCGATTGTTTCGTCATATGCGCCATCCTTATACAAAAAAACTGTTCGCTTCTCATCGGCTTGAGACATCCCGCAAACCGCATCAGCACCGCAAAGCATTGCTTGAAGTCTCTGATGTGAGACGCCAATACAAGGTGAGAGACAACTCTAGTCTGTGGATAAAAACCGCCATCAAGACAGCTGTAAGAGATATTTCGTTTACATTGTTCAAAGGCGAGAGTCTTGGACTTGTCGGTGAGTCAGGTTGTGGAAAATCGACTCTTGCAAGAGCGATACTAGGTCTTGACTCTTTGCAGAATGGTGTCATCAGATTGGACGGCGACGTCATAGACTCGCAAGTCAAGACAGGCGTTGACGTCAGGCGCAAGATGCAGGTTGTGTTCCAAGATCCCTATGGGTCATTTAACCCACGCCATTCGGTGAAAAAATTGGTGGCGGAACCCTTTCATTTGATTGGGAACCCCTATCCTCGGCAGGCGAGAGATCAGCGTGTCGGCATGGCCCTAAAGGAGGTGGGACTCTCGCCTTCAGATATGCATAAATTTATTCATGAATTTTCTGGCGGCCAAAGGCAACGAATTGCCATTGCTCGGGCATTGGTTTTGCGGCCTGAACTGATTGTACTTGATGAGGCCGTTTCCGCACTTGATGCTTCGATCCGGTCACAAATCCTCGATTTGCTGAACCAATTGCAAGACCGATACGGCTTATCCTATATTTTCATCAGCCACGATCTAGCCGTCGTCAAGGCGGTCACCGATCGAGTCTTGGTGATGCAAAACGGTCGGATCGTCGAAGTCGGGAAGACGACAGACGTCTTTCACTCGCCGCAACACCCTTACACGAAAAGGCTCTTGGCGGCTTCACCCACCATTCCTGAAGATTGGGTGCCAACCCATGATTGGCCAACCGAATTGTCCGATCACTCGCTCCAGTAAACGGATGTCAAATCATTGGCTTGTGTCGGTGCGTTCTCCCAAAGACCCATAATTTGGGCTCGAGCGACACCCGTTCGAGCCAATTGAAAGAGATAGCCGTTGACGTAGTCCTCGGCAATCATCCTTTGAGCCCGATGGATCAATTCGGTGCGCATCCCCGAATCGGCGGTGATAGCAAGCTCTGAAATAATTGCCTGAAATTCTGGATTGTCATACTGAAAATAATATTCAGGGCGAGCGTAAATGTTGATATCATTGGGTTCGGTGTGACTGACGATCGTCAGGTCATAATCTTTGTTGCGAAAGACCTGTTCAAGCCACTGTGCCCATTCAAGATTGATGATTTCAGTCTCGATACCGACTTGGCGAAGTTGGGCTGCGATAATTTCGCCGCCGCGACGAGCGTAAGTCGGTGGAGGCAGCATCAGGCGCAATTTAAGCCCATCGTTCCACCCAGATTGAGCCAGCAATTGTCTCGACAAATCGGGATCGGGGGCGGAGTTGTCAGTAAGATCAAGATAGTCGGGGTGGTGAGGGGCAAAATGCGTTCCGATCGGCGTGCCGAAACCAAACATAGCCCCATCAATAATTTCTGCCCTGTTGATGGCATGGGCGATGGCTTTGCGAACCCGCAAATCTTTTAACGGTCCTGACTCATTATTGGTTGAAAGAATGGTCTCACCCTCGGTCGAGCCGACCACGACCTTGAAACGAGAGTTGTCGCGAAACTGCGCCAGCGTCTCAGGCGCGGGGTAGTTGGGAAAGGCATCGATATCTTCAGCCATCATGGCAGCAAAAGCGGCGTTGGGATCGGAAATGAATTTAAATTCAGCCCCTTCAAGTGCCACAGGCGTCCCCCAGTAGTCTGGGTTGCGAATGAGAGAAATTTTATCACCTTGGACCCAGCGTTCAAAACGGAATGGGCCGGTTCCAATGGGATTTGTGGCATTATTTGATGCCGATTCAGGGGCGACAATCACCGCGTCGCCCCAAGCCAAATTAGTGGTGAAGGAACCGTTAGGGTCAGAGAGAGTCACCTGCACGGTCAACGGGGCAAGCACCTCGACATCCGTGATGCCAGCAAAGAGCGATTTTTGGGCGTTGGTTGAATCCTCGGCCCGAGCTCGGTCAAGTGAGAATTTGACGTCTTCAGCGTCAAATGTTGAGCCATCATGAAATTTCACATTCTCGCGCAGGGTAAATGTATAGATCAACC
This sequence comes from Paracoccaceae bacterium, assembly GCA_022824005.1. GTDB lineage: Bacteria > Pseudomonadota > Alphaproteobacteria > Rhodobacterales > Rhodobacteraceae > JAPOXR01. The sequence goes on from JAJEBG010000049.1 coordinate 6,794, forward strand.
CATCATCGGAGATTGTCCATTGGCTGGCCAATGCCGGTTGAATGGAACCGTCAGCGGCGTAGCGGGTGAGACCTTCGAAAACATTGGCATAGACAACTTCGTCAATGGCCGCCGCCGCTCCACCTGTCGGATCAAGGTTAGGGGGTTCGAGTTGCATCCCGATGCGGATGGAATCCTTTGCAGATTGAGCCCAGAGTCCGGCGCTAGAAATGGCGATAATCGTGACGGTCACTATGAGAAATCTGAACATGTTTACACTCCATTTGTTGAAATAGGGGCATGTCTTGTCGTATCGCTTGACAAAAGATGGCATAGCGACAGACTCATGACTTTGGCACTGTCGAGCATATCGTCAATGGCAATCCACTCATCGGGTTTATGCGCCAAATCAAGAAGACCCGGCCCATAAGCGATACAGTTTTTCAATTGACCAATCCGGTCAATATGTTTTTGGTCGTAGGTTCCAGGTGAGACAACAAATTCAGCATCTGCGCCCAGAACTTTTTGGATGGCGTTCTTCACCTGAACGACCACTGGGGCTTTCTTGTCGGTAAGTGTCGGTTGCACCGAGAAGAGATCACGCATTTCGAATTTAAGACCGGCGCGTCTTGAGGCGACATCATTAAGCATTTCGACAAATTCGCTCTTGACCTCCTCAAGAGTTTCTTCGACCAGATAGCGTCTATCAATCACGATCCGGCAACGATCAGGAACGCAGGCCGAAGGAAAGCCCGACTCATCTTTGTCAAATTCAGATGCGCCTCCATGAATTGAGTTGATGTTGAGAGTGGATTGTCGAGCTTGCGGAGGCACGACGGGCATAGACGTGTTTTTCGTGGCCAGTTTGGGGATTAGGGTCTTTTCTATTTCTTCAAGAATGGCAGACATGTGACGCACCGCGCAGTCACCGAGAAATGGCATTGAACCATGGGCCATACGGCCTTTGGTTTCCAACTCCGCCCACCAGACCCCTCGGTGTCCAAGGCAAATGCGGTTTTTGTGGAGAGGTTCAGGAATGATCACATGTTGAACCCTCTGCGGTGAAAACCAACCGCGCTCAGCGAGCCACGCGACTCCACTAAAGCCCCCTGACTCTTCGTCAGCCGTTGCTGAAATTTCGATGGCACCTGGAAAGGAGGGGGCATGGCAGGCCAAAAAGGCTTCAACGGCGATGATTGACGTGGCAAGTCCCCCTTTCATGTCGCAGGCCCCGCGACCATAAATTTTATTGTCTTTCACCGTTCCAGCAAATGGATCGAAGGTCCAACCGGACCCGACTCGAACGACATCAACATGGGAGTTAAAATGGACACAATCACCACTTTCTAGGCCTTCTTTATGCGCGATCAGATTGTAGCGAGGATATTCATCACTGTCGGCGAATGCGCCCTTGGCCCGCAGCAATTCACAATCAAAGCCACTGCGTTTGAGGCGAGTTTGGAGGAATTCGCAAATGTCTCGGTAGTTGTTTCCAGGCGGGTTCAGGGTTGGGATGCGGATTAATGCCTGTGTCAATTCAACCAGATCGTCACGGCGGTTATCAACCTCACGTACAAGTTTTTTTTCAATGCCAAGCAAACTGTCACCTTCCAAAAGTAACTCCTGACTAGATGGAAGTTTGGCTTCTGACAAGTGCCAATATCCCTCTGCGTTTGCTATTCATAAAGGTAAAACCAATCGATGCCTTCATCCGAAGGGCTGCTGACGATGAAATTGAAAATTGAGGTGATCGGTCTTACCTATGAGAGAAGGCTGATGAGGACTAATAGATTGATTAGACATGCCATCAAAATCCTTGTTCTTTTCATGGCTCTCGTCTTTCTTGATTATACATTGCCATCGCGTGATATTGTGACCGTTGTTGGTACTGAAGTTGTGAGAACTGATATTGACCGCTACCCGATGTTCTGGTCAAGCTCTGATGATGATTCATCAGCGACATCTGACGTGAATAGCTATCGCGATATCAGATTTATCAGTTCAATCAGAAGCAACGAGAAACCGCGGGTCTATCGCAATGAAGACACGGGTTGGGGTTGGCCGCCATACCTTAAATTTAGCAGTGGAGATCTTCAGGCTGAGGCGCAAAAATTGATTGGAAGTGGTCAATGGGTGGCCGTCACCCATTACGGTTGGCGTTCGACGCTGCTCTCCATCTATCCCAACGTGACCAAAATGACCCCTATTGATGGCCCTGATGTCAACCTCATTCCGTGGTTCCGCATCATTTTTGGCATTCTATTGGTGATCTCTAGCATCATTCTTTGGCGATCTTGGATGTGGTGTCGAGATTGGATGACAGATCGAATAGACCGATGGCGGGCACGATTTTAGAAGCCCCACCGATGTCAAAAAATGATGAGTTGATGGCTTTTGAGGGCACATGATTTGGTTGACCCATTCAAATATCTGTAGAATCTACTCTCTTCATGGTCTCGCTATTGAGAAGCGTACAAAGATGTTGACATATGAGCAACTGGGCGGTGATAGTCATGGTCGCAATGGCGATGGAATCGATGACCTGCGGGAGGCCCAAAACCAAGGCCCACAAAAAGATTGAAAATGACCGTCGAGGTATCTATTAAAGTGTTTGAACGATCAAAGATGGAGAGCGTTCAACCCAGCAGTGGTTCTATTTGAGTTGGCGAAGGAGTGTGATCGTCATGAAATCCGTATCTTTTATTCTCACCGCAACGGTCACTTTGGTCCTGATGGGCATCGTGAGTGCCCATTCGCATACGCGATCGGATTTGCAAGATGAGTTGTCCGCTGTGGCCGGTGGCATCGAAACGGTCAAACTCTCTATCGCGACTGAAGATGAGCCGGCGGTTCGTCAGTTGATGGAACGGCGTTTGGTCACACTTCAATTGACACAAGACATTCTTCGGAATCGCATTCTTGTCCTTGAGGGTGAAGAGGTGGAGGTGTTGCAAGTGCCGGTTGTAGAACCGGATATGGTGAGAGTGGCGGAAATCAATTCTGAAATTGTCGCCATGGAGGCCGAGATTAATGAGGCTGAAGTTAGTCTTGCATCAGCCGACGGGGTCAACCAAGCTATTATTGCAGCGCGGCTCGAATCTCAAAAACTGGCTCTGGCAGAACTTCGGTTGGCTTATATTGGGGCGCGATACGGAATGATTGCCGGATTGACTTCAAATGACCTGGGGGATGTAGCCATTGTGGCGGAGGCTCAGCCATCCGAAGTTGTCACAAGTGACGTGACACAACCCGTTTGGGCTGATCGCCGTTACCCCAATATTGATTATTCAAATCCCCTCTTTCAACAGGCGTACAATTCAGGGCAAAGCGTCTCAGGCTGGTGGGTCATCTATGAGGGAGGAAATAGGTCGCTGACGGCGCAAAATGTATCTAATTTTTCTCCATCGGCGGATTCAGAAAACAGGGGGATGCTCCTCAATATCATTTGCGAGAATGACGAAACATCTGTCGCGTTGCTCATGCTAGGAGGGTATTTTTCTAACCGACGTTCAGGGCAAATTGACGTCGGGTATCAAGTGGACAACGGTGTGTTAAGAAACGACTTATGGTCGTTGGCGCGAGATGGTGAGGTCGTAGAATTGGAAGGGGAGCAGGCACTCGGGTTGATTGATGAAATGGCTTCTGCACGCTCCCTCTCTGTGTTAGTCCCATCATCGGTTGGCGGAAGGCAGAATGTCAATTTTGATCTGGCCGGATATAATGAGGTGGCCGTCAGAGCGAGAGAGTTATGCTCTCAGCAGGTGTTGGCTCTTAATCGAAGTGACTACCGTTTGATCCAAACTTTGCTGAACATTGCGGGTTTCAAGGCCGGACAAGCGGATGGCATTTGGGGACAAAATTCTCGTCGCGCCATGGCCGATTATCAAAGAGCGGCTGGAATAACGGAATCTGGAAGGCCCGACTTGGCGACCCTCAAGCTTCTTGGATTGGTGAATTGAATCTTCATTAATCGCCGTAAGGAACCCATATATTCTTGATCTCACAAGCATGAGAAAGATAGTCGTGACACGATAGATGTCTCCTCCGGTCGGAATCCATCGAGTGCGAATCGGACAGAATCCAAGTCCTTTTGAGATTGCCAGCTGAAAGGGTTTCGATTTTTTCTGTGAGGTTGGGATCGCCAAAATGCCAGATTGAGTCGACATCATTGTGTGAGGCCAATTCTAGTGCCAATTCGTCCTCAAGCCCGCTGACAACATTGATGACACCATCGGGGACATCAGACGTTGCCAATATTTTGCACAATTCAAGAACTGATAAAGAGTGTTGGCCAGAGACGGAAAGAACGCAGGTGTTGCCCATAGCTATGAGGGGCGCGAACACGGCGATAAATTCACCAAGACCACTATTTGAGGACACAACAGCACCGGCCACGCCCATGGGTTCATTGATAGCCATCGCGAGTCCTCGAAAAGGCACGGCATGAATTCTACCATCAAACTTGTCAGCCCACGCGGCATAGGTAAACAAAGTGTCACAAGATGATTGGATTTCCGCGTCGATATCCTCTTTTTGCCTTTGGGAGGGTCGGGTATCACCGGCAAGTGAAACGAAGTTGGCCGATTGGGCGGACAAATTCTCGGCGATAAAATAGAGGATTTGTGCCCTTGAATGTCCGCTCTGAGCGCGCCAGTTCGGATACGCGTGACGCGCCGCCTCGACAGCATTTCGGATGTCCTTTCGATTGCCTTTACCGACATGACCCATCAATTGTCCTTGCGAATTGCGAATCTCAATTGACAGACCGCTATCGGGTCGGACCTGCTTTCCGTTGATATAATGTTTAAAGGTTCGATCAATGGGGAGTTGAGCTAACTTGGCTTGTGCCGTTGTTTTTGGACTCTGAAATGTCATGTCTTTGGATAATTTTCCCTTTGATTGAGATTTTGGCATCGGCTGGGTATACTCCGCAAGTCCTCCCCATCCGCCCTCTCGTCCAAAACCTGACTCACGTTTTCCACCAAATTCGGCGGCCGCATCAAACATATTTGTGCCGTTAATCCACACCACGCCGCATTCAAGCTTTGGGGCAATATCCAGTGCCAAATTAATGTTCTCCGACCACACGGAGGCGGCGAGTCCGTAGCGGGTATTATTGGCCAACTCGACGGCTTCTCGAAGCGTACGAAAAGTTGTGGAAACGAGAATGGGACCGAATATTTCTTCTTGCATGAGCGTTGATGAGGGGGAGAGACCGGTCACCAAGGTGGGCGGATAATAGCAACCCTTCTTTGGTAAATTTGCCTCAACTCGATAGATATTTTGTCCCTCTCCGAGATGGGAGTTGACCATATCGGTCATGCGCTGCAATTGAACCGGATGGATGATAGCGCCCACATCGACGCATTTGTCGAGTGGATTGCCAACACGGAGTTTGTTCATCCGAGTCCGTAATTTTCTGTGGAAAGTCTCGGCGACGCTCTCCTGCACCAAGAGCCGAGAGCCGGCGCAACAGACTTGCCCCTGATTGAGCCAGATACCATCACATAAACCTTCAATCGCTGAATCCAAATCGGCATCGTCAAAAACAATGTAGGGCGATTTTCCGCCAAGTTCGAGTGTCAAAAATTTCCCAGTACCGGCCGTTTTTCGACGGATATCCCGTCCCACTTCCGTGGAACCGGTGAAAGCTATTTTGTTGACGGCCGGATGTTCAACCAAAAACGCACCGGTCTCGCCTCTGCCAGTCACAATGTTGACGACGCCAGGCGGCAGACAGACATCACGGCAAAGGTCAGCAAAGAGCAAGGCTGTCAGGGGGGTATATTCAGCAGGTTTTAAGACGACGGTATTACCCATCGCGATGGCGGGGGCAATTTTCCAAGCCAACATCAGCAGCGGAAAATTCCATGGAATTATTTGACCGCACACACCTATGGCGATTCGATTACCGATGATCTCGTTGGCAATTTGTGAGGCACCCGCATGAAAATAAAAATGTCTGATCGCCAAAGGAATATCGATATCGCGCGACTCACGGAGTGGTTTGCCGCTGTTCAACGTTTCTAGCACCGCAAATAACCGACTATGTTTCTGAAGATTTCGTGTCAAAGCGTAGAGGTAGCGTGCGCGGATGGATGGGGCCTTCGAGGACCAAGAGTCAAAGGCCATTTGGGCCGCTTCCACCGCTTCGTTCACGTCCCCGCGTTGCCCACAGGACGTTGTCGCTAGAATTTCATGACTCGCCGGGTTGAGGACCTCAATCACTTCATCATGGCAATCGGTAAATTGACCGTTGATGAAATGTCCAAATGAGCCATCGTGTCTGTCTAACCAGTCAAGCGCCGCCTGATGATTTTCGATGGAGGGGCCGTATTCTAGAGACCGATAGATGTCGTGGAGTTTGGTCATGAGTTTCAAACTAAAGGATGGTGATGCCGCGCTGAATATCGGCCTGTTGCACAATGTTCCAATTGACGTTCAATGTCGGCTAGCAAGCTCGAAGCACCAAAACGAAACAATGACGGTGACAACCATTCGTGACCGAGTTCTTCTTTGACAAGTATCATATACGCCAAGGCGTCTCTTGCGGTTGAAATGCCTCCGGCCGGTTTGAATCCGACCTTGAGTCCGGTCAATTGACTAAAGTCTCGAATGCAGCGAAGCATGGTCAAAGCATCAGCAAGGGTCGCATTCTGTGTTTCTTTTCCAGTTGATGTCTTGATGAAATCAGCACCGGCCATCATACATGTCCATGAGGCTTTGGCGACATTGCGCAAGTTGCCCAACTCACCGGTCGCTAGAATGGTCTTTAGATGTGCTCCGTGACCACAACGGGCACGAAATTCACACACTTCATTATACAATGATTGCCACTGCCCGGTCAAAACATGACGTCTAGAAATGACCACATCAATTTCCTTCGCGCCGGCGGCAAGCGAGGTAGAAATTTCACGTAATCTGAGTTGGAAGTCTGATAATCCCGCTGGGAAGCCCGTCGATACCGCCGCCGTTGGAATCCCACTTCCCTCAAGAGCTTCGATCGACGCATTGACCATTTCATGGTAAACACACACCGCGGCGGTGCAAATTCCGAGATTCTCCACGCCTAAATCATCAAGGATATCTTGTCGCACGGGGTGCCTCGCTTTCGTGGCTAACCGTCTCACTCGTTCTTCGGTGTCATCACCTGAGAGCGTGGTCAGGTCTATCAGCGTCACCGCCCTTAACAAAAAAGCGGTTTTCCAATCGTTCTTGAGACTTCGCCCTCCCCGCAAATTCGCGACACGACGGTCAGTCGCGCTCCGGTTTACGGCGATATTTTCAATGATTTTGCCATCAAATGGAATGGGAGATCGCGCAAGACGCGAATCCCTTTTGGCTTGATGTTGAGTGTGCCAACTTCTCTTTGGAGATGCTTTTGTCATCAATGGATTATAGCGATGAACGCCGCTAAGAGCCAAATCACTTCAATCGATGGTGATGGGGGTGAGATTCAGTGTTGGTCACGATCCGTGCACAAGGTTATTCGATAGACAAAAAAATTGATGTCGGAACAATATCTTGGCAGCAAGCGATTCCTCTGGATCAATAGTCGCTCAAAATATTGATAAAACCAACGATTAATCCATCTCGAAGTTAGAGATGAGAGATAAAAAATTTTCAGACGTTTCTCTCTAAAATCTTCTTTTTGATTTCTGCGATGGCCTTGGCCGGATTTAATCCTTTGGGACAGGTATCGGCACAATTCAGGATTGTATGACAGCGGTAGAGTTTGAACGGATCTTCAAGATCATCCAATCTCTCCCCCGTGTTTTCATCACGGCTGTCAATAAGCCATCGGTAAGCATGCAAAAGCGCGGCCGGGCCGAGATAACGGTCGCTGTTCCACCAATAGCTAGGGCATGATGCTGAGCAACAGGCGCACATGACGCATTCATAGAGTCCGTCAAGATGGCGGCGGTCGTCAGCCGACTGAAGCCATTCCGACTGGGGTGTATTGGACTTGGTCTCCAACCACGGCATGACCGAGGCGTGTTGGCTATAGAAGTGAGTCAAGTCAGCGACTAAATCTTTGATGACCGCAAGGTGGGGCAAAGGATAGACTCGAACTGGCCCTTTGACCTCGGACATTCCTTTGGTGCAAGCGAGCGTATTGCCACCATTGATATTCATGGCGCAAGAGCCACAGATACCCTCCCGGCAGGAACGACGGAATGTTAAAGTGGGATCAATCTCACTCTTGATCTTGATGAGTCCGTCCAAGATCATGGGGCCGCAATCTTGGGTATCTATATAATAGGTATCGACACGAGGATTTTCGTCGTCATCTGGATTCCACCGATAGACTCGAAACTCACGCAACTTCGACGAATGTTTAGGCTTCGGCCAAACCTTACCCGCTTGCAGCCGCGAATTTTTTGGGAGTGTCAATTCAACCATACGCTTTTACCTTCATGCTGTGTGCGGCCATTCCTCGCCAAGTATAACATATTTTTGCCGCTTCAATAGACTCTGGCCTTCGGTTTGATGAGGCGGGTATCCACGCCGCCGACATTAAACGGGGTGAGGGTTTCCGTATGCACCGGCCGGTAACTCATTTCAACCTGTGTGCCATCAAGCCACGCGAGAGAGTGAACCCGCCAATTCTCATCATCTCGGTCAGGGTAATCCTCATGAGCGTGAGCTCCCCGAGTCTCCCGACGGGCTTCTGCTGAAGCGATAGTGGTCAGCGAGTTCGCCAATAGATTGGTCAATTCGATGGTTTCCATCAAATCAGAATTCCATATCATTGAACGGTCCGTCACCGATAAGTCGGCTTCCATCTTCGCCGCTTCAGTCATCTTCTTCATGCCCTCGGCGAGCGAATCGCGACTGCGAAACACCGCCGCATATTCTTGCATAATCTTCTGCATGATAAGCCGAAGTTCCGCCGTGGGAACGTCTCCAGACATATGTCTGATCCGATCAAACCTCTCAACGGCGCTGTCCACAGAGCGAGAGTTAAGGGGCATTGGTGGCGCATCGGGTTCAATAATTTGACCGGCTCGGATGGCCGCGGCGCGACCAAAAACCACAAGGTCTGTAAGAGAATTAGAGCCAAGACGGTTAGCCCCATGCACCGAAGCACAACCTGCTTCTCCAATGGTCATCAGCCCCGGCTGGATAGCGTCGGGATCGTCCGGTGTCGGGCGTAAGACTTCACCCCAGTAATTAGACGGAATACCGCCCATATTGTAATGCACCGTTGGCAAAACGGGTATGGGCTCGCGAGTGACATCGACGCCGGCAAAGATGCGCGCCGATTCAGAAATTCCTGGTAAACGTTCGCTCAATACCTCGGGCGGCAAATGGTTAAGGTGTAAATGAATATGGTCAGCGTTTGGACCCACACCCCGTCCCTCACGAATTTCAATCGTCATACAACGCGAGACGACATCGCGACTCGCCAAATCCTTATAGGTCGGGGCATAGCGCTCCATAAACCGCTCGCCTTCCGAATTTGTCAGGTAACCCCCTTCACCACGCGCGCCTTCAGTGATGAGAACCCCAGCGCCGTAGACTCCGGTGGGATGGAATTGAACAAATTCCATATCTTGTAGCGGAATGCCGGCGCGGGCCGCCATGCCCCCTCCGTCGCCCGTGCACGCATGCGCCGAAGTGGCAGAAAAATAGGCTCGACCATAACCCCCCGTGGCCAGAACGGTCATTTTGGCGTTGAAGAGATGCAGCGAGCCATCTTCAAGTCTCCAAGCCAACAGACCTTGGCAGATTCCATCCTCCGACATGATCAGGTCAAGAGCGAGGTATTCTATGAAGAATTCGGCCTTTTCTTTCAGCGAACGTCCATAAAGAGTGTGCAAGATCGCATGTCCCGTACGGTCAGCGGCGGCACATGTTCTTTGCACTGGCGGCCCTTCGCCATACTCTGTGGTATGTCCTCCGAAAGGCCGTTGGTAAATCTGGCCTTTCTCGGTGCGGCTGAAAGGCACACCGTAGTGTTCAAGTTCGTAGATGGCTTCAGGGGCTTCCCTCGCCAGATATTCCATCGCGTCAACATCACCGAGCCAATCCGAACCCTTGACGGTATCATACATATGCCAGTGCCATTCATCAGGTCCCATATTCCCTAGTGAAGCGGCAATACCCCCCTGTGCGGCCACTGTATGGGACCGCGTCGGAAACAATTTGGTCACGCACGCCGTTCGCAATCCCTGTTCGGCCATTCCCAATGTCGCTCGCAGTCCAGAGCCACCAGCCCCCACAACAACAACATCATAATTATGTTCAACAAACTCGTACTTTGCCATCAATCGTGACCTCGTTAATTCGCAAGTCCAAACGACATTTGTGCCACCGCAAAAATCCCCGTCACCCCAAAGGTCCAGCAGATAATAATATTGAGAATGAATAAGGTCATCGCTAACCGTCGAGTGTGGACATAATCTTCAATGACGACCTGCAAACCCTGTTGAAGATGGTGAAACCCAACAATCAAAAACAGGATGGTCGATATGGCCACCACAGGATTGGCAAATGCGGCGATCACTTGCTCACGGCTATGTCCCAAATTTGATCCGACAATCCAAACAAATGGAAAACTCAGCGGAATGAGCGCCACAGATGAAAGTCTCTGCAACCACCAATGGCGAGAGCCTTCACGAGCGGAACCCAGTCCAGCGACTCGATTATACGGGGTTTGATGTTTCATGAGACGATGACCAAAGTGCCCAATGTCATCAAGATCGCGGCCGCGATCGCCATCCAGCCCGTTGTTCTCACATGTTGGGCTTTAAAGCCGTATCCGATGTCCCAAATCAAATGTCTAACGCCATTGCAGCCGTGATACCAAAGGGCGAGCAATGAGCCGACAAGGACAGTATCACCCAAGAATGAGGTGAGGAGGCTGTTCACAAAATAAAAATAGGAATCTGACGTTGTCGCCGCCAGAAGCCACCACACAGTGAGAATGGCCCCGACTACCAAGCCGACACCTGTCACACGATGAAGAATCGATAAGACGGCATTGAGGGGCCAGCGATAAATGGTCGCATGTGGAGAGAGCGGTCTACGATTTGTGTCTAGCTTTGTCATCGCTGCCAACTGAAGCCACCGGTATCAAGTCTCCAAGAGACCTCTAACAATTTTTGAAGGTGTGAAAAAGACAATTTTGTACTTTTGTGCGGCCGAGTCATAAACCTAAATTAGTAAGTCTGGAAATGACTTCAAGATTTGCCAAGCAATTGTGTGTGGGGGCACAAGATACTGAGTCGGTATTTCCAAGTGAACGAAGAGTGGAGGTGAGAGGAGCGCTCTGCTGATCGGTAAATGAGTTAGTTTGCATTGTATTATTTTGGTCATACATGGTACGAGATGCCCTGCATGAATTGACTGAAACAAGAGGCCAAAATGGGAAGAAAACTGATTGCCATGATTGGGGCGGGCCAAATTGGCGGCACGCTAGCGCATCATGCGGCATCAAAGGAATTGGGTGATGTTGTCTTGTTCGATATTCAAGACGGCATGCCGCAGGGGAAAGCTTTGGACCTGGCTGAGAGCGGTCCAGTGATTGGGTTTGATGCCCAAGTGCGGGGGACCAGTCAGTATTCTGACATTGCCGGCGCGGACGTCTGTATTGTCACAGCCGGCATACCGAGGCGGCAGGGAATGTCGCGCGATGATTTGCTTGAGGTCAATCTGAAGGTCATGAAATCTGTCGGTGACGGTATTCGTGAATATGCGCCGGATGCTTTTGTGATTTGCATCACCAATCCTTTGGACGCAATGGTCTGGGCCTTACAAAAATATTCGGGCGTGCCCACCAACAAAGTTGTCGGAATGGCAGGAGTCCTTGACTCGGCCCGCTTCCGCCATTTTTTGTCGCTTGAGTTTGATGTCTCAATGCGGGATGTTTCGGCCTTCGTGCTCGGCGGACACGGCGACACCATGGTTCCCTTGGCACGATACTCGACAGTGGCAGGAATTCCGATACCCGACTTGGTTGAAATGGGTTGGATTAGCGACGAGAGATTGGATGAAATTATTCAGCGCACCCGAGATGGAGGGGCAGAGATCGTCGGGTTAATGGGCAATGGCTCAGCCTATTATGCTCCCGCCGCCGCGGCGATTGAAATGGCGGAGTCTTACCTCCATGGTCAAAACCGCGTTTTACCCTGTGCCAGCCATTTGAATGGTCAATATGGATTCCATGACATCTTTGTCGGCGTGCCTGTGGTGATTGGAAGTGATGGGGTTCAACGGGTTATTGAAGTGTCTTTCACAGCTGACGAAAAAAAGATGTTTGAGATGTCAGCGCAAGCCGTTCAGAGTCTCTGCGATTCCTGTCGAAAAATCGACTCCAGTCTTTAATCGCTTAAGGGACAACATGATGTCTGATTCTCTTCAACGCAATCCGAAACGATTTTCCACTGATTTGTGTGCGAGGCGTCGAAGGCAAAGTTTGGGGATTATATACTTGAATATGCAGAGCTTGATTTTGGTTGTATGGAATGGGTGAGTTGTCTATTCCTGCTTGGGATTTAATTAAGGCTTAAACCCAAGGAATTTGTTATGAATCAATTACGTTATGCTTTTGCATTCTTTGTTTTCATTTCAATAGCTTTGCCAGCAAAATCCGAATTTTGGGGCTGTGGAGACGGCCTTTTTTATGAACCGCATCCACACCCGATTGAGCTTGTCTCAAATATTGAGGATGGAACTGGCAAGATCAAAATCCAAGGACTTCCGGAAATTCCTACCAGATTCGGAATTGAGGGTTTTTCAAGGGCTTGGCGTTGGTCTGACTACG